>NZ_JBFAIV010000003.1:0-399211 GCF_040654875.1 Streptomyces sp. NPDC050610 | reverse complement strand
CGAGCCGCCCGACCACACCGCCGTGTTCAGCGACGCGAACTTGTTGTCGCCGACCGGGATGACCGTGCCGAAGTACTCCTGGAAGATCTCCGGGTACTCCTTGAGCGCCGTGTCCGTGTCCAGGAACAGCACACCCTGCTCCTCCAGGTCCTCACGGATCTGGTGGTAGACGACCTCCGACTCGTACTGCGCGGCGACCCCGGCGACCAGACGCTGCTTCTCCGCCTCCGGGATGCCCAGCTTGTCGTAGGTGTTCTTGATGTCCTCGGGCAGGTCCTCCCAGGAAGCCGCCTGCTTCTCGGTGGACCGCACGAAATACTTGATGTTGTCGAAGTCGATGCCGGTGAGGTCCGAGCCCCACGTCGGCATGGGCTTCTTGCCGAACAGCTTCAGACCCTTGAGCCGGAGCTTGAGCATCCACTCCGGCTCGTTCTTCTTCGCCGAGATATCGCGGACGACCTCTTCGGACAGCCCGCGCTTGGCCGCGGCACCGGCCACATCGGAATCGGCCCAGCCGTACGAATACGTGCCCAGGCCTTCGAGGTCGGGGTGAGCGGTCTCCGTGGGGAGCGTCATCGGGGGGCTCCCTTCAGCGGAGGAACGGGTTGGCGCCGGCGGCGTGGTTGGTCACATCGACGATCTTGCGTATCTGGGGCATCGCGTCGACGATGAACCGCTCGATGCCGTCCGCCAGGGTCAGCGCGGCGCCGCTGCACCCCTGACAGCCGCCCAGCAGGCTGACATAGAGCACTCCGTCCTCGATCCGCTCCAGCTTGATGGCGCCGCTGTGCGAGGCGAGCGCCGGATTCACGGTTTCGGCGAAGAGCTTCTCGACGCGGGCCCGCAGCTCGTCGTCGTCGGCGGAGGCCGGGGCGCCGCCGGAGTCCGGCGCGGCTTCGGAGTCCGCGTTCGGGTTGCTGATCACCACCCCGAACTGCGGGTCCGCGTCCAGCGTGGCGCCCGCCAGCCGGCCGGCGTCGGCCTCGGCGACCACGACGGCGAACTCCTCGCAGTCCGTGGCCAGATCCCCGGGACGTACCTCCGCCGTGGTCCGCCAGGCGAACTCGTAGCGGAACTCGCCGCCGTCCTCGGACTCCACCGAGACGAACAGTGCGGGACGCTCCGACCCCGACTCGGGCTGCGCCAGCTCGCGCAGCGCCGCGCGTGCGGCGTCGGTCACGGTGATCGCGGTGCGGACCGCGGCTTGCTGTGCCGTGCTGCTCATGGTGTGCCTCCCAAGTTAGCGACGGAAAAGGTCAGTTGAAGCTGTTGCCGCAACCACAGGAGGAAGAGGCGTTGGGGTTGTCGAAGACGAAGCCGGACTCCATGAGCCCCTCCTCGTAGTCGAGGGTGGTGCCCTTCAGATACGGCATCGCCGTCTCGCTCACCACGATGCGGACGCCGTCGCGCTCGATGGTGGTGTCGCTCGCCGCGACCTCGTCCTCGACGTACATGGTGTACGAGAGCCCCGAGCAGCCACCGGGCTTCACCCCGATGCGCAGCGCCTTGTCCCGGGCGTCGGCTCCGAGGGACGCGGCGATCCTGCCGACGGCGGCGTCCGTCACCCGCAGTGCGTCCGCGCCGGTCCGCGAGGGGATGCGGACCGGGACCCGGTGTGTCGTCTCCGTCATGACTGCCTCCTTGAGTTCAGTTCAGATAGGTGCGGGGGTCGGTGATCCGGCCTTCGATCGCCGATGCCACGACGGTCGCGGGCGAGCCGAGGTAGATCTCGGCCTGCGAACTGCCCATCCGGCCGATGAAGTTGCGGTTGTTGCTGCTGATGATCCGTTCGCCGGCGTCCATCAGGCCGCCGCTGCGGCCGCAGCACAGGCTGCACCCCGGCTGGTTCACCACGGCCCCGGCGGCGATCAGCGTCTCGACGTAGCCGGCCGCCACCGCCGCCCGGAAGATCTCGCGGCTGGCGGGGACGACGTAGAAGCGCAGGCCCGGAGCGACCTTGCGGCCGGCGAGCATCCGGGCCGCGATCTCGAAGTCCTCCAGCCGCCCGTTGGTGCAGGAGCCGAGGAAGGCCTGCTGCACCTCCGTGCCCGCGGCCTCGCCGACCGGTTTGACGTTCTCGACCGTGCTGGGGCAGGCCACCACGGGGCCGAGGTCGGCGGCGCGGTAGTCGAGGACCCGTTCGTACACTGCGCCGGCGTCCGGTGCGAGACATTCCTTCCCGGTGATGTCGCCGTGCCGGGAGACGTACGCGAGGGTGGTGTCGTCCGCCGCGATCAGCCCCGTCTTCGCGCCGGCCTCGACGCTCATGTTGGACAGCGTCAGCCGGCTGTCCATGGTCATGGCGTCGATCGTGCCGCCGCCGAACTCCAGCGCCTTGTAGGTCGCCCCGTCGCCGCCGATGTCGGCGATGACCCGCAGGATGATGTCCTTGGAGTACACCCCGGGGCCCAGGTCGCCCTCGACGTTCACCCGGATCGTGGGGACCACCTTCAGCCAGGTGCGCCCCGTGCCGAGCACCGCGGCCATCTCGGTGTAGCCGACGCCCGTGGCCACGGCTCCGAGGCCGCCGTACATCACCGTATGCGAGTCGGTGCCCACCGACACGTCGCCCGGGGTGATGTACCCCTGCTCGCACATGATCTGGTGGCTGATGCCGTCGGACCGGTGCACGTTGGCGATGCCCTGTTCCTTGATGAACTCCTCGGTCACCCGGTGATAGGCGGAGTCCTCGGGAAAGCTGGTGGGGACGAGGTGGTCGTAGATGATGACCACCGAGTCGGGGTTCTTGAGCCGGGTGAACCCCATCTCCCGGAATTTGCGGATCACGAATGGCGTGAAGAAATCGTGGATCATCGCACGGTCGACATCGATCTCGACGATCTCGCCCACCGTTACGGGGCGCCCGACCTTCTGTGCAAGGATCTTCTCGTAAAGGGTTGCGGGCACTGTTTCTCTCTCACTTTCCGCGCGCACGATCGCGCGTCTGCCTACACCAGTCCGGCGAGCCGGCCGATTCCTTCTTCGATCTCCGTGGGTTCCAGGCGCGCGCAGCTCAGCCGCAGCTCGGCCCGTTTCCCGCCGTCCGGTTTCCCGCCCTCCGGCTGCACGCCTTCCGGCTCCCCGCCCCGGCGGAAGCGGGAGCCCGGCAGGAAGACGACGCCCGAGCGGGCCGCGGCCTTCAGCAGCTCCTCCGCGTCGGTCGCCGTGTCGAGGGTGACCCAGGTGAAGAAGCCGCCCCGGGCCGTCGTCCAGTGCGCCCGGCCGGCCAGATGGCGCTCCAGCGAGGCGAGCAGGGCGTCCCGGCGGGTGCGGTACCGGGCGCAGAGCCGGGGCAGCAGCCGGTGGTACGCGCCGCTGCGCAGCAGCTCACCCGCCACGGCGTGGGCCAGCGTGTTGGGGCATACGTCCGTGTTCTCCCGCAGCGCCAGCGCCTTGCCGATCACGTCGGCGGGCGCGGCGAGCACGCCGGTGCGCAGGCCGGGGGAGAGCCCCTTGGAGAAGCTGGTCACGTACGAGACCCGGTCGGGCGCCCACCGCTGGATCGGGGGCGCGGGCGGTTCGAAGGCGATGTCCCCGAAGACGTCGTCCTCGATGAGATGGCACGCGTGGCGCCGCATCAGGTCGGCGATGAGCGGGCGCTGCTCGGCCGGCAGGCTGATGCCGGTCGGGTTCTGGTGGTCGGTGATGAGGTAGCAGACCTTGGCCCGGGGGTCGCCGAGCGCGGCGTCCAGCCGGTCGAGGTCCAGGCCCCGTTCGTCGAGCGGGACCGTCACGATCTCGGCGCCCGCCGCCTCGAAGAGTTCGAGGGCCGCGAAGTAGGTGGGCGACGTGGTGACGACGACGTCGCCCGGGTCCACGTACAGCCGGGTCACGAGGTCGATCGCCTGCTGGGCGCCGCTGGTCAGCAGCATGGTCCGCGGCGAGGTGAGCACGCCGCGCCGCTCCAGGTGGCCGGCTACGGCCTCGCGCACCCACTCGGCCCCCTGCGCGGAGCCGTACTGGAGGGCCTGCGAGCCGTGCCGCGCCAGGACGTCGTCCAGCGCGTCCTGTACGTGCCACATCGGGAACAGCCGTTCGTCCGGGAACCCGCCGGCGAAGTTGACGGAACCGCCCGCGCCCCAGCGCAGGACGTCGCCCATGGTCGACTCGCCGAGCCGGCCGGCCACCGTGGACCAGGCGGCCGTCGGGCGGTCGTGCGGTGATAACAGTCCCTGTGCTGAATTCATAAGCCCTTGGAAACTCTCTGTGCGGCGGACGGTCCCGGCGGACGGACCCGGCAGGCGGTTCCGGCACGGACCCGGGAACGGACCCGGCGGACGGACCTGGTGAACGGGCCCGGGGGAGGGCGGGCCCGGGGGAGTGCGGGCGCCGGAGCACGCCCCGGCGCCCGCACGTCCGGTCAGCCGGTGCAGATCACTTCCTCCGCCTTCTGCTGCTCCTGCATCTTCTGCGTCAGCTGCACATACAGGCGGTCCTTGATCGGGCACGGGTTGTCCCAGTCCGTGCCCTTGACCTTCTCCTTCAGGAGCTGGGAGAGGGACTTCTCACGCACGTTGCCGAACGTGGCCTCGGTCGAGGTGTAGCACTCGACGTAGTAGCCCTCCTCCGTGATCACCGGACCGAGGTGCCAGGCCAGGCAGGTCATGCACTTGTCCCCGTCGAGCACGATGGGGGTGAGCGTCTCCCGCTTGTCGGTGTAGCTGTCGATCAGGGTGCGGACCGACTCGACCTCGGCCGGCGGGAACAGCTTGGTGGCCGCCTGATCGAGGGCGCCGCCGATCGGCGACGGCACCTTGCAGATGAACTGGGCGTTGTGGTCCCGAGCCCACTGCTTCATCGCCGGAACGCTGTCGACGTTCTCCTTGGTGGCGATGCCGGTGAAGGACATCCGGGTGTAGGTGCCGTCCGGCTGCTCCCAGGTGTCGCCGAAGCCGGCCTCCATCATCCGGTCGACGCCCGCCTCGAACTTCTCCCACGCGCCCCGTACGTTCACGATGCTCTCGTACAGCTTGGGGTCCAGGGTTTCCAGCTTGACGAGCAGGGAGGCGCCGGAGTCGCTGAGGAACTGGGTCAGCTCCCGGCCGTCGAGCCCGTGCAGGTGCTTGGAGACCCGGTCGTTGCCCATGATCGTGCCGTTGGTGACGATGACCGGCATGAGCTCGCGGGAGACGGCGTGCTTGACGATGTCGGTGAGCGCCGGGTCGTACGTGGGCTCACCGTCACCGCAGACGATCATGGTGCGGGCGCCGAGGTCGACTGCCTGGTCGATGAGGTCGCGGTACTCGTCGACGGTCAACTGACCCGGGTTGCGCTTCTTGTTGCCGAGTGCGTAGCAGTACCAACAGCGAATGTTGCACGCCGAGGTGGTGCTGACGCATATGGACAGGATGGCGTCGGGATTTCCGCTCTCGCGCACCTCCTTGAGGAGGTCGAGATCGTCGCGGTTGTAGTTGTCGATCCCGTGCAGAAGAAGGACGTCCTTCTTCGAGAACGTGTGGTCGTTGAAGAGATTGGCCGTTTGCACTGCTAGTTCCTCCATGGTTCCGGTCGGTTCCAATGGGGTTTCTCCGGCAACGCCGCACCGTTGCAGTCAGCACTGCGCGCGGTGGGGTCAGGAGGCGGTGCCGGAAGCCTCGGCGTTGACACGGCTCCAGTAGGCGACGAGGCCGCCCTCGGCCACCATGTTCATGAGCTCGTGCGGGATGCTCCCGAAGGGAACCTCGCGCCGAGGAGATCCCTCCTGCTCGTCGGCGACCTCGAACACGCACCGCTCCAGGTCGACGCCGACCCTCGATCCGGTGTCGACCAGCGGTGGCAGGTCCGACGACTCGATGACCAGCAGGCCGTTGTTGAGGGCGTTGCGGTAGAAGAGCCGGGAGAAGCTGACCGCGATCACGCAGCGGATTCCCAGCTCCTTGATGATCTCCGGCGCCTGCTCCCGCGACGAGCCGCTGCCGAAGTTGCGGCCCGCGACGATGACGTCCCCCGGCCGTACGAAATCGGCGAAGTCCGGCCAGATCGGGGAGAAGGCGTACCGGGCCATGTCCCGGACGCTCGGCAGGGTCATGTACTGGGTGGGGATGACGATGTCGGTGTCGATGTTGTCGCCGAGGCGGATGACCCGCGAGGCGTCCGCGCCGCTCATCAGACGAACTCCCGGGGGTCGGTGATGTAGCCCCCGACGCAGGTGGCGGCGACCGTGGCGGGCGAGGCCAGGAAGATCTCGCCCTTCTGGCTGCCGGACCGGCCGGGGAAGTTGCGGGTGCCGGTGGAGATCAGCACATCGCCTTCGCCGATGGCGCCCTGGTTGCCGAAGCAGACGGAGCAGTTCGAGTTGACGACCATCGCGCCGCTTTCGAGGAAGACGTCCATGAGGCCCTCCTTGAGAGCCTGCATGTAGACGCTCTTCGACGCCGGCGCGACGATGAGCTTGACCTCGGGCAGCACCTTGCGCCCGCGCAGCACCCCCGCCGCGATCCGCAGGTCCTCGATCCGGCCGCTGTTGCACGAGCCGAGGAACCCGGTGGTGACCGCCGTGCCTTCGTAGGCGGTGACGGGGGCGATGTTGTCGACGTTGTGCGGATAGGCGACGACCGGTTCCAGCGTGGACAGGTCGTAGGTGAGCCGGCGCTCGTAGACGCAGTCGGGGTCGGAGGCGAACAGCTCCCCGGTGTCCGCGTCGCTGCCGCGCTTCTCCCGCAGGTAGCGGAGGGTCTCCTCGTCGGGCTCCACGACGGAGGACTTGGCGCCGGCCTCGACGCCCATATTGACGAGGGTGGCCCGCTGCTCGGTGTTGAGCGCCTGGACGCCGGGTCCGCCCCACTCGATGGCCTTGTAGGTCGCGCCGTCCGCCCCGAGGTCGCCGATCATGTGCAGCACGACGTCCTTGGCGAACACGCCTTCGGGCAGGGCGCCTTCGACGTCGATGCGGATGGTGGGCGGCACCATGACCCAGGTCTGCCCGGTGACCATCGCGGCGACGAAGTCGGTGGAGCCGACCCCGGCGGCGAACGCTCCGACGGCCCCGGCGGTCAGGGTGTGCGAGTCCGCGCCGAAGACCACGTCGCCGGGTTTGGCGTACTCCTCCAGGATCAGCTGGTGGCAGACGCCCTCGCCGTCGTGGAGCGGGATGCCGTGCTCGCGGGCGAACGCCCGCATCTTGTTCTGGGTGGCCGTGGTGGTCGGGCTCTCCGACGGCACGTTGTGGTCGATCACGAACACGGTCCGCTCGGGCGCGTGGATACCGCGCTCCTTGAGGCGGGCGTTGAACATGTCGATGCTGATGTGCGTGGTGGCGTCGTTCGTCATGCACCACGACACATCGACCGTGAGGATCTCTCCTGGCCGCGCCTGCGGAACTCCCGCGGCGCGGGCGAGGAGCTTCTCGGTGATGGTCATGCCCAAGGCGATTCGGACCTTTCGCATAGTGCTCATGTGGGGAAGTCGGGGGAGGACGGAGGCGCTGTGCTGCGCGCTACGTCGTGGCGAGCAGGTGCTCGATGAGCCCGCCCGCGCGCACGATGTCGAGCACGTGGTCCGGGTAGCGGGGGAACGCGAATTCGGCCCCGGCGGTGGTGATCGTGCCCTTCTCCAGGTCCACCTCGATCGCCTCGCCCTCGACCGCGGCGGCGGACGCCTCGGCGGACATCACCACCGGCAGGCCGATGTTGATCGAGTTCCGGTAGAAGATCCGCGCGAAGGTGGGGGCGATGACCGCCGCCGCGCCCAGCGCCTTGATGACCCGGGGGGCCTGCTCGCGGGAGGAACCGCAGCCGAAGTTCTTGCCGGCCACGATGATGTCGCCGGGCGTGAATCCCCCCGCGAACTCGGGGCGCAGCCCCTCGAAGGTGTGGTCCTTCATGTCGTCGACGCCCGGCAGCAGCAGATACCGCGTCGCGATGATCTGATCGGTGTCCACATCGTCGCCGAACTTCCAGATTTTGCCCATGCTCTCACTTGCTCTCTTGTGATGCCGCGACCGTTACGTCGCGGAAGATCTGCAGCAGTTCCTCTTCCGGCACACCGAGGCCGGCCAGATGCGCGTAATACGCCTCCCGATAGGCCGCGAAGTCGGCTTCCGACGCACGGCGCTCGCGCCGGGACTTCACCTCGTCGAGCACCGCGTCGGCCACCTTGTCCAGGACGTCGGCGGGCATATCCGCCGAGAGCCCGTGTTCGTCCAGGGCGTGCAGGACGCCCGCCTTTCCGCTGTGCTTTCCGAGGACGAAGCGGTGCTCGCCGCCGACCACGTCCTGATCGATGGTCTGGTAGATCGCGGGGTGAATGGCGATGCCCGCGGTGTGCATTCCCGATTCGTGCGCGAAGACGTTGTGGCCGATGATCGGCTCGTGTGGCTGGATGGGAATTCCGGAGAACCGCTCGACCGCCCGCCGCAGATCCCACAGCCGGTCGTAGGCGAAGCCCGGCAGCTCGACGCCGTAGAGGTCCCGCAGCACCATGACGACCTGGTGGATGGAGGTGTTGCCGGCGCGTTCCCCGATGCCGCAGGCGGAAATGCTGGCGTGGGTCGCGCCGTGCCCCAGCGCCCGTACGGTGTTGATCGCGCCCAGCCCGAAGTCGTTGTGGAAGTGCGCGGTGACGGGGAAGCCGGGGAGCGCCCGCACCAGCGGCGGGATGTACGCGTCCACGGCCTCTGGGGTGAACACGCCGCAGGTGTCGGAGAAACACAGCCGGGTGCCGCCGGCGTCGCGGCAGGCCCTGGCCCATTCGAGGAGGTAGTCCGTGCTGGCGCGGCTGGCGTCCTCGCTGGCGAACTCCACGGTGCCGAAGCCGAGTTGGGCGGCGTAGGCCAGGTGGTCGGCGATGAGGTCGAGGTTCGCCCGCCGGTACCATTCGACGGGCCGGCTGAGCCAGTCGTCCTCGGGTGCGCCCTTGTACTTCAGCAGGGTGCGCCCCAGCTTGTACTTCAGGTGCAGGTCGGAGGCGGTGGAGAGGACCAGCACGCCCACCGAGCCGAGGTCCGCGCCCGCCTGGCGGGCCGTCTCCGCCGCGACGGAGATGTCGTGCCGGGAGGCCCGCGCGATCGTCATGATCTCCAGGTCGGCGCGGAGCCGCCCGCTGTGCCGGGCCGCCAGGATGCGGCGCAGGGCCTCGCGGTCGGACTCGCTCGACGCGGGGAAGGCGGCCATGAGGACGTCCACGCCCATGTCGCTGAGCAGTCCGGCGAGTTCGAGCTTCTGGTCGGGGCTGAAGGCGACGCCCGGCATCTGCTCGCCGTCACGGAGTGTCTCGTCGTAGATGTGGATGCGCTGCGGGAAGTTCTTGCCCTGAGTGAACTCGACGGGCTGCCGTACCAGGTGGTGGAGGGGTTCCCTCAACTCGATCATGCTGTGTCCTCCGCTCGTCGCTGTCGAGGCTGTTCACGCACTTCGGCCGGGTCCGCGGGACCGGCCGAGAAGCCAGACCGTCCGCGGGAACGAGTCGTTGTTGTCGATGACCCCCGGCGGGTAGTCCAGCCTTTTGAGCACGGTCAGGCCCGCGTGGCCGTACCAGCGCTCCCACAGCCCGGCCGGGACGATGCTGTTCTTGTACGGGGTCGAGTCCAGCTCGCGCAGGGCGCTGAGCCCCGGCCGGTCCGCCGCCTCGACGGTGGGTTCCATGACGAGGGCGACCCCGCCCGTGCGCAGCGCGCGGACGGCCGACCACAGCAGCCACTGCGGCTGCCGCATGTGGTGCAGTGCGTCCTTGAGTATCAGCAGGTCGAGGTCGTCGCCCAGCGGCCGGTAGGCCTCCAGCGGGGTGATCCGCCGCTGGCGCAGTCCGTGCGGGCGGCGGCTCGGCGCGGTGTCGATGTCGATGTCGATGTCGACGCACAGCGCCCGCGCGGCGGTCTCCCGCACCAGGGTGCCCTCGAACTCGCCGAGGCCCGCGCCGATGCTGACGACGCCGGGGCGCTTGGGCAGCAGCGACCGGAGGAGCTCGCCGAACCGTAACCAGCAGGCCAGTGCGGTCTGCCGGGCGCGCAGCAGGGCCAGTTCCGCGAGGACGAGCCGCACGCCGCCGGCCGGCGGTCCCGCCAGGCGGGCCATGGCGTCGAGCTCCTGGGTGAGCACTTCCTCCTGGACCGCCCGGTACCCGGCGTCGACGGAGCCGTGCAAGTACGCGCCGACGCACGGGGCTTGGTTCGCCGCGCGGAGTTCCTCCAGCAGCGGCCGCAGGCGGATGGCCGACGGCGCGGTGCCGGGGACCAGTGCGGCCAGCCGGGGGCTTCCGGTGTGCCGTACGACGTCCAGCAGGAGGCCGGACATCCGGCGGGCGACGGCGTTACCGCTCCCGGCTCGGACGCCGAATTCCCAGGGACGCACTCCGCCGGCTTTCAGAACGGATCGGATTTGCGCTATGTCGCACAAAATTCGCCAGCGAGCGGCAGAATCGTTCAGAGTGGATGCGAGTCGCGTCGTGAGAGTGGAGTACTGCTCCTGCAATGCGCTCGCGGGAAGCGGTCCTGCGGTCCGTCCTCCCGGTGGGCGCGGCAGGGGCGCCGGACGCCAACCGGAGCTGCGACAGTCGCCGACGTCCGCCTCCGCCATCGTGGCACTGGCCGACAAGATCCCTCCCCGTTCGGTCACTTGGCACTTGAAGGGCACCACTCGGCGGCCGGTGAAGACTGCTCGCGTCGCCCGGAACGAGCACATGCCCGTAGTCCTGCGGGCACGTGCGGAAGATGGCCTTCCCCCAAGCCGTCGGGGTCCGCCGGAACGAGAGATTAAGCGTTAGGTGTTACGTAGGTCTACATCGTGGATGAATACATCTCAATTATTGAGACATGTGGGAGGGATTCCCGAAATCCCGAAGGTCCGTTCGGGAGATGTTCGCCCGCTCCGACGTTCCGTTTGCCGCACGGTGCCGCACGGTGCCGCACGGTGCCGCACGGTGCCGCACGGTGCCGCACGGTGCGGCATCGCGGACGGCGGACGACCGGATCGCGGACAAAGGCCCCACGCACGACGCGCGGTCGACTAAGATCGCGCCCTGTCCCCAAGCCGCAACGGTCCGCCTCGCCCTGACACTTCACTCACGCGAGGCAGCCCTTCATGCAGACTCCAGCCGCACCCCCGTCGGTCGAGGCGACCGGCCATCCCCGCCGCGGACTCGTACTCACCACCATGTGCGCCGCGGTGATCCTCGTGGTGGCGATGGTCTCGGCGGTCAACCTGGCCGTACCGAAGCTCGCCGACAGCGACCTTCACCCCTCGCCCACCCAACTGCTGTGGTTCGTCGACGCGTACGTCATCGTCTTCGCCTGCCTGCTCATCCCCGCCGGCGTCGTCGGCGACCGCTGGGGCCGCAAGCGCGCGCTGCTGTGGGGACTCGGCGTCTTCGCCGTCGGCTGCCTGATCTGCGCCCTGGCGAACGGCATCCCGGTGCTGCTCGCCGGACGCATCATCACCGGAGCGGGCGCGGCCCTCGTCATGCCCGCCACGCTGTCGCTGGCCCTGATCGCCTTCCCGCCCGCGGAGCGCCCCCAGGCCATCGCCACCTGGACCGGGGCGTCCGGCATCGGCGGCGTCGTCGGCTATCTCGTCGGCGGCGGACTGCTCCAATTCCTGCCCTGGCAGGGCCTGTTCGCCGCCATGGTCCCGGTGACGGCGGCCGTCATGTACGCCGTCCGGTTCGCCCCCGCCGCCCCGCGCAACGACACCCCGCTGGACCCGGCCGGCACCGGACTCCTGGTCCTCGGCTTCGTGGCCCTGCTGTACGGCATCATCGAGGGCCCGGCCACCGGCTGGTCGTCGGCCCCCATCGTGAGCGCGTTCGTCCTGGGGCTGCTCGTCCTCACCGGCTTCGCCCTCCAGCAGGCGCGCAGCCGACAGCCCATGCTCGAACCCCAGTTGTTCCGCACACCGCGGCTGCGGGCCGGCGCGCTCGGCGTGACGGCCGCGTTCTTCGCGATGTTCGCGCTCTTCTTCACCAACGCCCAGTACCTGCAGTACGTCAAGGGCATGAGCCCGCTCACCGCCGGCGTGGCGTTCCTGCCGCTGGCGGTGTGCATGATGCTGGTCTCCCGGCGCGCCTCGCGGCTGACCGCCCGGTTCGGCGCGCGCCCGGTGATGGCCGTCGGGATGCTGCTCATCGCGGCGTCCCTGCTGTGCGTCTCATGGTCCGACGCCGGGACCCCGTACGCGCTGTACGCGGTCTACCTGGTGGCCGCGGGGGGCGGCATGGGCCTCACGCTACCGCCGCTGACCATGGGGATCATGGGCGCCGTGCCGTCGCATCGCGCGGGCCTCGGGTCGGGGCTGAACAGCGCCGCGCGCGAGATCGGCAGCGCCCTGGGAGTGGCCGTCATCGGCACCGTCACCACCAGCCGGTTCGCCGCCGCCGCGGACCCCGCGACGGGCGCCGGGCACCACTCGGCCTCCGGCATCCTGGCCGCGGCCGCCCGGCTCGGGGCCGGGGAGCACGCGCGGGCGGTCACCGCCTTCAGCGACGCGGCGGGCACCGGGTACCGGGTCGTCGCCGCGACCCTGGTGATCGCGGCGCTCTTCGTCCTGCGGTGGCACCGAGCCCCGGAGTCCGGCTGACGTGCCGTCACCCCGGCCAGGTGCCCCGCACTTCGTCCTCCAGTGACTTGGCGGCCTTCCGCAGCTCCGTCCGCAGCCGGGCCGCATCCTTGCGCAGCCTCGCCGGCCCCGACAGGCTCAGCGCGGCGACCACCCTGTGCGAGGTCGCGCGGACCGGTACCGACAGTACGGTGCGCGAGTCCGCCGCCTCGGTCAGGGCCCAGCCCCGGCTCCGTACCTGCCGCAACGTCTCTCCCAGCCCGCTCGCCGAATCCAGCCGGTCGTCCCAGGCCGTCAGGATCTGACTGGTCGCGTCCCCGCAGAGCGGGGCGACCGCCCCGGTCTCCACCACGTCCCGCAGCCCGTCCAGCGGGCTGGCCGCGGCCAGGCACTCGACGCTGTCGCCGCGGCGCTGATAGATCTGAACGCTCAACCTGGTGCTCTCGCAGAGCAGTTCGACGACTCCGGGCGCGACCCGCGCGAGGGCCCCGCCGTGCGCGATGGCCCCGAGCTGGTGCACCCGCGAGCCGACGACGAGCCCCAGCTCCTCGACCTCGTCGACCAGTCTGTGCGCTCTCAGCGAGCGCAGTAAGCGGTGCGCTGTCGAACGCGGCACCCCAGTGGCCGCGGCGATACCGGACGCATGGCGCTCCCCCTCGGCTACGGCTGCCAGCACAGCGACGGCCCGGTCCAAGGCCTTCATGTCCACTCCTCCAACGCCTTTGTTCGATGAGTCGGCGAGGTGCCGGCGTGACACGGGTTCCGGTACGGCGCCGAGGCACAGTACATACATCCAATGACCAATCTGCAAGATGAAAAATCCCAGGATTTGGACATTCGGTACCGGGGGCCGCGCCCCGCGCCCCCTGCCGC
The DNA here is from genome assembly GCF_040654875.1 of Streptomyces sp. NPDC050610. Taxonomy (NCBI): domain Bacteria; kingdom Bacillati; phylum Actinomycetota; class Actinomycetes; order Kitasatosporales; family Streptomycetaceae; genus Streptomyces; species Streptomyces sp. NPDC050610. The sequence continues at coordinate 385,853 of NZ_JBFAIV010000003.1, read as the reverse complement.
CCACCGCGAAGGAGCGCGCCATGGCTCAGGAATCCGCCCCTCCGGGCCTGTCCGCCGATGTGGCGGCCCGCCTGGACCGACTCCCCGTCACCCGGCGGCACCGCTCGCTGGTGATCACCATCGGGATGGGTCTCTTCTTCGACATGTACGAGATCTTCATGTCGGGCGTGCTGGGCCCGGTCCTGTCCGACCGGTTCGAGCTGGGCGCCACCGCTACCTCGGCCGTGCTCGCCTCCGCCTTCGTCGGCATGTTCCTCGGCGTCGTGACCATGGGACGACTGGCCGACCGGTACGGACGACGGCGGTTCCTCATCGCCTCGGTGGCGCTCTACACACTCTTCTCCGCCGTGGGCGCACTGAGCGCCAACGCCCCGATGCTCATCGCCGCACGCTTCCTCGCCGGTATCGGAATCGGCCCGCAACTGCCGCTTGCCGACGCCTATTTGAGCGACCTGCTGCCCGCGCGCGTACGGGGCCGCTACACCGCCTGGGCGTACACCATCGCGTTCTTCGGCGTACCGACGGTCGGTTTGCTCGCGCACTGGCTGGTGCGCCTGAGCCCCCTGGGCGTGGCCGGGTGGCGCTGGCTGTTCCTCATCGGCACGCTCGGCGGCGTCGCCGCGCTGCTGCGCTACCGCCGCCTGGTGGAGTCGCCCCGGTGGCTCGACTCGGTGGGCCGTACCGCCGAGGCCGAACGGATCGTGGCGGATCTGGAGGCGGGCACCCCGTATGCCTCCGCCAAGCCGGTCTCGGTAGCTGTTGGCCCATCAGCTCGCCTGTCTGTAAAGGCTGTTCGCGCGAGAACCTCACGCCGGATGCCTCTCGTCTACCGGCGCCGGGCGGCGATGATGGCCGTCTTCCACCTCCTGCAGAGCGTGGGCTTCTACGGGTTCGGCACCATGGCCCCGCTGGTCCTCGACGCCAAAGGGTTCTCCATCGTCCACTCGCTGCTGTTCAGCGCGCTGACCTACTTCGGATACCCGCTTGGCTCGCTGATCTCCCTGCCCGTGATCGAGCGCTTCGAGCGGAAGCACCTGATCGTCGCTGCCGCCTTGGCCATGGCCGCGTTCGGCGTCGCCTTCGGGCAGGCCACGGACGAGATCGCCATCGTCGTCGCGGGGGTGGGATACACGGCGGTCAGCAACGTCTTCTCCAACGCCTACCACGTCTATCAGGCCGAGATCTTCCCCACCGAGCTGCGCGCCACCGCGACCAGCTGGACGTACGCGATGTCGCGCGTCTCGACCGCCGCCATGCCCTTCGCCCTGGTGCCGGTCCTGCACGCGTTCGGCGCGGCGAGACTCTTCGCCGCGGTGGCGGCCGTGATGACGGTCATCGCCCTGGAGATCGGCCTGCTGGGACCGACGGCGAACGGGCGCTCAGCGTATGAACGCTCGGTGGAGGGGCGTCGGGAGGAGGGCCGTCGGGCGGAGGGGCACCTGATGAGGAGGCGCCTGGCTACGAGGCATCGGGCGAAGGGGCGTCTGGCGAAGGGGAACCCGGAGAAGGGGCGTCCGGCGGAGGGGGCGGACGCGACCTGACGCCAGGCCCTGCCGCCGCTCAGCAGTAGCTCAGCAGTAGCTCAGCAGTAGCTCAGCAGCAGGTCAGTAGTAGTTCCGCATGAGCTCCGTCGCCCACTGCGGCTGCTGAGCGGCGCCACGCGGCCCGTACTCCGCCATGTACGGCTTGATGTCCAGTACGGGGGTTCCGTCGACGGCGTCGAGCCCCTCCACGCGCAGCTCGTACCCGTCCACCCCGACCAGCCGGCAGCGCGAGACGCCGATCCGGTTGGGGCGGTTCTTGCCGCGCTGCGCGAAGATGCCCACCAGCGGCCACTCTTTGTTCCCGCGCGGATGGCGGGCGCTCTTCTCGATCTTCTCGACCGGCACCCGGTCGAAGTGGAAGACGACCTCCAGATGGGAGAAGGCCGCGATCCCGGCCAGCGCCTCCGCCGGGAACTGTCCGGCGTCCAGGCGGATCACCGAGGAAACCTTCGCCCAGTCGTCGTCGCGTACCTCGTCCCGGCCCCCGACGACCGTGGCGATGGGGCGCGAGACGACGAGTGAAGGTTCCAACACCTGTGGTTCTAGGGCCAGTTGAATATCGATCCCCTCCACTCCGAGCGCTCGCCCCAACTCCTCGCCCAGCAGCTTGGGGAGACGTGCCTGGCGGTCGGCATCCGGGAAGTCCGCCTCGTCGACCGTCAGCAGGCAGGCGACGTTCACGGCGGGGCCGGGCCCGCCCTCGGCATCGGTGACCCACTGCCGCCAGGTCACGCCGCAGCTCCCCTCGGGCAGCCCCAAGGCACGTTCGACCACCGGTCCGACGCCGGTGAGGCGCTCCGTCCCAGGGGCCGCGGCCTTCGACAACAGCGTGAGCACCGCCATATTCCGACTCCTTCAGCGTCGATGGAACTGACTGGCCATCATCCAGTTGATCATTATCACGAACGCCGGTGCCGGGAAGGCCGCTTCGAGTGATTCACTCCGTGGCCGGGCCGGGCCGGGCCGGGCCGGGCCCGGCAGATCTCCCGCGAGCGGGTGTGCGCGCACCAGCGCGCGGAGCCTGCGATCCCGTTCGCCCGCCCGCCCGCCTGCCCGCCTGCCCGCCTGCCCGCCCGCCCCGGCGGGCAGGCGACGGTCCGGTCCGGGCCGCGCTATGCGGCGGCCCGGTCCCACACCTCGGTGCTCCGCGCCTCGACGACTGCGCCGAGCCGGGCGAGAACGTCCCCGCTCGGCAGCGGCTCCAGCCGTCGTCCGTCTCGCAGCCGCAGCGCGATCCGGTCGTCGGCGGCCTCCTTGGCGCCGATGACGGCCTGATAGGGGACGAGGCGCGCCTCCCGGATACGGGCGCCGAGGGTGCCGCCCTCCGGGCCGCGAACTTCGGCGCGCAGCCCCAGTTCGGCGCAGCGCCGGGCGACGGCATCGGCGTTCGGCAGCTCCGCGTCGGAGACCGGGAGGATCGCCACCTGGGTGGGGGCGAGCCAGGCGGGGAAGGCGCCGCCGTGCTCCTCGATGAGGTGGGCGACGGCCCGCTCCACGCTGCCGATGATGCTGCGGTGGATCATGACCGGCCGGTGTTTCGCGCCGTCCGCCCCGATGTAGTGCAGGCCGAACCGTTCGGGCTGGTGGAAGTCGACCTGGACGGTGGACAGGGTGGACTCCCGGCCCGCGCCGTCGGCGACCTGGACGTCGATCTTGGGCCCGTAGAACGCGGCTTCCCCCTCGGCCGCCTCGTAGGGGAGCCCCGAGCGGTCGAGCACCTCGGTCAGCAGGGCGGTGGACCGTTCCCAATTCTCGGGCGCGGATGCGTACTTGCCGCCGGGGCCGGGGAGGGAGAGGCGGTAGCGGGCCGGGGCGATGCCGAGCGCCTCGTACGCGCGGCGGATCATCTCCAGCGCGCTCCGCGCCTCCTCGGCGACCTGGTCCAGGGTGCAGAAGATATGGGCGTCGTTGAGCTGGATGGCGCGGACCCGGGTGAGCCCGCCGAGGACGCCGGAGAGTTCCGAGCGGTACATGCCGCCGAGTTCGGCCATGCGCAGCGGAAGTTCGCGGTAACTGTGCGCCCGTGAGCGGTAGATGACCGCGTGGTGCGGGCACAGGCTCGGCCGCAGGACGACCTGCTCACCGCCCAGCTCCATGGGCGGGAACATGTCGTTGCTGTAGTGTTCCCAGTGCCCGGAGATCTCGTACAGCTCCCGCTTGCCGAGCACCGGCGAGTAGACGTGTCGGTACCCAGCGCGCCGCTCGGCGGAACGGATGTACTCCTCCAAGGCGTGCCGGACGGTCGCGCCATCGGGCAGCCAGTACGGAAGTCCCGCGCCGATGAGCGGGTCGGTGTCGAACAGGCCGAGTTCGCGGCCGAGCCGGCGGTGGTCGTGCATGGGGGTCTCCTCGCGTTGGCCGGGCGAGTGACCGCAAGACGAAGCCCCGGGGTACTCGCCCCGGGGCTTCGGACTCAGAACATCTGTCAGCGCGCCAGGACACTCTCCGTCGTCGTCATGCTTATCGCAGCGCGCTTCATGCCGGGCACGCTAACAGGCCGCGGCAGCGTGCGCACCGGATATTCCGGCGCGGCGATCAGCCCGTCCCGCACCGCCGCCCCCTCGCTCGCCGACGAAGGGGCGTGATTCCACGGCCTGTTACGGCACGCGCGCCGTCCACTCCTCGGTGCCGAACTTCGTGCGCGCCAGCTCCTGAGCCCGCGTCAGTTCGGCGTCGCTCACCTTCCCCTCCGCCAGCCCGTAGCGGTTGCGGAAGGAGTCGATCATCCTGTCGATGACGGTCTCACGGGGGAGCCCGGTCTGCCGGCGCAGCGGGTCGACGCGCTTCTTGGCGCTCTTGGTGCCCTTGTCGGAGAGCTTCTCCTTGCCGATGCGCAGCACCTCCAGCATCTTGTCGGCGTCGATGTCGTAGGACATCGTCACGTGGTGCAGGACCGCGCCCGCGCCGCCGTTCGGACCGACCATCCGCTTCTGCGCGGCCCCCGCCACCTTGCCGGCCTCCGTCGCGATGTCGTTGAGGGGCTGATACCACGCCTTGATGCCCATGTCGCCCAGGGCGGCGAGCACCCAGTCGTCGAGGTAGGCGTAGCTGTCGGCGAAGGAGAGGCCGGACACGAGCGAATCCGGTACGGAGAGGGAGTACGTGATGGTGCTCCGGGGCTCCACGAACATCGCTCCGCCGCCGGAGATCCGCCGCACCACGCCGACGCCGTGCCGTGCCGCCCCGTCGAGGTCGACCTCGTTGCGCAGCGACTGGAAGCTGCCGATGATCACGGACGGCGAGGCCCACTCCCAGACCCGCAGCGTCGGCGGCCGCCGCCCGGCCGCCACCTCCTCCGTGATCACCTGGTCCAGCGCCATGTGCAGGGCGGGCGACTGCGGCGCCTCGTGGATGAGCTGCCAGTCGTAGTCGCTCCACTCCGTGGCATGCGCGAGAGCCCGGCGCACGGCGATGGCCACGCCCTCCGCCGTCAGACCGAACATCACGGTCGACTCGGGCAGGGCGGCGGTGATCCGGGCGGCGAGCCCCGCCGTCTCCATGGAGGCCGGCGCGCCCTCCAGCGCGGAGTCGATGGCGGCCAGCGCCTCGTCGGGTTCGAGGAAGAAGTCCCCGGCCACCCGCACCTGGCGCAGCAGCCCGTCCTCGACCTCCAGATCCACGACGACGAGCTTTCCACCGGGGACCTTGTACTCACCGTGCACCGCGTATTCCTCCGCCTCTTCCGGGACCGGCTCTCGAACATCTGCCGATTCGCCGCCCACGTTACTGGGGTTTCCGGTTCGCGGTGATGTCACGGAAAGAGGGCGGTAGGGGAGGTATGCCCGATGCGTGCTGTAGGTCGGGTGGGCCGGCTGGGGCTGGTCGGCTGTGGATGGTGGCGGCCGGTGCCGCACGCCGTACGGGCTCCCGGTCCCGTACGGCGTGCGAGATTTCCGTATGCCCGTATGCCCGTATGCCCGTATGCCCATATGCCCGTACGTACGGGGCCGGGCCCCCGTCCTTCGGGCCCCGGCCCACGGCCCGGTCAGGCGCCGGTGCGCTCCACGGGAATCCACAGCTCCGCGTCGGCCCGCGCCGCGTCGGGGGAGAGGCGGGTGCGCAGGATCTCCGGCCCCGGGCGGCTCCGGTACGGGTTGGAGGGGAACCACTGAGTGAAGACGTCCCGCCATATGAGCTGGAGCGTCAGCGGGAACTCACCGGAGCTCTCGAAGACCGCCCACGTCCCCGCCGGCACGGTCAGCGCCGCGAAGTCCGCCGGGGCGTCCGCGCCGGTCACGACCCCGTGGTAGTAGTCGAGTTCCGTGCCCTCCGCTCGGTTTTCGGCGAGGTCGTCGCTCACCGAGACGATCCCGCGCGGCTCCTGGTCGCTCAGCTCCTCCAGACGCCGGAGTGTCTCGGGGGCGATGCCCCGGACGAACTCCACGATCGCCGGATTCATCCCCGCGTGCACCAAGGGGACGCGGGCCTTCGCCCCCACCACCTGGAATTCGTCCTTCTCCACGATCCGGTATTCCATGCTGCTGTTCCCTTCGATGATGAGGCGGAAGGACATCCGGGGCTGGGAACGCAGTGCCGCACCCGTGCGGCGGGCCTCGCCCGGGCCGATGCCGTGCACGGCCCGGAACGCTCGCGCGAACGCCTCGCCCGAGCTGTAGCCGTAGCGCACCGCGATATCGAGCAGCGTGTGCCGGCCCGCGAGTACATCGGCGCCCGCGACGGTGAGCCGGCGGCGGCGGATGTACTCCGACAGCGGCAGGCCGGCCAGCGCGGAGAACATCCGGCGGAAGTGGTACTCCGACGTGACGGCGATCCGCGCGAGTTCGGTCATCTCGATCTGCTGATCCAGATGACCCTCGATGTGCTCCAGGGCCTCGTTCAGCCGCTCCAGCATTTTCCTGGTCCTTCTTTCTCGGCCTTCTCGGCTTTCTCGGTCCTTTGACCGAGACTCACGCTAGGGATCACCCAAGACGCCCGACCCGACATTCCATGCCCGGCTCGGTCTGCTCCTGCGCGGAGGAACGGGGCGGGCCGGTGATCAGGCGGCCCCGCGGGCGGCCCGGTCCGATCTCGTCGTACACTCTGCGCACCCCACGAATTTTCCCCCCACGCCCCCCACACCGCTCTCCCGGCCGGCCGGGCGTCGGTTCGCGACCGGGCGGCGGAGCCATGCGCGGACGCTCCGCGCAACAGAGCGTCAGGGGGGACCTGATCGTGAGCAACATATTCACCGCCTTCACCGCGCGCAGACCGGGGCGGGCGTGGGTGTCCGCAGCGGCCGTGCTGGCCTTCGGGCTCGGCGTCGCCGGCTGCGACGGTTCGGCGGACGGCGGTACGGACAAGAGCGCGTCTCCCGAGGTCACGGCGACGGCATCGGTCACGCCCAGCGAGTCGCCGACACCCACGCCGACCCCGACCCCGACTCCGACGCCCACTCCCACTCCCACGCCGACGCCTTCGCCGACCCAGGAGCCCACGCCCGACCCCGAGCCGCCGACGAGCGCACCCGCGCCGAAGCCTCCGGTCCACCACGGGGGCGGGGGCGGCGGTTCCGCTTCCGGCGGCTCGTCTTCCGGTGACTCGTCGTCCGGCGGCAGCGACTCCGCCTCCGGCGGTTCGAGCACCGGAGGTTCGAGCACCGGAGGTTCGAGCACTGGCGGTTCCCACAGCGGTGCCACCGCCATCTGCAATGACGGCAGCTACTCCTACTCCGCGCACCGCCGCGGCACCTGCTCCCACCACGGGGGAGTGGCCACCTGGCTGTAGGACCTCCCGGCGTAGAGTGCGCGGCACTTGGCGGGTACAGCCAGTACGTCCCGTACCGCACGGGCAGTACGTCCTGTACCCGCCGAAAGTGCCGTCCGTACCACCGCCGCCCACCGTCATCCGCCGTCACCCGGCGACACAGCCCGAGGAGTCCGACGATGTTCACGACCCGGCCGACCCTCCAAGGAACCTTCGGAATGGTGTCCTCCACGCACTGGCTCGCCTCGCAGTCCGCGATGGCGGTCCTGGAGGACGGCGGCAACGCCTTTGACGCGGCCGTCGCGGCCGGCTTCGTCCTGCACGTCGTCGAGCCGCACCTGTGCGGGCCGGCGGGCGAGGTGCCGATGATCCTCGCGCCCGCCGGCGGCCCGGTACGCGTGCTGTGCGGGCAGGGGCCCGCCCCCGCCGGGGCGAGCATCGAGCACTACACGGGGCTCGGCCTCGAACTCGTCCCCGGCACCGGCCCCCTGGCGGCGGCCGTGCCGGGCGCGTTCGACGCGTGGATGACGCTGCTGCGCGACCACGGCACCAAGCGCCTCGCCGACGTGCTGAAGTACGCCATCGGGTACGCCGAGGACGGCCACGCCCCCGTCGAACGGGTCGGCGAGACCGTGGAGAGCGTGCGCGAACTCTTCGAGACGGAGTGGACGGACTCGGCCGCCCTCTATCTGCCCGGCGGCGAGCCCCCGGCCCCGGGGCGGCTCTTCAAGAACCCGGCGCTCGCGGCGACCTGGCGGCGGCTGATATCCGAGGCGGAAGCGGCCGCCGGCGCGGACCGGGCCGCGCAGATCGACGCGGCCCGGAAGGCGTGGCGGGAGGGGTTCGTCGCCGAGGCGCTCGTGGCCGCCGCCGCCCGGCCCACCATGGACACCTCGGGGAAGCGCCACACCGGCACGCTCACCGCCGCCGACCTCGCCGCCTACGAGGCGACGTACGAGGACCCGGTCACGTACGACTGGAACGGCTGGACGCTCTGCAAGGCCGGCCCGTGGTCGCAGGGGCCCGTCTTCCTCCAGCAGCTCGCGCTGCTGCCCGACGACCTCGCCTACGGCACCCCCGAGTACGTGCACACGCTCATCGAAGGCAGCAAGCTCGCGATGGCCGACCGCGAGGCCTGGTACGGCGACGCGGCGGACGTACCGCTCGACACCCTCCTGTCGGACGGCTACAACGCCGGCCGCCGTGCCCTGATCGGCGAGGGGGCCTCGTACGAACTGCGCCCCGGCAGCCCCGACGGCCGCACGCCGCGGCTCAGCGAGCACACCACCACCGTCGCGGCGGGCGGCGCGGGGTTCGACGCGCTCGGGCTCGCCGGTACGGGCGCGGGGGAGCCGACCGTGGCCAAGGACGGCACGACCCGCGGCGACACCTGCCACCTCGACATCGTCGACCGCTGGGGCAACATGGCGGCCGCGACCCCGAGCGGCGGCTGGCTCCAGTCCAACCCCGTCATCCCGGAGCTGGGCTTCCCGCTCGGCACCCGCCTCCAGATGGCCTGGCTCGACGAGGGGCTGCCGAACTCGCTCACGCCCGGCCGCCGCCCCCGTACGACCCTCACCCCCTCGCTCGCGCTGCGCGACGGCGTACCGGTGCTGGCCTTCGGCACCCCCGGCGGGGACCAGCAGGACCAGTGGTCGGTGCACTTCTTCCTCGCGGTGGCGCTGCGCGAGCGGGTACGGGGCGGGCTCGACCTGCAAGGGGCGATCGACGCGCCGAACTGGCACCAGGACAGCTTCCCCGGCTCCTTCTACCCGCGCGCGATGCTGCCCGGCAGCGTGACCGTCGAGGCCCGGATCGGCGCGGAGGTGATCGAGGAGCTGCGCCGCAGGGGGCACGAGGTGAGCGTGGGGGAGCCCTGGTCGGAGGGGCGGCTGTGCGCGGTGGCGCGCGACCCGCAGACGGGCGTGCTGTCGGCGGCGGCCAACCCACGCGGAATGCAGGGGTACGCGGTCGGGCGTTAACCCCATGTACGACTGACGTCACCCTGCTGTACATCGCCACTGTCAGTGACGCGTGGTTCGATGGACACATGATCGAAGATCTGCTGAAAAAGTTCGAGGTGTCCGATGTCGAAGAGGCGATCCGCAAGGCAGCCGCGGCCGAGATCATGCCGAGATTCCGGCAGCTCGCCGCCCACGAGATCGTCGAGAAGAACGGGCCGCACGACCTGGTGACGGTCGCCGACCGGCTCGCCGAGGAACACCTCACCGCCTCGCTCACGGAGCTGCTCCCCGGCTCCGTCGTGGTCGGCGAGGAGGCCGTGCACGCCGACCCGTCCGTGCTGGCCGCCCTGCGCGGCGACGCCCCGGTCTGGATCGTCGACCCGGTCGACGGCACCCGGCTGTTCGTCCACGGCGACCCCGGCTTCTCGACGCTCGTCACCCTCGCCCAGGGCGGCGAGCCGCTGGCCTCCTTCACCTACGGGCCCGCGCTGGACCTGATGGCCGTCGCGGTGCGCGGGCAGGGGGCCGTGCTCAACGGCGAGCCGATCCGGTCCGGCTCGCCCGAGTCCGGCAAGACCCTCGAAGTGGCCACCTCCCACCACGACTTCACCGACGACGACCAGAAGCGGGTGCTCGCCGCGCTCGCCGTCCACGGGGTCGCGCCACGGCCCTGCGGCTCCGCGGGCCTCGAATACCTGCACGTGGCGCAGGGCTCCCTCGACGGCCTCGCCTTCTCCTGGGAGAACGCGTGGGACCACGCGGCCGGGCTGCTGCTGGTCGCCGAGGCGGGCGGCACGAGCGCCACGGTCGCGGGCGAACCCTTCCGGATCACCGGGGGCAACGCCCTGCCGTTCGCCGCGGCGCGGGACGCCGAGACGGCTCGGCTTATCCTGGGGCTGCTGGCGTCCGCCGCCTGACGCCGACGCCGGTGCCGGCGCTTCAGGCTGTCTGGCCTCAGAGCGGCCGCAACGACGAGGGGAGCCCATCCGGTGCCATCCATGCTCGACGCGGTCGTGGTAGGTGCCGGGCCCAACGGACTGACCGCAGCCGTCGAACTCGCCCGGCGCGGCCTGGCCGTCGCGGTGTTCGAGGCCGCGGAGACCATCGGCGGCGGAGCGCGCACCGAGGAACTCACCCTCCCCGGCTTCCGCCACGACCCCTGTTCCGCCGTGCACCCGCTCGGCGCGGGGTCGCCCGCCTTCAACGCCATGCCGCTCGCCCGCCACGGCCTGACCTGGCTCCACCCCGACCTGCCGATGGCGCACCCCTTCCCCGACGGGACCGCCGCGGTGCTCTCCCACTCGGTGGGCGAGACCGCGATGTCGCTGGGACCGCGCGACGCGGGCGCGTACCGCCGGCTGCTCACCCCCTTCCTCGGCAAGTGGGACGCCATCGCCGTCGACTTCCTGCGCACCCAGTGGGACGGCCCGCCGCGCGATCCGCTCACCTACGCGCGCTTCGGCCCGGTCGCGGCACAGCCCGCGGCCCTGCTGGCACGCCGGTTCCGCGACCAGAAGGCGCGCGGCCTGCTCGCCGGGCTCGCCGCGCACGGCATCGCGCCGCTCGGCGCGATCGGGACCGGCGGAATGGCGCTGGTCTTCGCGCTCGCCGCGCACTCGGCGGGCTGGCCGGTCCCGCGCGGCGGCTCACAGGCCATCTCCGACGCGCTCGGCTCGTACCTGCGCGAACAAGGAGGCCAGATCCACACCGGCTTCCAGGTCAAACGCCTCGACGACCTGCCGCCCGCCCGCGCCTACGTCTTCGACACCTCGCCGACCGCCCTCGCCCGCATCGCCGGGCTCGGCAACGCCTACCGCGACTACCGCTACGGCGCGAGCGTGTTCAAGGTCGACTACGCGCTGGACGGCCCCATGCCCTGGACCGCCGAGGCGGCGCGCCGCGCGGGCACGGTGCACATCGGCCCCACCTACGGCGAGATCTCCGCGGCCCTGCACGCCGCCGTCGACGGCCGCGACCCGTCCGTACCGTTCCTCATCACCGCCCAGCCCAGCGTCGTCGACCCGACCCGCGCCCCGGAGGGCAAGCACACGTTCTGGGCGTACGGGCACGTGCCCAACGGCTGGGAGGGCGACGCGCTGGAGGCCGTCGAGCGCCAACTCGACCGCTTCGCACCGGGCTTCCGCGACCTGGTACTGGCCCGGGCCACAGCGGGCCCCCCGCAACTGGCCGCCCGCAACGCCAATTACGTCGGCGGCGACATCGCCACCGGCTCCGTGGAAGGCCTGCGACTCCTCCTGCGCCCCAAGCTGACGCGCGTCCCGTACGAGACCGCGCACCCCTCCGTCTTCATCTGCTCGTCCGCGACACCGCCGGGACCGGGCGTGCACGGCATGTCGGGCCATCACGCGGCGCGGGCGGTGTGGCGGCGGCTGCGGGGGAGGGAGAGCGGGGGAGTGCCGCTGACCGGCTGAGGGAGCGTCAGCCCGGCTCGCCGCCCGCCGCCCGCTCGGGCATCTTCCACGTAGCGGAAATGGTGAGACTCGCCTGCCCGTTGGCCCCGACGATGCCCAGCTTGAGGTCCTGCCCGAGCTGTACCCCGAACTCCACACTCAACTCCTGCGGCGGATCGTCCGCGGCCCCCACCGCGTCGTGCACCTCCTGAAGCAGCAGCCCGACCGGCCGCAGGACGGTGCGCAGCGTGCCGACGGCGAGCGCGGCAGCCGCCTGCGCGCCGCGCCCTACGGGCGTCACCCCGCCGAGCCGGGCGTCCCCGCCGCTGCCGCTGCCGCTGCCCGGTGGAGCCCCGACGGGCGCGAGCGCCAGGCGCACGGTGGTGTCATCGGCCAGGAGGATCTCGGCGTAGTCCGTCACCTGGCCCATGATGCAGTCCGAGGCCCATCGGGTCGCCGGATTCCGGGGAATCCCCCCGCACGTGAGGTGCGTGGCCGCGCGGTGCGCCGTGTGAGGGGTTCGCTATTCGGTTTCCTGTTCCCTCGACTGTGGTCCCTTGACCCCCTTGTCACCGGACCGGAAGGATCGGATGGGACACCAACTGACAGGGGGTCAGCCATTGAAGCTCAGGCAGGTTGCGAGCGACTGGGACGACGGTCCATGCCCGACCGTAAGGACCGTCGAGGGCGCCGAGCACATTCTGGTCCAGGACTTCAAGGTGGAAGACGCGGAAACGCTGGCCACCATGGAACTGCCGGACAACGAGACGGCCGTGAGTATCCCCCACAGCGCTTCTGAGGAAGGTCGCCCGTGAATATCTCGCCTGAAGAATTCGGGAAACTCTTCGATGATTTCCAGCGGGAAGCATTCCGGCTGGAAACACGCGACGACTACAGTAGATCCGGCGGCGTAGCGGCCTATAAGGCGTTCCTGGCTGGCGAGCCCCAGCCGGAAGAATATAAAACGGCGGGGTGGGTGGCGACCGTACAAGACGCCGTTCAGGCCGGGAAGCGTATGTACCGCGTGCACATTCTCAGCCGCCCGCTGAGCGACTACCTGCGGTTCGAACTCGCCTGGGGGTATCAGCGGAATCAAGCCGCCGGCGAGGAGTTCTTCATCCTGGACACCACCGAGCAGGAGAACCCGCTGGAAGGTGTGCCGGACTTCTGGGCATTCGACGAGCGCTCCATCGTACCCATGCGGTACAGCGATGATGGGGAGTTTCTAGGAGCTGAGGTGATGACGGGCGACCAGGCCGCCAAGTGGCTGGAATACCGGGATACGGCCATGAGCCACGCGATGCCGTTCCCCGAGTGGTGGGACCGGTACGCGCCGGAGTGAACGGGCTCAACGTCGGACGGGACTACCTCGGACGGGAATACCACTGCGGGCGCGCTTCTTGTGCTGTACGACGAGGGCGACGGAATGGCGGGAGTTGGAATTGTGCGCATTCCTGAACGGTGAGGAGTGGCGGCTGAGGTTCCAGACCTTTCAAGCGGAAGCCTGGCGACTTGAGACGCTCCCGCGGTACCTCATGCCACAGGAAGAGAAAGAGATCCAGGAATTCAAGGACGGTAAGCGAATCGACCCCCGGTCCTACTCGTCCAGCTACACCGACCGGATCAAGCGGCAGTGTGCCGAGGGCAAGGTGAATGGGCGTGTGCGCATCCTCACCCGGCCGCTCTCCGAATACTTGCGGTTCGAGTTCTCGCGGTACTACGAGCCGCATGCTCTGGCCGGCGAGGATATTCGCATCCTTGATGTGACCGGCCGGGAAAACCCATTGGCGGGCATCCAGGATTTCTGGATGTTCGACAGCTCTGCGGTCGTGCTCATGCACTATGAGCCGGACGGCAAGCAGATCGGCCGTGAAGTCTACGAAGGCGACCCCGCGCCGTTCATCGAATATCAGCGGATCGCGGTGGCCGAGTCCGTGCCTCTCGGGGAGTACGTGCGCGGGTGACGTTCGAGCCCGAGCCCCGGCATCCGCTCACATCCGCTCATGCCCGACCCCCATGTCGGATTTCCGCGAGCCCGCGGCCCCGGCGGGCGGCATGCTGGTGCGTATGCACACCGACTTCGACCGCTGCGTGCGGGCCGTGCAGTCCAAGGACGCCCGCTTCGACGGCTGGTTCTTCACCGCTGTCCTGACCACTCGGATCTACTGCCGGCCCAGCTGCCCGGTGGTGCCGCCGAAGGTCGCGAACATGTCCTTCTATCCCAGTGCGGCAGCCGCTCAGCAGGCCGGGTTCCGGGCGTGCAAGCGGTGTCGGCCGGATGCCAGTCCGGGGTCGCCGGAGTGGAATGAGCGGGCGGACCTGGTGGCGCGGGCCATGCGGCTCATCGGGGACGGCGTCGTGGACCGGGAAGGGGTGCCGGGGCTCGCGGCGAGGCTCGGGTACTCCACGCGGCAGATCGAGCGGCAGCTGCTCGCCGAGCTCGGCGCGGGGCCGCAGGCGCTGGCCCGGGCGCAGCGGGCGCAGACGGGGCGGCTGCTCATCGAGACCACCGAACTGCCGATGAGCGACGTGGCCTTCGCCGCCGGTTTCGCCTCCATCCGCACCTTCAACGAGACCGTACGAGAGGTCTTCGCCCTCTCCCCGAGCGAACTGCGCGGCCGGGCCGCCCGCGGCCGGCGGCCGTCCCCGTCCGGGGTGCTCGCGCTGCGGCTGCCCTTCCGGGCGCCGCTGTGCCCCGACAACCTCTTCGGGCACCTCGCCGCCACGGCCGTGCCCGGTGTGGAGGAGTGGCGCGACGGCGCGTACCGGCGCACGCTGCGCCTCCCGTACGGGCACGGCACCGTCGAACTGCGCCCGCAGCCCGGCCACATCGGCTGCCGGCTCGCCCTCACCGACCAGCGCGACCTGACCGGGGCGATCAGCCGCTGCCGGCGGCTGCTGGACCTCGACGCCGACCCCGAAGCCGTCGACGACCTGCTGCGCTCCGACGAACGCCTCGCGCCCCTCGTCGACAAGGCGCCCGGGCGGCGGGTGCCGCGCACCGTGGACGCGGACGAGTTCGCCGTACGGGCCGTGCTCGGCCAGCAGGTGTCGACCGCCGCCGCCCGTACGCTCGCGGGCCGCCTCGTCACCGCGCACGGCGAGGCCGTCGAGGACCCGGCGGGCGGCCTCACCCACCTCTTCCCCTCGGCCGACGCGCTGGCCGCCCTCGACCCCGCCGCCCTCGCCATGCCGGCCGGCCGCCGTGCCACCGTCGTCGCCATGGTCTCCGCCCTCGCCTCCGGCGAACTCGCCCTCGGCGTCGGCAGCGACTGGCCGAAAGCCCGTGAATTCCTCGATGCCATGCCCGGCATCGGGCCGTGGACCACCGAGATCATCGCCATGCGCGCGCTCGGCGACCCCGACGCCTTCGTACCGACGGACCTCGGCATCCGCCGCGCGGCGGGGGAGTTGGGCCTCCCGGCGACCCCCGCCGCCCTCACCCGGCACGCGGCCTCCTGGCGGCCTTGGCGCGCGTACGCCGTCCAGTACCTCTGGTCCGCGGACGATCACGCCATCAACCGCATCCCAGCTGGTTGATCCTGTCAACTCGATTGTTTAATTGGTCAGTTGGACGCATCGGTCGGGTCTTCTTCTCGGCCGGTGCGCCGCCGCCCCCCATCGCCCTCCATCCGCCCCGACCGGAAGACCGCACCAATGCGCGTACACACCCAGCTCGACAGCCCCTACGGCACACTCACCCTCGTCGCCGCCGACGGCGTCCTCTGCGGCCTCTACATGACCGAGCAGCGCCACCGCCCGTCCGAGGAGACCTTCGGCGAACCCGACGACACGCCTTTCACCGAGGCCGCACGCCAGTTGGCCGCCTATTTCGCGGGTGAGATCACCGAGTTCGACCTGCCGCTGCATCTGGACGGCACGCCGTTCCAGCGGCGCGTCTGGAGCGAACTCCAGCGCATCCCGTACGGCGAGACGGTCTCGTACGGGCAGCTCGCCGACCGTATGGACGCGCCCGGCGCCTCCCGCGCGGTCGGTCTCGCCAACGGCAAGAACCCCATCGGCATCATCGTCCCCTGTCACCGCGTCGTCGGCTCCACCGGCAGCCTCACCGGCTACGGCGGCGGCCTCGACCGCAAGCGGCGGCTGCTCGACTTCGAACGCGGCGTCAGCGGGACGACGGAGCAGAACGCGCTGTTCTGAGCGCCCCCGACTGGCAGGCGTCCTTGCAGGTCGCCCTCGCCACGTTCGTCAGCCGCTGGGACGTCCGCTGCGAACCCGGCGCCGACTCGCGGCCCGTACCGCTCGCCGCCTTCCACCGGCCGCGCCGCCTGTCACTGCGGCTGGCCCGGCGCACGGGGCCCGGCGGTTCCGGCACGCCGAGGTGAACGCAGCGGCACCAGCAACCGCAGCCGCACCAATAACCACCCCCGACCGCCGGAGCCGATGAGCCCCTACGTGCTCGGCCCGCCCCCACCCCCGCCCGTACCGTCCTCCCGGTCCCGGGTGCTCTCCACCACCCGGCGCAGCCGCGCGTGCCGTACCGGCCCCTGCTCGGAGACGACATCGCCGACCATGGCCCGTACCGCGTCGCGCATTCCGTGCAGCGCGTGGTGGCGGGCCGGGCCCGCGCCCGGGTCGTCGCGGAGCTCCTTGATGAGCGACCAGCACAGCGCGAGCATCACCAGCACGAAGGGGAGGGCGACCAGGATCGTCGCCGACTGGAGCGAGTTCAGGCCGCCCGCCACCAGCAGTACGGCCGCCACCGCGGCCATCAGCACGCCCCAGCCGACCACCAGCCAGGTGCGCGGGTGCAGCGCGCCGCGGCTGGTGAGCGAGCCCATCACCAGCGAGGCGGAGTCGGCGCTGGTGATGAAGTACGTCATGACCAGCGCCATCGCGATCCACGAGGTGACCGTGCCGATGGGCAGCGCCTCCAGCAGCCCGAACATCGACGCCTCCGCGCCCTCCTTGACGGTCCCGGTCAGATCGGCCGCGCCCGTCATGTCCAGGCGCACCGCGCTGCCGCCCATCACGCAGAACCAGATCACCGTCGCCCCGCTGGGCACCAGAAGCACGCCGACCAGGAACTCGCGGATCGTACGGCCGTGGGAGATCCGGGCGATGAAGGTGCCCACGAACGGGGCCCAGGACAGCCACCACGCCCAGTAGAAGATCGTCCAGGTGCCGAGCCACTTCGGGTCCGTGAACGCGCCGGTGCGGGTCGCCATCGTCAGCAGGTCGTGCAGATAGCCGCCGGCGCTCGCCGGGATGGTGTTCAGGATGAAGACGGTGGGGCCGAGCACGAAGACGAACAGCATCAGGCACGCGGCGAGCACGATGTTGATCGTGGAGAGCCACTTGACGCCCTTGTGCAGCCCGGAGAAGGCGGAGAGGACGAAGGCCGCCGACAGCGAGCCGATGATGATGAGTTCGAGGGTCTTGGAGTCCTCGACGCCGGTGGTGATGTTCAGGCCCTTGGACACCTGGAGGGCGCCCAGGCCCAGGCTGGTCGCCGTGCCGAAGACGGTGGCGAAGACGGCGAGGAGGTCGATGACGCGGCCCGGCCAGCCGGCCGCGCGCCGCTCGCCGAGCAGCGGTACGAACGCGGCGCTGACCCGGTTGCCCCGGCCCTTGCGGAAGCCCGCGTAGGCGAGGGCGAGCCCGGCCATGCCGTAGATCGCCCAGGGGTGCAGGGTCCAGTGGAAGAACGAGTACTCCAGTGCCGTACGGGCCGACGCGCCCGTGCCCGCGGAGACGCCGCTGCCGGGCGGCGGGGCGGCGAAGTGCTGGAGCGGCTCGCCGACTCCGTAGAACATCAGGCCGATGCCCATGCCCGCGCTGAACATCATCGCGATCCAGGCGAGGTTGCCGAACTCCGGCCGGTCCTCGTCCTGGCCCAGCCGAATCCGGCCGAACCGGCTCAGCGAGATCAGCACGGCCAGTACGAGGAACACATCGGCCGCGATCACGAACAGCCACGCGAAGTTCGACAGCACCCAGCCCAGGGCGGACGACGACGCGCGGTCGAAGGAGTCCTTGCCGAACGCCGCCCAGGCGACCACCCCCAGCACCGCGGCGCCGCCGATGACGACGACCAACAGGTCCGGACGCTGATCGTGCGGCGGTCCGGGCGGGGACCCGGAGGAGGCTCCGGGCGGCGGACCGGGCGGGGTGGCCGGATCGGTCGACTGAGGAGTGTCGGTGCTCATGACGCCCCACTATGGCCGGATTGAGCGGTTTTTTCGGGGCTGGCACGCCGCCGGGGGGCCATGGGCAACGCCGGACCATGGCGGGTAGGGTCGCTGCGGCGCGAGCGCCTGTGCGAGAGCCGGGCCGAAAAGCAAGGGGAGCAAGGTGGCCGACGTTTCCACTACAGAGCCGACGCGCGTGCTGATCGCCGCGGACAAGTTCAAAGGCTCGCTGACGGCCGTTCAGGTCGCCGAGCATGTCGCGGCGGGGCTGCGCCGGGCCGCGCCCGGCGTCGGCGTCGAGGCCCTGCCGGTCGCCGACGGCGGCGACGGCACCGTGGACGCCGCGCTGGCGGCCGGGTTCGAGGCCCATGAGGCGGAGGTGACCGGCCCGCTGGGGGCGCCCGTCACGGCCACGTTCGCGCTGGGGCCCGACGGCACCGCCGTGGTGGAGATGGCCGAGGCGTCGGGGCTGCGGCACCTGCCGGCCGGCGTCTTCACGCCGCTCACCGCCACCACGTACGGGACCGGCGAGCTGCTGCGCGCGGCCCTCGACGCGGGCGCGCGCACCATCGTCTTCGGTGTCGGCGGCAGCGCGACCACGGACGGCGGGGCCGGGATGCTGGCAGCCCTCGGCGCGAGCTTCCTCGACGATGACGGCGACCCCGTCCCGCACGGCGGCGGGCCGCTGACCGAGCTGACCTCGGCGGACCTCTCCGGGCTCGACCCGCGCCTCGCGGACGTCCCGATCGTCCTCGCGAGCGACGTCGACAACCCGCTGACCGGCCCGAAGGGCGCCGCCGCGGTGTACGGCCCGCAGAAGGGCGCCAGCGACGAGGACGTCACGACGCTGGACAACGCGCTTACGCACTACGTCGGCGTGCTGGAGCAGGCGATCGGCCCGCGGGCCGCCGAGTACGCGCAGTCGCCGGGGGCCGGGGCCGCGGGCGGGATCGGCTACGGCGCGCTCATCGGCCTCGACGCCACGTTCCGGCCGGGCATCGAGGTGATGCTCGACGTGCTGGGCTTCGACGCGGCGCTGGCGCGGGCCGGGCTCGTCATCACGGGGGAGGGGTCGCTGGACCAGCAGACCCTGCACGGCAAGGCCCCCGCCGGGGTCGCCGCGGCGGCCCGCGCGGCCGGGGTCGAGACCGTGGCCGTCTGCGGCCGCCTGGAGCTCCCGCGGGAGGCGCTCGCCGCGGCGGGCATCAGCCGTGCGTACCCCCTCACCGAGCTGGAGCCGGACCTGTACCGCTGCATGACGGAAGCGGGCCCCCTGCTGGAGCGCGCGGCCGAGGCGATCGCCCGCGACTGCCTGGGCTGAGGCCGGCCGGGCCGGGGGCGAGCGGAGCCTCGCCCCCGCTGAGCTGCGGCGGAGTACGGCTGGGGCGGGAGTTTCCGCTATACACCACAGTTATAGGTGTTCTGTATAGTCCCTCGTATGATCTCCAGCCACCCCCACTTCGGCATGCCCGAAAACGGCTCGTCCTTCACATCCGCCCCCCGGTCCGGCCGCGATGAAACGTTTCTCCTGGACCGCGGTCGCGCGGCGCACCAGGAGGCCGCGCTCTGATGGCGGAGACGATCCGGAAGCGGCCGTCGGGCATCGGCGCCGCGCCCGACCCGTCGCGCCCCGGCCGGCGGTGGGACTGGCCGCTGCTGCTGCTGAGCGCGGTCGTGGCGCTCGCGGTGGGGCTCTCGTCGCCCCCGCACACCTCGCAGCGGGTATGGGGCATCGCCGCCGCGGCCGGGTACGGCTGCGCTGCCGTGGTCGCGGCGCTGTCGGCCAAGCGCTGGGGGCGCAACGCCGCCATCGTGGCGCTGATCGGCGCGGCCGTCGTGCCGCTCGTGTACCTGACGGCGATCGGCCGGGCGCAGATGGAGGTCGGGGTGGTCGAGCGCGGCGCCGACCTGCTGCTCTCCTCCGGAACCCCGTACAACTCGGACCCGCACTCCGTACCGGACTTCAACCCCTACCTGCCGGGCATGGCGATCTTCGGCATACCGCGCGTGCTGTTCGGCGACACCTTCCTGGGCAGCGCCCGGCTGTGGTTCCTCGTCGGCTTCCTCGCGGCCGTGATCGGCGCCCTGCGCGTATCGCTGAAGGGCACCGGCGGTACGGGCAGCACCCCGGCCGGCACCTCCGGCCCCACCGGGCTCCTGTGGCTGATCGCCTGCCCCGTCGTCGCGCTGCCCCTGACCATCGGCGGCGTGGACCCGCCGGTCATCGCCCTGGTCTGCCTGGCCCTGGCCTTCACCCACCGGGGCCGGCCGGGACTCGCGGGCCTGGCACTCGGCGTGGCGGCTGCCCTGAAGTGGACCGCCTGGCCGGCCGTACCCGTGGTGGTCGCCCTGCTGTGGGTCTGCCGCGGCAAGCGCGACGCGATCCGGTGCGCCGTAGGAGCCGCGGGCATCGCCGTGCTCACCGTCGTACCGGTGGCGCTGGTGGACACCGGGGCGTTCTACAAGAACGTCGTCCTCTACCCGCTGGGCCTCGGCCCCACCCAGTCGTCCGCCGAGAGCCCGCTGCTCGGCCACCTGATCGTCTCGGCGGTGCCGCAGGGCAAGGCCGTCGCCGTGGCACTCATCCTGATCAGCGCCCTGGCCGTGGGGGCGTCGCTCCTGCTCCGGCCGGTGCGCGACGTCGTGGCCGCCGCCGATCGCTTGGCGCTCGGCCTGATCCTGGCCATCGTGCTGTCGCCCGCCACGCGCATCGGCTACGCCATCTACCCCGTCGTCCTCCTGCTGTGGCCCCGCTTCGCGGTCAGCATCTCGCGCGGACGCGACGGGACGGCCGCCGATCACGAAGCGCCGGCGGCCGCCGAGCGCACTCCGGTCACCACCGCCGCAGCGGCCGACTGACCGCTCCGCGGGCATCTTGCCCCGGCCCCTGATCCGGTGCCGCCCTGCCCCACCAGGGCGGTACCGGATACCGGCCTCCAACGCCGGAGCGGCGGGCCAGGCCCGTAGAGGCACAGCGCGTACACCGGCTCCGCAGCGCGGGGCGCCGGGCTCACGATGCCGGAGTACGGGCACCAGCCCCACAACGCCGGCCGGGCCGAAGGCCCCAGCACCGCGCGAGTGCCAGGCTCGCAGTGCCGAGTAACCGGGCACGAGTCCCGCGCGTCGAGTAACGGACACCCATCCCGCAGCGCTGGGGCGCAGGTCCCAGACCTGTAGCACCGCAGCGCGGATACGGGGCCCAATCATGCCCAGCCGGGGCCACCGGGCCGCAGGCCCCGGCTCACCGCGCCGCAGCGCGGATACGAGCCCCCACAATGCCAAGGCGCGGACACCGGGCCACTGCGCCGGAGCACGGGCCCTCGGCCCCACGGCACCGGCGCGGCCACCGGCCCGCAGTTCCGGAGTACGGGCCACCGGCCCACTGCACCGGCATGGGTCCCCGGCCCGCAGTACCGAAGTACGGGCACCCACCCCCACAGCACTGGCGCGGTCACCGGCCCGCAGTTCCGAGTACGGGCCCCCGGCCTCACTGCACCGGCACGGGCCCCCGGCCCGCAGCACCGAAGTACAGGCACCCGCCCCCACAGCACACCCAGCCCGGACACTGAGCCCAAAGCACCAGGGCACAAGCACCCGCCCCCGGGCACCGGGGCACAAGCACTCGCCCCCGCACACCGGGGCGCAAGCATCCACCCCCGCGCACAAGCACAGCCCCCGCGCACCAGGGCACAAGCACCCCCCGCCCCACCAAGCCGCAGGCCCCCGCCCGGCCCGTCACGCCCCCGCGCATACGTACACACCCCACCCCACCCCACCCCACAAACGCCGAGGGGCCCCGAGCGCAATGCTCGGGGCCCCTCGGCAGCAGCGGGCGAGCGGCCTACGGCAGCTGCGTGGCGCGGGCCTCGCGGCGGTTGTCGCGGAAGGTGTTGACGCGGCGGGCCGTCGCGAAGAGCGGGATCACCGCGCCGAGGACGACCTGGAGGGCGCAGCCGGTCTGCAGGAGCAGTTCGCCGCCGGGGGCGTCGAAGGCCCAGGCGGCCAGCAGGCCCATGCTCAGCACGATCCAGCCGAGCATCGCCACGGCCAGGCGGCCGCGCGGCTTCGGGTACTCGACCCGGCTCACCATCAGCCACGCCACCCCGACGATCGCGAGGAGCGTCGGCATGAACGGCAGCTCAAGGAGGACGATGGAGACGACGGTGAGCGCCCCGAAGGGGGACGGCATGCCCTGGAAGATGCCGTCGCGCAGCTGTACGCACGAGAAGCGCGCGAGCCGGAGCACGACGGCCAGCAGGACCACGATCGCGGCGACCGCCGAGACCCGCTGGTGGGCGTCGTCGGCGACCATCCCCCAGACGACCACGAAGTACGCGGGGGCGAGCCCGAAGCTGATCAGGTCGGAGAGGTTGTCCAGCTCGGCGCCCATCGCCGAGCTGCGGAGCTTGCGCGCCACGAGCCCGTCGAAGAGGTCGAAGACCGAGGCGAGCAGTATCAGTATCACCGCGGTGGCCGCGCTGTGCCGGGCCATGCCGCCGTCCTCGTTGCCCGTCAGGTGCGGGATGAGGACGCCGGTGGTGGTGAAGTACACGGCCATGAAGCCGCAGATGGCGTTGCCGAGGGTGAGGGTGTCCGCTATCGACAGCCGGGTGGACAGGGGGATGTCCGCGACGTCGGCGTCCGCTTCGTCGTGGTCGGCCTCCGGCACCCAGGCGGCCTGTGTGTCGGGATCAATCACGGTCAAGACGAGTCACCCCCGCCGTGGTCGCCTGGCCGACCTCGACCGCGGCCTCGATGCCCTCGGGGAGGTAGACGTCGACGCGCGAACCGAAGCGGATCAGACCGATCCGGTCGCCCTGCTCGACCTTGGCGCTCTGCGGCACGTACGGCACGATGCGGCGGGCCACGGCGCCGGCGATCTGGACCATCTCGATGTCGCCGAGCTCGGTGTCGAAGTGCCAGACGACGCGCTCGTTGTTCTCGCTCTCCTTGTTGAACGCCGGTACGTAGCCGCCGGGGATGTGCTTGACGGAGCGGACCGTGCCGGCCATGGGGGCGCGGTTGACGTGCACGTTCAGAGGGCTCATGAAGATCGCCACGCGGGTGCGCCCGTCCTTCCACGGCATGATGCTCTGCACCACACCGTCGGCGGGGGACAGGACGCGGCCCTCGGGGATCTCTCGCTCGGGGTCACGGAAGAACCACAGCATTCCCGCCGCGAGCGCGGTGGTGGGTACGGCGAGCGCCGCCCAGCGTCCGGAGCGGCGGGCACGGGTGAGGCTGACCGCGGCCGTGGCAACGGTCGGGACGAGCCACGGCGACGCCCCGCGCGCGAGGCGGACGCGGCCGCGAGGTGCAGAGGATTGGCTGTGGGGCATGGATGACCTTCGTAGCGGAGGATGCCGCGTAACAGAAAGGGGGACGGCGGCTTTCCGGGGATGCTATCGGTTGCGAGCGGCAACTGGGCAAGCGCCAGGGCCAGTCGGTGGCCGAACTCCGATGACGGGGTGTGATCTACTTCTCGTAGAAAACATCTCATAGCGGACATTTATCCCTGGAATCGGTACTCTTCAAGTAGCCGACGACCAATGATCATTTTCTGGATCTCGGCGGTGCCTTCACCGATGAGCAGCATCGGCGCCTCGCGGTAGAGGCGCTCGATCTCGTACTCCTTGGAGAAGCCGTAGCCGCCATGGATGCGGAAGGCGTCCTCGACCACCTCCTTGCAGTACTCGGAGGCCAGATATTTGGCCATGCCGGCTTCGAGGTCGTTGCGCTGTCCCGAGTCCTTCTTACGTGCCGCGTTCACCATCATCGCATGCGCCGCTTCGACCTTTGTCCCCATTTCAGCCAATTTGAACTGAATGGCCTGATGTTCGGCGATCGGTTTTCCGAAGGTGTGCCGCTGCTGCGCGTAGGCGGCGCCCAACTCGAAGGCACGCTGCGCTACTCCGCACCCACGCGCCGCTACGTTCACCCGGCCGACCTCGACGCCGTCCATCATCTGGTAGAAACCGCGGCCGGTGGCGCCGCCGAGCACGCGATCGGCGGGCACCTTCAGCCCGTCCATGATCAGCTCGGTGGTGTCGACGCCCTTGTAGCCCATCTTGTCGATCTTGCCCGGAATGGTGAGACCGGGCTTGACCTTGCCGAATCCCGGCTCCTTCTCGACCAGGAAGGTGGTCATCGACTTGTGCCGGGCGGTGCCTTCCGGGTGCCCCTCGTCCGTACGGCACAGGATCGCCACGAGCGAGGAGGTGCCGCCGTTGGTGAGCCACATCTTCTGCCCGGTGAGGGCGTAGCCGTCGCCGTCCCGCACGCCCTTGGACGTGATCGCCGACACATCCGAACCCAGCCCCGGCTCGGACATCGAGAACGCGCCGCGGATTTCCCCCGCCGCCATCTTTGGCAGGAAATAGTCCTTCTGCTCCTCGGTGCCGTGCTGTTTCAGCAGGTAGGCGACGATGAAATGGGTGTTCACGATGCCCGAGATGCTCATCCAGCCGCGGGCGATCTCCTCCACGCAGAGCGCGTACGTGAGAAGGGACTCACCGAGCCCGCCGTACTCCTCCGGAATCATCAGGCCGAACAGCCCCAGTTCGGTGAGGCCCTCGACGATTCGCGTCGGATATTCGTCGCGGTGCTCCAGTCCGGTCGCGACCGGCAGGATCTCTTTGTCGACGAAGTCACGGACGGTGGCGAGGATTTCCCGCTGGACATCGGTGAGGGAATCGGTCTGCGCGAGGCGTCCCATGGCTACTTCTCCACCTTCTTCGCCGGCGGCGTCTGGGGCCGGGGGCGGCCCGGCTGCTCGCCGCCGCGCTCCTTGACGTACGTCTCCGTGGGCACCATCACCTTGCGCCGGAACACACAGACCACGGTGCCGTCCTGCTTGTAGCCCGTCGTCTCCACGTACACGATCCCGCGGTCGGACTTGGATTTTGACGGAATCTTGTCGAGCACCGCCGTCTCGCCGTAGACGGTGTCCCCGTGGAACGTCGGCGCCACATGCCGCAGCGACTCGACCTCCAGATTGGCGATCGCCTTGCCCGAGACATCCGGCACGGACATGCCCAGCAGCAGTGAATAGACATAGTTGCCGACGACCACGTTCTTGCCGAAGTCCGTCGTCCGCTCCGCATAATTGGCGTCCATATGGAGCGGGTGGTGGTTCATCGTGAGCAGACAGAAGAGGTGGTCGTCGTACTCGGTGACGGTCTTTCCCGGCCAGTGCCGGTAGACGTCGCCGATGGTGAACTCCTCGTAAATACGGCCGAACTGCATCGCGCTCACGCCTCCGGTGCTTCGAACTCGGTGGTGCGCCGCATCCCCGCGGCGCGGCCCTTGCCCGCGACGACCAGCGCCATCTTGCGGCTGGCCTCGTCGATCATCTCGTCGCCGAGCATCGCCGAACCCTTCTTGCCGCCCGCCTCCGAGGTGTGCCACTCGTAGGCGTCGAGGATCAGCTCCGCGCGGTCGTAGTCCTCCTGCGAGGGCGAGAAGACCTCGTTCGCGGCCTCGACCTGGCCGGGGTGCAGCACCCACTTGCCGTCGAAGCCCAGCGCCGCCGCGCGCCCCGCGACCTCGCGGAACGCGTCCACGTCGCGGACCTGGAGGTACGGGCCGTCGATGGCCTGGAGGTCGTGCGTACGGGCCGCCATCAGGATGCGCATCAGGATGTAGTGGTACGCGTCGGCCCCGTACCCGGGCGGCTGCTGCCCGACGACCAGCGTCTTCATGTTGATGGAGGCCATGAAGTCGGCCGGGCCGAAGACGATGGTCTCCAGCCGGGGCGAGGACGCCGCGATGTCGTCGACGTTCACGAGCCCCTTGGCGTTCTCGATCTGCGCCTCGATGCCGATCCGGCCGACCTCGAACCCCATGGTCTTCTCGATCTGGGTGAGCAGCAGGTCGAGCGCGTGGACCTGGGCGGCGTCCTGCACCTTCGGCAGCATCACGCAGTCGAGGTTGTGGCCCGCGCCCTCGACGACCGTCACCACGTCGCGGTAAGTCCACTCGGTGGTCCAGTCGTTGACCCGTACGACCCTGGTCTTGCCCGTCCAGTCGCCCTTGTTGAGCGCGTCCACGATCGTGTGCCGGGCGCCTTCCTTGGCGAGCGGCGCGCACGCGTCCTCCAGGTCCAGGAAGACCTGGTCGGCGGCGAGGCCCTGGGCCTTCTCCAGGAAGCGCGGGTTGCTGCCCGGCACGGCCAGGCAGGAGCGGCGCGGACGCAGGCGGTTGACAGTCATGCGGGGACCTCCAGGGGGTCGAGCCTGTTCGCTTTCCGGATCTCGTCGACGATACGGCCGATGATCTCCGTGATTCCGAAGTCCTTCGGGGTGAAGACGGCCGCGACGCCGGCCGCGCGCAGGGCGTCGGCGTCGGCGGCCGGGATGATGCCGCCGACGACCACGGGCATGTCGTCGACGCCGGTGCGGCGCAGCCGCGCCAGCACGTCCGGGACCAGCTCGGCGTGCGAGCCGGAGAGGATGGACAGGCCGACGCAGTGCACGTCCTCGGCGACCGCCGCCGAGACGATCTGCTCCGGGGTGAGCCGGATGCCCTGGTAGACCACCTCGAACCCGGCGTCGCGGGCCCGTACGGCGATCTGCTCGGCGCCGTTGGAGTGCCCGTCCAGGCCGGGCTTGCCGACCAGCAGCCGCAGTTTGCCGCAGCCCAGTTCCTCGGCGGTACGGGCGGCCTTCGCGCGTACGGCCGCGAGCGGGGTGCCCGGCTCGGCGGTGACCGCCAGCGGCGCGCCGCCGACGCCCGTAGGCGCCCGGAACTCGCCGAAGACGTCCCTCAGCGCCCAGGACCACTCGCCGGTCGTGACGCCCGCGCGGGCGCATTCGAGGGTGGCGGCGAAGAGGTTGTCGCTGCCCGCGGCGGTCTTCTTGAGCACGGCCAGCGCGTCCTGCGCGCGGCTCTCGTCGCGCTCGTCGCGCCAGGCGCCCAGCGCGGCCACCACGCGCGCCTCGTTGGCCGGGTCGACGGTCATGATGGCGGTGTCGAGGTCGGCGGTGAGCGGGTTGGGCTCGGTGGACTCGTAGCTGTTGACGCCGACGATCAGCTCCTCGCCGGCCTCGATCCGGGCCCGCCGCTCGGCGTGCGAGGAGACGAGCCGCGACTTGAGGTAGCCGGACTCCACGGCGGCCATCGCGCCGCCCATCTCCTGGATGCGGCCGATCTCGGCCCGGCACTCGGCGACGAGCGCCGCCACCTTGGCCTCGATCACATGGGAGCCGGCGAAGATGTCCTCGTACTCCAGGAGGTCGCTCTCGTGGGCCAGGACCTGCTGGATGCGGAGCGACCACTGCTGGTCCCAGGGGCGGGGCAGGCCCAGCGCCTCGTTCCAGGCGGGGAGCTGCACGGCGCGGGCGCGGGCGTCCTTGGAGAGGGTGACGGCCAGCATCTCCAGCACGATGCGCTGGACGTTGTTCTCCGGCTGCGCCTCGGTCAGGCCGAGGGAGTTGACCTGGACGCCGTAGCGGAAGCGGCGCTGCTTGGGGTTCTCGATGCCGTACCGCTCGCGGGTGATCTCGTCCCAGAGGCGGCCGAAGGCGCGCATCTTGCACATCTCCTCGATGAAGCGGACGCCCGCGTTCACGAAGAAGGAGATCCGGGCGACGACGTCGCCGAACCGCTCCGCGGCCACCTGCCCGGAGTCGCGTACGGCGTCGAGCACCGCGATGGCGGTGGACATCGCGTACGCGATCTCCTGTACGGGCGTGGCCCCGGCCTCCTGGAGGTGGTAGCTGCAGATGTTGATCGGGTTCCACTTGGGGATGCGGGCCACCGTGTACGCGATCATGTCGGTGGTCAGCCGGAGCGAGGGGCCGGGCGGGAAGACGTGCGTCCCGCGCGAGAGGTACTCCTTGACGATGTCGTTCTGGGTGGTGCCCGACAGCTCGGTGATGTCGGCGCCCTGCTCCTCGGCCACCACCTGATACATCGCCAGCAGCCACATCGCGGTCGCGTTGATGGTCATCGAGGTGTTCATCCGGTCCAGCGGGATGTCCTGGAACAGCCGCCGCATGTCGCCGAGATGGGAGACGGGGACCCCGACCCGGCCGACCTCGCCGCGGGCGAGGACGTGGTCGGGGTCGTAACCGGTCTGCGTCGGGAGGTCGAACGCGACCGACAGGCCGGTCTGCCCCTTGGCGAGGTTGCGCCGGTAGAGCTCGTTGGACGCCTCGGCGGTGGAGTGCCCGGCGTACGTCCGCATCAGCCACGGACGATCCTTCTGACGCTCAGTCATGTACGTCTCTCAGCCGTCTCGTTCAGAGGTCGCGTTCAAGTGTCGCGTCCAGAAGCTGTGTTCGCGCGTCTCGTTCAGACGTCGCGGAAGCGGTTGATGGCGTCGAGGTGGCGCTCGCGCAGCTCGGGATCGGAGACGCCCATGCCTTCCTCGGGGGCGAGCGCGAGCACGCCGACCTTGCCCTGGTGGAGGTTGCGGTGCACGTCGTACGCCGCCTGCCCGGTCTCCTCCAGGGCGTACGTCCGGGAGAGCGTCGGGTGGATCTTCCCCTTCGCGATCAGCCGGTTGGCCTCCCACGCCTCGCGGTAGTTGGCGAAGTGGGAGCCGACGATCCGCTTGAGCGACATCCACAGATAGCGGTTGTCGTACTCGTGGGTGTAGCCCGAGGTGGAGGCGCACGTGACGATGGTGCCGCCCTTGCGGGTGACGTACACGGAGGCGCCGAAGGTCTCCCGGCCCGGGTGCTCGAAGACGATGTCCACGTCCTCGCCGCCCGTCAGCTCCCGGATGCGCTTGCCGAACCGCTTCCACTCGCGGGGGTCCTGGTGGTGCTCGTCCTGCCAGAACCTGTACCCCTCGGCGGTGCGGTCGATGATCGCCTCCGCGCCCATCTTCCGGCAGATCTCCGCCTTGCGCGGGCTGGAGACGACGCAGATCGGATTGGCGCCGCCGGCCAGCGCGAACTGCGTGGCGTAGCTGCCGAGTCCGCCGCTCGCGCCCCAGATCAGGACGTTGTCGCCCTGCTTCATGCCCGCGCCGTTGCGCGAGACGAGCTGCCGGTAGGCGGTGGAGTTGACCAGCCCGGGGGAGGCGGCCTCCTCCCAGCTGAGGTGCCGCGGCTTGGGCATCAGCTGGTTGGACTTGACGAGCGCGATCTCCGCCAGGCCGCCGAAGTTGGTCTCGAAGCCCCAGATGCGCTGCTCGGGGTCGAGCATCGTGTCGTTGTGGCCGTCGGAGGACTCCAGCTCGACGGAGAGGCAGTGCGCGACGACCTCGTCGCCGGGGCGCCAGGTGTTGACGCCGGGGCCGGTGCGCAGCACGACGCCGGCGAGGTCGGAGCCGATGACGTGGTACGGCAGGTCGTGCCGCTTGGCGAGCGGCGAGAGCCGCCCGTACCGCTCCAGGAACCCGAAGGTCGACAGGGGTTCGAAGATCGAGGTCCAGACGGAGTTGTAGTTCACCGAGCTGGCCATGACGGCGACCAGGGCCTCGCCGGGGCCGAGCTCGGGCGTGGGCACGTCCTCGACGTGCAGGGACTTGCGGGGATCCTTGTCCCGGGCGGCGAGGCCGGCGAACATCTCGGTCTCGTCCTTGTGCACGGTCACCGCGCGGTACGACTCGGGGATGGACAGGGCGGCGAAGTCTTCGCTCGTGCTGTCCGACGCGACGATGGCGTCCAGTAGTTGATTCACGGTTTGCCTCCGGCGAAGCGCGCTGAGGGAACGGCTTGAGGGGACGTCGGGGGTGGTGCAGAGGCGGTGCCGTCGGTTCGGCGGTGTGCTGGGTGCTCGGCGGTGCGCCCGGTGGGGCGCGAGGTGCCTGTGACGCAGGCGTCCGGGCGCACAGAGTGCTTGTGGGGACAGCCGGCACACGACGGTTGTGTCTGCGTGCCGGCCGCCCGGACACTCTCAAGGTATGACACCGGGTGCCAGCCGACAAGACACTCAGTGCCAAAAATTTCTCTCAGATGTCACCGGGGTGGCACGTATGAGCAAAGTGCGGAGGTGAGGGAGGCCGGACACAGCAGCGCCCGCCGCGGTGGGCGGCGGGCGTGGGAGCGCTTACAGGGGCCGGGGGACCGGCCGGGTCACTTCCGCTTGAGGGCCTTCTCGATGGTGCGCATGACCTCGTCCAGCGGCGCGTCCGTGCGCGCCACCGTCACCAGCACCTCGCCGTTCGTACGGGCCGTGGCCGCCGGCGGCCGCTCCGTGCCGGGCCGGGCCCCGATGCCCGTGCCGAACGTCTCGCGGACGATCCCGAAGGCGTGGTCGAGCTGCGTCTCCACATCGCCGATCCCGCCCGCGCGCAGCCACCGGCGCAGCACATGGTTGTGGGCGGTGACCACGGCGGAGGCGGCGACCTCGGCCAGCAGCGGGTCGTCGTCGCCGACGTGGTGCGCGCCCTCGTCGAAATGGCCCAGCAGATAGCGGGTGAAGAGCCGTTCGTAGCGGGCCACCGAGGCGATCTCGCGCTCCCGCAGGGCGGGCACCTCGCGGGTCAGCCGGTAGCGCTCGACGGACACGGCCGGGGAGGCCGCGTACATCCGCATGACCTCCTTGATGCCCCGGCACACGGTGTCCAGCGGGTTCTCGTGCGCGGGGGCGGCGTCCAGCACCGCCGCCGCCCGCACCAGGGTGTCGTCGTGGTCGGGGAAGATCGCCTCTTCCTTGGAGCGGAAGTGGCGGAAGAACGTCCGGCGGGCGACCCCCGCGGCGGCCGCGATCTCGTCGACGGTCGTCGCCTCGTAGCCCTTCGTGGCGAACAACTCCATGGCGGCCGCGGCCAGTTTGCGGCGCATGGCGAGGCGCTGGGCCGCGGCGCGGCGGCTGCTCGCGCTCTCCGAGCCGTCAGCGGTCTCATTGTTCGTCGAACGCAGCGTACGAGCGGACTTAACGGGCTGGGACATGTGGGGAACGTAACACGCGGCCGTATGCGTGTGCCGGGGCGGACTGCCGACCGGTTCGAGCAGCCCGCCCCACCCACCTTTCCCGTCGGGGGACCCGCCGTGCGCCCCGCCGTCAGCGGCGGGCATACTCGCGGAAGCCGCGCCCCGTCTTGCGCCCCAGGCACCCCGCGGCCACCAGGTGTTCCAGCAGCGGCGCGGGCGCCAGTCCCGGGTCGCGGAACTCGCGGTGCAGGACCTTCTCGATGGCCAGCGAGACATCGAGGCCCACCACGTCGAGGAGTTCGAAGGGCCCCATCGGATAGCCCCCGCCGAGCTTCATCGCGGCGTCGATGTCGTCCAGCGTCGCGTAGTGCTCCTGCACCATCTTGATCGCGTTGTTGAGGTACGGGAAGAGCAGCGCGTTGACGATGAACCCCGCCCGGTCGCCGCAGTCCACCGGGTGTTTGCGCACCCGCGCGCACGCCTCGCGGACGGTGGCGTGGGCGTCGTCGGCGGTCAGCACCGTACGGACCACCTCGACGAGCTTCATGGCCGGGGCCGGGTTGAAGAAGTGCATGCCGACCACGTCCCGCGGGCGCGACGTGGCGCGGGCGCAGGCGATGACGGGCAGCGAGGAGGTGGTCGTCGCGAGCACCGCGCCGGTCTTGCAGACCTTGTCGAGCGCCCCGAACACCTCCTGCTTGACCGTCAGGTCCTCGGCGACCGCCTCGATGGCGAGGTCCGCGTCCGCGAGAGCGTCCAGGGTCGCCGAGGGCGCGACGGCGGCCAGCGCCGCGTCCCGCGCCCCGGCGGTCAGCCGCCCCTTGTCGACCGAGCGGCCGAGCGACTTCGCGATCCGGGCCTTCGCCGCCTCCGCCTTCTCGGGGGAGCGGGCCACGAGCACGACGGGGAAGCCGGCCTTGGCGAAGACCTCGGCGATGCCGGAGGCCATGGTGCCCGAGCCGACGACGCCCACGGAGCGCACCTCGCGGCCGGCCGCTTCCCCGGTCGCGGCGGCGGCCGGGGAAGCGGAGTCCGGGACGGTGCGGGCGCTGCCCGGCGCCTCGTAGGTGTAGAAGCCGCGGCCGGACTTGCGGCCGGTCAGCCCGGCCTCGGCGAGGTGGCCCAGGATCGGCGCGGGCGCGTGCAGCCGGTCGTGCGAGGCGCTGTACATCGCCTCCAGGACCGTACGGGCCGTGTCCACGCCGATCAGGTCGAGCAGCGCGAGCGGGCCCATCGGCAGGCCGCAGCCCAGCCTCATGGCCGCGTCGATGTCCTCGCGGGACGCGTACCGGGACTCGTACATGGCGGCGGCCTGGTTGAGGTAGCCGAACAGCAGCCCGTCCGCGACGAACCCGGGCCGGTCGCCGACGGCCACCGGTTCCTTGCCCAGCTCGCGCGCGAGGCCGGTGACGGCGGTGACGGCGGCGGGCGCGGTCAGCACGCTGGAGACCACCTCGACGAGCTTCATGGCCGGGGCGGGGTTGAAGAAGTGCAGGCCCAGGACGCGTTCGGGGCGGGCCGAGTCCGCCGCGAGCCGGGTCACCGAGAGCGCGTTGGTGCCGGTGGCCAGGATGGTGTCCGGCCGGACCAGGGCGTCGAGGGCGGTGAAGACCTCGTGCTTGAGCGCGTACTCCTCCGGTACGACCTCGATGACCAGGTCGGCGTCGGCGGCGCTACGCAGATCGGCGCAGGTGCGGAAGCGGGACAGCAGGTCCCGGCGTGCGGGTTCGGTGAAACGCTCGCGCTCGACGGCACGGGCGGTGGAGGCTTCGAGGGACGCCACGGCTCGCGCGGCCGCCGCGTCGCTGACGTCGATCCCGACGACCTCGCGGCCGGCCCGGGCGAGGACTTCGGCGATGCCGCAGCCCATGGTGCCGAGGCCGACGACGGCGATCTTGCGCAGCGGGCGCACGGCGGGTGCGGAGGAGATGGGAGAGGAGGGATCAGGGGTGGACAGACGGTCCATCGCGAGACTCCAGGGAGAGTTCCCCGACAGCAGGGGGGAAGTGACGACTGAGGAGTTTCCGGGTACGCGCAAAGTGCGCCCGGGAAAAGGGAGTTGAGCGATCGGCGGGCCCTGTCCCGGGGCCGTGCCGTACTGGGGCGCCGAACCGACCGCACGCCATGGCGGCTGCGTCACCAGGCCGCCCGAGCAGGAGTGCCGCTCTCCTTCGGAGGTTAACTCACGGGTAACCGAGGCCGCCAGTAGTCGGCACGCGAATTACGCTGTGGCACGGGCCACTCGGGGAGGAGCGGGAAATGGAAGAGGAATTCCGTGCGCTGCTGGAACGGGTATGGGGACAGCTGGGCTCCCCGGCGGAGGTGAGGGCCTACCAGGGCGTGCTCGACCTGCTGCGCGACCACCGTCCCGCCGAACACCGGGAAGACCTGGCGCGCATACTCGTCGAGCCCGGACGCCCCCTGTGGGCCCGGGAGATCGCCGCCTACGCACTGGGCGTACGCGGCGACCGGCGGGCCTTCGAGCCGCTGGTCATGCTTCTCAACTACCGCGACCCGGTCAGCTGCGCCTGCGCCGCCCGCGCCCTCGCCCGCCTCCGCGACCCCCGCACGGCCCGCGCCGCCGCCGCCCTCGCCACCAACGAACTGCGCACCGCCTACGCCCTGTACCCCATCCGGCTGCTCACCGAGCTCCGCGCGCCCGAGTCCGTACCCGCCCTGCTGGCCACCTTGAACCGGCTGCTCGCCGCCCCCGACCACTACTGGCCGATCGCGCGCGCCTGCGTCGAGGGGCTGGGCGCGCTCGGCGACCGGAGCGCCGTGGAGTCCCTGACGGCGGCCCGCGTCCACGAACGGCTGCGGCCCGCGGCCGACGAGGCCCTCGCGCAGCTCTCGGGCCCGGCGACTCAGAACGTGCGCCCCACCTCCAGTGCGTAACGCACCTCCGGCACCGGCGCCCCGGCCACCTCGCACTCCTCCTCGCCGCCGTCCGGCGCGAACCCGGCGCGCTCGTAGAAGCGGCGGGCGCGGGCGTTGCCCTTCACCACCCACAGCACCAGCCGTGCGAACTCCCGCTCGGCGGCGCCCGCGAGCACGGCGGCGGTCAGGGCGCGCCCGACGCCGGCGCCGATCAGCTCGGGCCGCACATAGAGCGCGTACAACTCCCCGTCGCCGGGGGCCGCGCCCTGGTCCCGCGACGCCCCGAAGCACGCCCAGCCCACGACGGCCCCGGCGTCCTCCGCCACGAGATTCGTCATGGCGCCGTCCGCGCGCGCGAAGAACTCCCGCCGCCGCTCGGCGTCCTCGCGCACGCTCAGCCCGTCGAGATACCCCTGCGGCATGAGCCCGGCGTACGCGAACCGCCACCCCCGCACCCGTATCCGCGCCACCGCGTCGATGTCCCCGGCCGTCATCTCCCGTACCCGCACCATGCGCGGCACGCTAACGGCGGGCCGCGCTTGGTGCCACGGAGTTACTCGCCTATGAGCGCGAACGCCTCGATCTCCAGCAGGAGGTCGGGCCGGGCCAGGGCCGCCACCTGGACCGCGGAGCAGGCTGGCGGGCGGGCCATGTCCAGGACCTCGTCGCGGGCGATCCGGATGGCCGGGAGGATGGCGATGTCCGTGACGAAGAAGGTCATCTTCATCACGTCGGCGAAGGTCGCGCCCGCCTCGGCGAGGCAGCGGCCGAGGTTGGCGAAGACCTGCCGGGCCTGCGCCTCGGCGTCGCCCTCGCCGACCAGCGCGCCGTCGGCGTCGAGCGCGATCTGCCCGGACACGGCGACGAACCGGCCGGTGCCCCAGACGACGTGGCTGTAGCCGTTGCCGGGCGCGAGCCCGTCGGGTACCGGGGAATGGTGGAGCCGGGTCATGCGGAGTGCCCCCTTCGGAGCTTCTTCGGAGCTTCAGAGCAAGGTCAACTGGGTGTGTTCGGGTGCGAGCGTAGGCGACGCGGCCGGCTCCGGGACGCGGCGGTGCGCGCCGGGGGCGTACGGGCCGATGCCCGCCTCGGCCGCGTACTCGTGCACCTGGCGGGTGATCCGGCGCTGGTACCACTTGGGGGCGTACGAGCCGCCCGCGTACATCGACTCGTACCGGCGGACCAGGTGCGGGTGGTGCTCCGCCAGCCAGGCCATGAACCACTCGCGGGCCCCGGGCCGCAGATGCAGCGCGAGCGGGGTGACCGACGTCGCGCCGGCCGCCGCCACGGCCTCCACGGTGGCCCGCAGCTGCCGCGGCGAGTCGCCGAGGAAGGGGATGACCGGCGCCATCAGCACCCCGCACGAGATGCCGTGGTCGGTCAGCGTCCGGACGGCCGCGAGCCGGCGCTCGGGGGCGGGCGTGCCGGGCTCGACGGTGCGCCACAGCGCGCTGTCGAGGAAGCCGACGGAGACGGAGACGCCGACCTCGGTGACGCGGGCCGCCCGCCGCAGCAGCTCCAGGTCGCGGAGGATCAGGGTCCCCTTGGTGAGGATCGAGAACGGGTTGGCGCGCTCGGTGAGCGCGTCGATGATCCCCGGCATCAGCCGGTAGCGGCCCTCCGCGCGCTGGTAGCAGTCGACGTTGGTGCCCATGGCGATGTGCTCGCCGCGCCACCGGGCGGCGGCCAGCTCGCGCCGGAGCAGTTCGGGCGCGTTGACCTTGACGACGATCTGGGAGTCGAAGCCGGTGCCCGTGTCGAGGTCGAGATAGCTGTGGGTCTTGCGCGCGAAGCAGTAGACGCAGGCGTGCGAGCAACCCCGGTAGGGGTTCACCGTCCATTCGAACGGCATGCGGGACGCGCCCGGCACCCGGTTCACGATCGAGCGGGCCCGTATCTCGTGGAAGGTGATGCCGCGGAATTCGGGGGTGTCGAACGTTCGGGTCACCGAGTCCGTACCGAAGAGCGCCGGAGCGGCGCCCCCGCCGTCCCCGCTCAGGTTGGTCCAGCGCATGGCACCTCCTCGTATCGTCCTCCTTCGAATTAGAACATACGTTCCCTTCGGTGGCGGGGACCCTGGATTTGGGCGGGTGTGGCGATGGTGGTTGGCTGTGGCGCACAGGCCGGGTACGGCAAGCACACGACGTCGGAGGAAGACTCATGGGCCAGGTCGAGGCCACCACGGAGCGGATCATCGCGGCGGACCCGGAGGATGTGTTCGACGCGCTCGCCGACTACACCGGCACCCGCGCCAAGCTGCTGCCCGAGCACTTCAGCGAGTACGAGGTGCGCGAGGGCGGCGACGGCAAGGGCACGCTCGTCCACTGGAAGCTCCAGGCCACCAGCAAGCGGGTCCGCGACTGCCTGCTGGAGGTGGACGAGCCCACCGACGGGCAGCTCGTCGAGAAGGACCGCAACTCCTCCATGGTCACCACCTGGACCGTGACCCCTTCCGGGGAGGGCAAGGCCCGCGTGGTCGCCACCACCACCTGGAACGGCGCGGGCGGCATCGGCGGCTTCTTCGAGCGCACCTTCGCGCCCAAGGGGCTCGGCCGGATCTACGACGCCATCCTCGTCCGGCTCGCCGACGAGGTGGAGAAGTAGCCACGGCTCCGGCCACGGCCCCAGCTCCGGCTCCGGAATGGGCCCGGCGGGCGACCGCCGGAAGGCGGCCGTGACCGCGCCCGCGCGGGCTCACCGATTCGAGTGGTTTTCATAGCGGCGCGCCAACGCGCCGCAGCCGCTCCTACCGGCCCGAAGACCCGCCGGGCGCCCCTCCCCGGCGAATCGTCGCGCTTGCTCGCGCTTGCTCAGAGTTGTTGTGAAATGCGACAACAGGGCGGCGGTGCAGGCGCGATGAGGGGAGCAGCACGTGGGCGGGACCATCTGGGCGGCGAAGGACGAACACCTCCTCCCGCCCGACCCCGGGCCCGCGCGCCCGGCCGCGGAGCCCCGCCCCCCGGCGCGGGGAGCGCGCGGCGCCCGGGTCCGGGCCCGGCTCGTCCGCGCCGCCCTCCTCGGCGCGCTGCTGCTGACCGCACTGCTCGCAGCCCTCGACCAGAGCCTCGTGGCCGCCGCGCTGCCGCGCCTCGCCCGCGACCTGCCCGGCGGCCCCGCCGTTTCCTGGGCCGTCACCGCCCACCTCCTCGCCTGCGTCGCCGTGCTGCCCGTATGCGGCCGACTCGGCGACCTGCTCGGCCGCAAGCGCGTCCTCGTCCTCGCGCTCGTCGTCTTCACCGCCGCCGGGGCACTCGCCGGCTGGTCCCGGTCCCCGCAAGAGCTGATCGGCTTCCGCGTCCTCCAGGGCATCGGCGCCGGCGGACTGCTCGCCGCTGTCCCCGCGGTCCTGGCCGACCTGGTGCCGCCGCGCCGCCGCGGCCGCTGGTACGGGCTGCTCGGCGCGGTCACGGGAGCGGCCCTCGTCGCGGGCCCCACGCTCGGCGAGCACCTCGTCGAACACGCCTCCTGGCGCTGGTGCTTCTACCTCGACGCCCCCGTCGGCCTCTGCGCCCTCGGCGTCGTCGCCCTCGCCCTCAAGCTGCCCAGGCCCGACCGGCGGCCGAAGCCCAACCTCCTCGGCGCGCTGCTGCTCGCCGCCGCCTCCGCCTGCCTGATCCTCCTGGCCGCCTGGGGCGGTACGGAGTACGCCTGGACCTCCCGCGTCCCCCTCGGGCTCGGCGCGGGCGCCCTCGGCACCCTGCTGCTGTTCGCCGTCACCGAGCACTACGCCGCAGAACCGATGCTTCCCCCGCGCCTCCTGCGCGACCCCGCCTTCGCCGCCGCCGGGCTCCTCAGCGCGCTCCTCGGCGCCGCGCTCGTCGCCGCCGCCGCGCTCCCGGCGTTCCTCCAGAGCACGCACGGCATCGGCGCCGCCGAGTCCGGGAAGCTGCTGCTGCCCCTGCTGGGCGGCATCGCCCTCGCGGCCCTCGCCGCGGGCCCGCTCGCCGACCGCACCGGCCGCCACCGGCCCCTCGCCGCCCTCGGCGCGGTGCTCCTGGCGACGGGCGCCTATCTCCTCTCCGGCCTCTCCGGTCTCGACGCGACCGCCTCCCACACCGCGATCGGCCTCTGGACGGCCGTGCTCGGCCTCGGCATCGGGCTGCTGCTGCCCGTCCTGACCCTCGCCGCGCAGCACGCCGCGCGCCCCGCCGACCTCGGCGCCGCCACCAGCACCGTGCACCTCCTCCGGCTGTTCGGCGGCTGCCTCGGCGCGGCCCTGGCCGCCTCGGTGTTCACCGACCGGCTCACCGGCCCCCCGCACCGCACCGGCCTGCCGCCCCTCGACTCCCTCACCCCGCGGCTGCTGCACGCCCTGCCCGCCGAACTCCGCGACGGGTTCCTCCGCGCGTACACCGAGACCGTGCCGCGGACCTTCCTCCACCTCGCGCCGGTGCTCGCCCTCGGCTTCCTGCTCGCCTTCCTGCTCAAGGAGAGGCCCCCGGCGTCCTCGGAGGCGTTCGCCGCGCCCGGCGACATCCCCGCGCCCAGGACCGCCGTCGCGCCGCCGCAACCCGCCCCCCTGCTCACCGGCGTGGCCATCACCGGCATCATCCGCCGCGACGACGGGACGCCCGTGCCGCGCGCCGCGCTGACCCTGATCGACGCGACGGGGCGGCAGATCGGGCGTGCCACGGGCGAGGCGGACGGACGGTACGCGCTCGCCGCGCCCGGCCCCGGCTCGTACGTCCTGGTCGCGGTCGCCGGGCGGCATCAGCCGCGGGCGCTCACCGTCACCGTCGCCGGGCGTCCGGTCGCGCTGGACGTCGTGCTGGGCGGCGCCGGGCGGCTGGCGGGGACGGTGCTGACCGTCGACGGCTCGCCCGCCCCGGCGGCGCTGGTCACCCTCACCGACGCGTACGGCGAGATCGTCGCCACGACCCGCAGCGACCGCGACGGCGGCTACGTCCTCCCCGAACTGGCAGCCGGGGAGTACACGTTGGCCGCCGGAGCACCCGGCTTCCGCCCCGCCGCGCTCCCCGTCACCCTCCAGCCGTCCCGCGAGACGCGCCAGGACATCGAGCTGGCGGGCGGCGCCATGCTCCGCGGGACCGTACGGGCGGGCGGCGGACGGCTGGTGGAGGAGGCCCGGGTCACGCTGCTCGACGCGGCCGGCAATGTCGTCGGCGCCGCCACGACAGGCGGCGACGGCGTCTTCAGGTTCATCGGCCTGCCGGCCGGCGACTACACCGTCATCGCGGCCGGATACCCGCCCGTCGCCACGGTTTTGCAGGTCACGGGAGGCGGGAGTACGGAGCGCGATCTCCAACTCGGTTACGAGGACTGACGCCCGCGCCCACGGGGACGGAGCACGCGGGGCCACGGGCGCGCCGGGCGCACCACCTATTCGTCCATTGCCCCACGCGGCGGCCCGGCTGGGCCTACCGTGGTAATGGTGGCGCAGATCGTGCGTACGTGTACGAAGGAGCAACCGCCCATGGACCGTACCGCGTCAGGCTCCGCCCGTGAGGCGGCGGCAGACGTCCCCGGCCGGATTCCGCTCGCGGTGATCGTCGTGGACTCGGCACGTCTGGTGACCCACTGGAGCACGGGCGCGCGCAGGCTCTTCGGGCACACCCGCGAGGAGGCGGTGGGCCGGGCCGCCGTCGATCTGCTGCCCGTGGCGGGCGCGTTCGCCCACGCCGACTGGCAGGACCCCGACGTGTACGACGGCCCGGGCCAGGACCTCGACGCCTCGCTGGGCGGCGAGACGGCCTACCCCACCTCCGGCCGCGCCCGTATGACCGACACCGGTCGCGGGCCCGCCGACGTCGTGTGGTGGGCCTACCCGCTGGTCGGGCCGGGGGTCGAGCGGCTGCTCGTACTGGCCGCGGACGCCGCGCAGTTGCCCAGCGCCGAGCACGAGCGCGTAGCCCCCGGCTTCGGCCTGCACACGGACTTCGCGGACGCGCGGCAGCTCGCCGAGCGGCTGCCCGACATCCTGCCCAACATGGGCCCCGCCGCCAGCAGCCGCATCGTCTCCCAGGTCCTCGAACTCGGCTACCCCGTACTGGAGATCAGCCAGCAGGAGCGGGTGCCGGTCACCCCGGACTGGGGCATGCCCAAGTACGTCGAGCGCCGCCGCCGACTCGCCCGCGCGTACGTGCAGGACGACGGCGCGGCCGGCTCGCCGGCGGCAGCGGCCGCCGCGGCCTTCGCCGACGAACCCGACCTCGAATACGCGGCCGTACGCGAACACCTCGAATTCCTCAACGACGTCAGCGGCCGCATCGGCAGCTCCCTGGACCTCGCCCGTACGATCCGCGAGGTCACCAGCGCCGCCGTGCCCCGCTTCACCGACTTCGCCGGCACCCACCTGCGGGCGGCGGTCCTCGCGGGCGAGGGGTTCCCCGACGGACCGCCCGACGTCAGCACCGTCTGGCACCGCGTCTGGGTCGAGCACAACGACGAGCCGGGCCGCTGGGACGACACCGTGCCGGTCGGCGAGGCCATCGCCTTCCCCGCCGACACTCCGTTCTTCCAGTGCATGGTCACCGGCGACCCGGTGCTGATCCCGCGCATCAGCGAGGAGGCGGGCAACCGGATCTCCGAACGGTTCGAGAAGCGGGACCTGCGTCCGCTGATCACCGGCCGGTCGATGCTGGTCGTACCGCTCAAGGCGCGCAACGTGGTGCTCGGCTTCATGGTGCTGATGCGCCGCGACGGCCGCGAGCCCTTCAACGACATGGACCGCACGACCGGCGCCGAACTCGCCGCCCGGGCCGGGCTGGTGCTCGACAACGCCCGTATGTACACCTACCAGGAGAACGTCGCGGAGACGCTCCAGGACTCCATGCTGCCGCAGGTCGCCCCGCGCATGGCGGGCTGCGACGCCGCCACCCGCTATCTGCCGGGCACCCTGCTCGGCCGGGTGGGCGGCGACTGGTTCGACAGCATCAAGCTGTCCGGCTCGCGCACCGCCTTCGTCGTCGGCGACGTGATGGGCCACGGCCTCAACTCGGCAGCGATGATGGGCCAGTTGCGCACCGCCGTGCAGACCATGGCGGCGCTCGACCTGCCGCCCGCCCAGCTGATGCGCAACCTCGACGACCTCGCGCAGCGGCTCGGCGAGCACTACCTCGCCACCTGCCTCTACGCCGTCTACGACCCCATCCGCTCCGAACTCCTCATCTCCAACGCGGGCCACATCCCGCCCGTGCTCGTACGGGCCGCGGACGGCCGCAGCGAACTCCTGGAACTGCCGACCGGCGCACCCGTCGGCGTCGGCGGAGTGCCCTTCGAGACCGCGAAGGTACGCGTCGACCCCGGCGACCGGCTCGTACTGTGCACGGACGGCCTGGTCGAGGTGCGCGGCGCGGACATAGGGGACGGCCTCGCCGCCCTCTGCGAGTCGGCCGCCCACCCGGCGGCCTCCATGGACGACGCCTGCGACACCATCATCCGCGCCCTGAACACGCGCGGCGGGCGCAAGGACGACGTGGCGCTGCTGATGGCCCGGCTCAACGGCATCCCGGCCGACGACGTCGCCGAATGGGAGCTGGAAACCGACCCGCGGGAGGCGGGCCGCGCCCGTCGGCTGGTCGGCGGGCAACTGCGCGCGTGGGGGCTCGGCGAGGCCGTCGAGACCGCCGAACTGCTCGTCAGCGAGATCGTCACCAACGCCCTGCGGTACGCGCACGCCCCGCGGATCGGCCTCCGCCTGGTCCGCAGCGACGCGCTGCTCTGCGAGGTCACCGACGATGACCAGAGCCTCCCGGCGCTGCTGACCGCGGGCCGCGACGACGAGTTCGGGCGCGGGCTGCACGTGGTGAGCGGCCTGGCGCGGGAGTGGGGCGCGAGCCGGCTGGCGCGCGGGAAGACGGTGTGGTTCGAGCAGGCGCTGGCACACGGCCCGGCGTCCCGCCGCCGGTGAGAGTTCGAACGCCGGGAGACGACTCGAACGCGGAAGGCTCGAATACGGATGGTTCGAACGCGGATGGTTCGAACGTGAGGTGAGAGTCGGAACGCCAGGTGAAAGAAGCCCCCAGCCCCTTGCCCAGGTGCGCACCACGGCGGTACCCAAGATCCTGACGGCTCGCCGCGCCTGCCCGGCCCGGCGGCCCATCGGACCAAACGGACCTGGGGAGTGCGGCCATGAGCGTGTCGGACCGGTACAGAGACGCCTGGGAAAGCTACTGGAGCGATGTCTCAGACGCGCCCGGCGAGGCGATGTGGGACGCGGAGCCGGAGTTCAGCGCGGTGCCGCACCTGGCGCTGCTGGAGCCCCACACGGACCGTTCGCGCCCCATCGTCGACCTCGGCTGCGGCAGCGGCACTCAGACCCGCCACCTGGCCACCCGCTACGCCCGCGCCGTCGGCGTGGACCTCTCGCACGCCGCCGTCGAGCACGCCCGGCGCGCGGACCCGTCCCGGACGGCCGAGTTCGAGCAGCTCAACCTGGTCGACGCGGCGGCGGTACGGGCCCTGCACGAACGGCTGGGCGACGCGGACGTCTATATGCGCGCGGTGATCCACCAGAGCGACCCCCAGGACCGCGCGCCGGTCGCCGCGGCCGTCGCCGCCCTGATCGGACGGGACGGGCGCGCCTTCGTCACCGAACTGACCAAGGCCTCCCGGACGGTGATCAGCGAGGTGGCCCAGGCCCCGGGCGGCCCGCCGCCGAAGCTGGAAGCGGTCCTCTCGCACGGCCTGCGCCCGGCCGAGGCCGAGGACCGCGAGGTGGCGGACCTGCTGGAGGGCGCGGGGCTGGAGATCCTCGCCCAGGGCGGCACGACGCTGCCGCAGACGGAGTTCCGCCGGGACGGCACGCGCATCGAGCTGCCGGCGGAGTGGTTCGTGGTGCGCGGGAGGGAGTGAGGCGGAGGGCTTGTACGGGCGTACGCGCGTATGGGCCTACGGGCCTACGGGCGTATGGCTTATAGGCGCGGGCTGCCGGGTGTGCGTGGCGGCCCGCGCCTTGTACGTCCGGGGCTCAGCCCGTGAAGCGCTGGCGCAGCTCGCCGATGCCCTCGATGGTGGTGACGAGCTCGTCGCCGGGCGCCAGCCACCGCTGGGGGGTGCGGCCGAGGCCGACCCCGGCGGGGGTGCCGGTGAAGATGGCGTCGCCGGGCAGCAGCGGGAGCACGGCGGAGAGCCGGGAGACGAGGGCGGGGACGGAGAAGATGAGGTCGCGGGTGTGGCCCTTCTGGACCTCTTCGCCGTTGATGGCGCAGCGCAGTTCGAGGTCGTCGGGGTTGTCGAACTCGTCGACGGTCACCAGTGAGGGGCCGAGCGGGGCGAAGCCGGGGAAGGACTTGCCGAGACTGAACTGCGGCGCGGGACCGGCGAGTTGGCTGACGCGCTCGGAGAGGTCCTGACCGGCCGTCAGCCCCGCGACGTAATCCCAGGCGTCGGCTTCGGCGACGTTGCGGGCCTCGCGGCCGATGACGGCGACCAGTTCGACCTCCCAGTCCGTGTGCCCGCCTGGCGGCAGTGCCACCTCGGTGACGGGCCCCGTGATGCTGGTGGCGAATTTGGTGAAGACCGGCGGCAGCCCGTCGGGCGCCTCGAACCCCGACTCGGCTGCGTGGTCACGGTAGTTGAGGCCGACGGCCAGCACCTGGCGGGGGGCCGGCACGGGAGAGTCGAGATCCTGCGGTGAGAAGGGGGCGCCGCCGGTGAGGTCGGCGGTCGCGGCCCACTCGCGGAACTCCGCCCAGCGCCCGTACACGGCCTGGGGCTCGGCGGCGAACAGGCCGCCGCCGGCCCGCTCCACGTCGACGGCCTTCCCCTCGTGCAGCAGGACGAGACGGCCGGAGAGGTTGGCGATACGCACGGGACGGCTCCTTGGGGCTGGGCACGACGGGCTGACCGCCGACCGGATCGTCAATCATCATGATGATTAGGGCGATACTCGCTCCGGGGCGCCCTCGGCGTCAAGGGGCGGATGAGCGGCGGCCGGGGCAGGGTCGCAGGTCGTAGAGGTAGGAACGGCCCTCCTTGGAACTGCGCCAGACGGTGGCGGGCGGCTCGGGCCCGTCGCCGGGAGCGTCGAGCGGGCGGGCGAC
This sequence comes from Streptomyces sp. NPDC050610, assembly GCF_040654875.1. Taxonomy (NCBI): domain Bacteria; kingdom Bacillati; phylum Actinomycetota; class Actinomycetes; order Kitasatosporales; family Streptomycetaceae; genus Streptomyces; species Streptomyces sp. NPDC050610. The sequence continues at coordinate 342,371 of NZ_JBFAIV010000003.1, read as the reverse complement.
GACGAGGCCGTCGGGGAGGACGCAGTGCCAGCCCTCATCGACCCCCGGCCCCCAGACGCACCGCACGCTCCCGTCCGTCCGGCGGTAGGCGGGCCGGCCGTGGCGCGAGCCGTCGCGCTCGAAGAGGTAGCGGAGGCCGTCGGTGCGGCGCACGAAGGAGAAGGATTCAGGAGCCGTCATACCTCAGGGACTGCAGGGGGAGGGGCCGGTCCCGGCGACGGGATATCGGCTTGTTGTCGGACGCTCTGTACGGTGAACCCGCAGGCGAGAGGCGAGGAGAGGCGGGTACAGGGGTGGATGGGACAAGCGGGAACGGGCCGGGCTGGCAGGTGGTGCTGCTGGGCGGGGCGTCGGGGAGCGGGAAGACGCGGCTCGGCTATCCGCTCGCCCAGCGGCACGGGGTGCCGCTCGTGGAGGTCGATGACATCGTCGAGGCCGTACAGGCCATGAGCACCCCCGAGCAGCAGCCCGCCCTGCACCACTGGAACACCCGCCCCCAGGACGCCGACCTGCCCGTCGAGCGCGTAGTCGAACTCCAACTGGCGATCTGCGCCGCCGTGCGCCCGGCCGTGGAGGCGGTCATCGCCAACCACCTGCGCACCCGCGTCCCCGTCGTCATCGAAGGCGACTACCTGCTGCCCGCGCTCGCCGCGCAGCGCTCGTTCGCGGGCGTCGAGGCGCGTACGGGCGAGGTGCGCGCGGCGTTCGTACGCGAAGGGGACGTCGACCAGCTCGTACGCAACTACCAGGAGCGCGAGCCCGAGGAGGGACCGCAGCCGCACCGGGCGCGGGTCAGCGCCCGTTACGGCGACGTACTCGCGGAACAGGCGACGGCGCTCGGCCTGCCGGTGATCGAGGCCCGCCCATGGGCCACAGCGGGGGAGCGGCTGACCGCCGGGCTGGCCTGAGAGGCCGGGCCCGCCAACGGGGCTGCCACATCGCGGAGACCCGCTGTCGGGAACGGGCTCAATCGGACGGCGTGGCCGGGGGTCGCATCCCGAGCCACTGCTCGGCGTCCCAGGCCTCGAACCGCTCCACCTCGGCGAACCCCAGCTTCGCCGCGAGGCGCATCGAGCCGACGTTGGCGCTCTGGGTGGTGAGCACCACCGGCTCGCCGGGAAGGACGCCGTCGAACCAGTCGAGCGCCGCCGCGCACGCCTCGGCGGCGTACCCGGACCCCCACGCCCGCGGCAGGAACAGGTAGCCGAGATCGGCCTTCCCCGCGGCGGCCGGGCGGCGGTGCTCCGTCGCCCTCCTGAGCAGGATCTGGCCGATCATCGCCCCGTCGAGATCGACGACGAAACTCCCGGGCCACTGTTCGGGCACCTCGGGCATCTCGCGTTCCAGCACGTCACGCGGCCGGGGCCCGCCGAGGTAGGCGTGCACCTCCGGTGAGGCCAGCAACTCGATGAACGCCGCACGGTCCCGGGCCTCGGGCTCACGGAGCACGAGCCGCTCGGTCTTGATGGGGGCGGGCGGCCAGGCTATGGGTCCAAGATCAGTCATGCCGGTCAGCCAACCACAGGTTCGGCAGCGATCAAGACTCGCGGACCGATCGGCTCCCCGGCTCGGAAACTATGCGCACTGGGGCGGAGCTGGGTTGCCGTAGCCCATCGGATCAGCGGTGGCGGCTCGTCTCGATGTCGGCAGGACGGGCTGACACCCCGCCAGGCTCGCCCCGTGCGTTGTTCACCGTGGGCGCGGGGGGTGTTGTCCACCCCGTGGAGCGCAACTGGTGTTCCCCAGCTGGTCCGTTCCGTCCGGGACATGCGGCGGGAGCCGCAAGGACTCGTACGACTCAGTCCGTTCCGTGCCGCAGTCCGGGCAGCGGCTCACGCCCTCGCGTTCGCCCCACCCTGTCGCGTGATCACAGAGTTGGGGCGCGTACCCAAATGCTGTGCTGGTGCGGCGAGTTGATGTCACGGCCTTGCCTGTAGCGACACCGGGTGCCCTTGGGCCCGGTGTCGAGCCAGGAGTACGCGGCAGTCCAGGGCCGCGCTCGGGTCGCGATTCCGCTCCGCCTCGGCGAGCTTCTCGGTCAGGGACTTGCAGTACGCGCAGGTGGGGGAGTTCTTCGCCGTCATACCTGGGCCCTTCTGGCTGCCGAGGTTCTGCCTCGGCCTGTACCGGGGGGAGTTGTGCGGAGCGTGTACGTGGCGGCGGCTACGGGGCCGTCGGGTCGGCTGGGTCCGCCGGGCCGTGCGACGCCGACCGCGTCACCACGTCGCCTTCGACCAGCCGCCCATCGAATTCCTCCGGCGGCTCCAGCGTCACGTAGTCGCCGAAATTCCGGCGATACCGCTTGTGCCCGGTCGTTTGGGCGTGCTTGCGCATCCACTCGGCCGCCGCTTCCGGGGCGATATCCATGGCGGATTCCTCGCCGCATTCGATGTCGTCCCCGGACACGCAGGTGACGGAGAACTCCGAGTGCGCGAACGGGTCCAACTGGACGGTGTGGGGCACGTATCGGAAAACGCGACTGCCCATCAAGTCCCCCTGTCTTTCGGTGCCGCCGGGGTTCAGGCGAACGGCGGTGTCCGGCTTCCCTCGCCCCGCGCGGCACTCCGCGCACCGGCACGGCGGAAACGCGGGCGAACCGAAAGGAATGGCCGGTGTTCCGCGCAGCCCGTACGAGTCGCCGAAGACCCCCGAAAGCGTGCCGTTGACCTCACGCTCGACCATCCGACGAGACAGCGCACCGCGCGTCTCGCGCGCCTCGCCCCTCATGGGCGCTGCCATCGCATTCGCGCCGGGCGGCTCCGTACGCGTGCCTGTATCGCGCGTGCCCGATCGAATTCCGACGACAGCGGCCAATGCGGGTTGGCGTTGTCGGGGGAGAAGGGGGAGGGGAATGTCGACGCAACGGCGTCTGTGGGCATCGCGAGGGCCTCTCCAATGAGCGTGATCTGTCACGCTGGCAGGGAGAGGCCCTGATGTCTGTGGCATTTTCACAATGCGTGAGCGGCAAATACCCTGCGTAATCACATGGCCAGGCCGACCACCCCGGCCAGTTCCCGCATCTCGGGGGTGAGCGTGCGGCGGCCCCGCACCACGTTGTCGAGGATGTCCCGCGCGTAGCGCTGCTGTGGCAGCCACTGGGGGGAGTCGTGCCGGATGCGCTGCAACAGCTCGACCGCGGCAGGGTAGTTGCGGGTTCGGGCGTGTGCGTCGGCCACGTCCAGCAGGTGGCGATTGCGGTTGTTCCACCTCGGCGGGAGGCCGCCGAGCGGCACCCGCTCGGCCAGGCGCAGCACCCGGTCCGGCTGGTCGAGGACGGAGGCGATTTCGGCTGTCTTCATCGCGACCGTGGTGGGGCCGAACGAGCGGATGGCGTCGCGCCTGCTGCGCTGCTCCTTGCCCACCGCCACCGCCGCGGCGCGCGCCAGTTTCATGGCGTCGGCCGCGGCCGAGGGGTTGTTGTTCCGCACCGCCGCGGCGGCCACCATCAGGAGGAGGCTCCCCCACGCGTTCAGCTCCTCGGGCGTGGCGCGGGACAGGCGCGGTTCCGTCTCGTCGGCCCAGTGCACCGCCAGTTCGTACGCTTCGCCCAGCCGCCCTTGCCGCAGCTTGAGCCAGCACAGGGTGTCCACGCCGGCCGCCGTCTCCAAGCGGTCCGACGCGTCCGACATCGCGCGCCTCAGCGCCAGTTCGGCGGCGTCGAACTGGCGGTTGTGGACCATCACCATGCCGACCAGTTGCAGCGCGCGTACGCGCACCGCGCGCCCTTCCGAGCCGAGGGCGTCGGCATCGCGGATGAGGGCCGGGGTGACCTGGGCCAGTGTCGCGAACTCGTCCGCCGTCACGAGTCCTTGCGCGGCCTTCACGGCGTCGCTCACGCCCTCGACGCTGGGCGCGTCGGTCACGGTCACGTCGCCCTCGACCGGCGGCGGGGCCGCCAGAGCGGCGCGTACGGGCGTCCACTGGCTCTCTGCAGTCGTGTCCGCCTCTTCAGGCCGGGGGTCTCCCGCCAGATGCATCGTCGGGACGCGTAGCGCGTGGGCCAGTTTTCGCCACGTTTCCAGGCGGGCGCCGTCCCGTTCTCCTTGTTCGAGTTTGGTGATCACGGATTTTGAGACTCCCGACGCGCGGGCCAGGTCGCTCTGCGTCAGATCCCGCAATTTGCGGGTGGTCTTGAGGCGTTCTCCAGCAGATGCCATACCGTCAGGCTAGCGCCGCCCAATATACGGACGTCGCGTTCGCGGCCCGCGACGGCAATTCGCATCATGCCGGGGGCTTGGAAGGGTTGGTTCGACCGGCTCGCCGGCATGGTTCGCGGACTGTTTACGCTTGATGTGTTTCTCGTGCGATCACAACACCAGTCCCACTGCCCCGGCCAGTTCGCGCATCTCGGGGGTGGGTGTGCGACGGCCCTTCACTACTCGTTCCATGATGTCGCGGGCGAACCGTTGCTGTGGCAGCCACTCGGGTGAGCCGTCACGGATGACCATCAGTCGCTCAACTGCCGCACTGTAGTTGCGAGTTTTGGCGTAGGCGTCGGCTACGTCGAGGTAATGACGGTTGCGATTGTTGCTGGTCGGTCGCAGGCCCCCGGTCGGCACCCGTTCGGCGAGGCGTAGCACTACGTCCGGGCGGTCGACCACGGCGGCGTTCTCGGCCCGTTTCAATGCGACGGTCACGGGGCCGAAGGTGCGTAGGGGGTCGTTCTCCGGGGCGTACTCCCGACCGACGGCTACCGCTGCCGACCGTGCGAACCGCAGTGCGTCCTCGGCCTCGCTCGGCGCGTTGTCGCGTACCGCTGCGGCCGACACGCGCAGCAGCATCCAGCCCCACGTGCTGAGTTCGGCAGGCGTCGCGCGGGAGATCCGGGGTTCGGTCTCGTCGGCCCAGTGTGTCGCCAGCTCGCGGGCCTCGCCCAGCCTTCCCTGCCTCAGCCGCAGCCAGCACAGCGTGTTGACGGTTGCCGCCGCCTGGAGGCGGTCTCCCGCGTCGTCCAGGGCGCGGGTCAGGGCCGTCTCCGCCGCCGCGAACTGGCGGGTCTGCGTCAGCAGCCACCCGACGAGTTGCAGTGCCCGTACGCGCACGGCCCGACCCTCCGGGCCGAGGGCGTCGGCGTCGCGCACCAGGGCCGGGGCGACCACCGCCAGCGCGGCGAACGCGTCGCTCTTGAACAGTGGCTGGGCCGCCTTCAACGCGTCCGTCACCCCGCCGACGGTGGGCAGATCCTCCCCGTCGGAGGCGACCGGCGGGGCCGCGACGGCGGCGCGTACGGCAGCCCAGCGGTCCTCTGTCTCCGGGTCCGCACCGTCGCCGTTCTGGTCACCCGCGAGGTACATCGTCGGGACGCGCAGCGCGTGGGCCAGTTTTCGCCACGTTTCCAGGCGGGCGCCGTCCCGTTCTCCTTGTTCGAGTTTGGTGATCACGGATTTTGAGACTCCCGACGCGCGGGCCAGGTCGCTCTGCGTCAGATCCCGCAATTTGCGGGTGGTCTTGAGGCGTTCTCCAGCGGATCCCATACCGTCAGGCTAGCGCCGCCGCCCCGCCCGGCACCGTACCGGCGCGACCTCACGGGACCGCCCGGACACGTACCGAAAGCGGCTGTCGGAGTTGGCTGATCGCCGATCAATTCGTGTAGTGGCCACTACTGTTGAGCGGGCACTTCTCGTGACCGGCCGATGAGCGGAGGGCGTCTCCATGATGGCAGCGAGCGGCGATCCCGGCGGCGTGGCGGGGGCGGATCCCGACCGGATGGACCGGCGGACCGGCCTGGCGTGCGGACTGCTGATCCTCGGTGCGTTCCTCGCGCTGCTGGACACGACGATCGTCAGCGTCGGCATGGACCGGATCGGGGAGCACCTCCACTCGCCGCTGTCGACCATTCAGTGGATCGGCGCCGGGTACATGCTGGCGATGGCCGTGGCCATTCCGCTGTCCGGGTGGGCCGTGGACCGGTTCGGCGGGCGGCGGATGTGGATGGGGACGCTCGCGCTGTTCCTCGTCGCCTCCGCGCTGTCCGGGCTCGCGTGGGACGCGTCGAGTCTCATCGTCTTCCGCGTCGTGCAGGGGTTCGCGGGCGGTCTGATCGAGCCGGTCGCGCAGACGATGATCGCCCGGACCGCCGGGCCGCGACGTGTGGGCCGGGTGATGAGCCTGGTGCAGATCCCGATGATGCTGGCCCCGGTCTTCGGGCCGGTGATCGGCGGTTCGGTCATGGAGCTGGCGGGGTGGCGCTGGCTGTTCTTCCTCAACCTGCCGATCGGGGCCGCCGCCCTGCTGCTGGCCCGGCGCGTTCTGCCCAAGGACGAGCCCGCCGCCCGGCCCGCCGACGGGGGTTTTGACACGTTGGGCTTCGCCCTGCTCTCTCCGGGGCTCGGGCTCCTCGTCTACGGGCTCTCCCAGGCCGGCACCGGGGCCCGGCCCGGTTCGGCGACGGTGGTGGTGCCGGTCGTCCTCGGGGCCCTGCTGCTGCTCGGGTACGCCGTCCATGCCCTGCGCACCAAGGGCGTACCGCTGATCGATCTGCGACTTTTCGCCAACGGCAAGTTCGCCCGGTGCACGGTCATGCTGTTCATGCTCGGCTTCACCGTCAACAGCGGGCTGTTCATGATCCCGCTGTACGACCAGATCGTGCGCGGCGAGGGCCCCGTGCACGCCGGGCTCATGGTGGCTCCACAGGGGCTGGGCGCCGCCCTCGTCCTGCCGTTCGTCAGCCGCCTCACCGACCGTTTCGGCGCGCGCGGCGTCGTCCCCTTCGGCATGGCGCTGGCTTGCGTCGGCACGTTCGCCTACACCCAGATCGACGCCGGTACGGGCCAAGGCTGGCTCGCCTTCTGGCTGTTCGTACGCGGTGTCGGCACCGGGGCCACCTTCGGGCCGGCCCTCGGCGCGGCCTACCAGGCCATCGGTGAGGCGGTGGCGGCGCGGGCGACCAGTGCGCTGTACGTGCTGCTGCAACTCGGCGGCGCGATCGGCACCGGCGGCCTCGCCCTGCTGTTCCAGAACCGCATCGCCGCCGCGATCCCCGGCGCCACCGGCACGCCCAGCGCCGCCGACGATCCGAGCCTGGCCGCGCCCCTCGCCCACGCCTTCGGCGAGGCGTTCTGGGCGGGTGTGGCCGTCTGCGCCGCCGCCGTCGTCGTGGGGCTGTTCCTGCCCGGTCGGTACAAGGGAGGGGAGGAGTCCGCCCCGCGGGCCGGGGCCGGGCAGGACGCCGCGGCGGAGGCGTCGGGGGAGGCGTCGGCGGCGGACGCCCCCGCGCCTCCTGCACACTGAGGCCCCGGCCCCCGGCCCCGGCCCCCGGTTCAAGCCCGGCGGCCGCCGTCGACCGACATGGCGGTGCCGGTGACGTAGGAGGCGTCCGGCGAGCACAGCCACACGGCCGCGGCGGCGACCTCCTCGGGCTCCGCCAGCCTGCGCAGCGGGGTCACGGCCTCCTGCTGCTCGACCAACTGGGCGCCGGCGGAAGCGACGACACCGTCGAACATGGCGGTCTTCGTCAGCGCCGGGCACAGCGCGTTGACCCGGATGCCGTCCGGCCCGTAGTCAACGGCCGCCACCTTGGACAGGCCGACGACGCCGTGCTTGCTCGCCACGTACGCGGGTGCGCTGGGGATCGCGTACAGGCCGCCGTTGGAGGCGACGTTGACGATCGAACCTCCGCCGCGCTGCCGCATCGCGGGCAGTTCGTACTTCATGCACAGCCAGGTGCCGATCACGTTGACCCGCAGCACGCGCTCCCACTCCTGTACGGACATCTCCGTCAGGACCTGGCCGTGCGAGGGGATCCCGGCGTTGTTGACGGCGAAGTCGAGCCCGCCGAACGCCGCCACGACCTGGTCCACGGCCCGCCGTACGGACTGCTCGTCGCCGATGTCGACGGCCACGGCCTCGGCCCGCCCGCCCTCCGCCGCGATCAGCTCCACGGTCCGGCGGGCGCTGTCCTCGTCCAGGTCGAGCACGGCGACCGCGGCCCCGCGCCGGGCGAACTCAAGCGCGCCGGCCCGCCCGATGCCGCTGCCCGCGCCGGTGACCAGACCGGCCTTGCCCGCGTAGCCGCTCATGCCAGCGGCTCGTGGTTGACCCAGATCGCCTTGTAGGGGTGGCGGCCCTGCCAGCGCCTGATGAGGTCCACCGCCCCGGGCATGGTGAAGGTCGCGTTGAGGGCGTCGAGGTCGGCCAGGCGCAGTTGCAGAACGGCGCTGGCGACGGCCACCGGGGCGTGGTCGTCGCCCGGGACGCGGATGTGGTGCCGGGCCGCGAACGACTCGACCAGCCCGGAGCCCATCACGAGCTCCTCGAACTCCTTGAGGTACTGGTCGAGCTCGTTCGCGGGAATCGGATTGTCGAAGGCTACGATCATCGTGTGGTGCATCATGCCTACAGCGAACAGGCATTTTCCGCACACGTCCAAGATCTATTCATTCTCGTTCGATGCCTGGAAGGAATGGATCGGACGGTAGTGCCGCCGAAGCTCCGGCGATCAGGCCGGGGTGTCGTACGAGTAGAAGCCCCTGCCGGACTTCACGCCCAGGCGGCCCGCGTCGACGTACTTCTTCAGCAGCTCCCTGGGGCCCGCGGGCAGGTGGGGGCGCTCCTGCGCGTAGTGGTTCTCGATGTCCAGGACGACGTCCAGGCCGACCTGGTCCATCATCCGGAAGGGCCCGGTGCCGAGCCCCATGTTGATCTTCCACATCTCGTCCACGTCCTCGGGCGTGGAGACCCCCTCGGCCACGACCTCCAGCGCCTCGCGCTTGATCGCGGCCCAGACCCGGTTGAAGATGAAGCCCGTGGACTCCTGGTGCGCCACGAAGGGGAAGATGCCGTAGCGCGGCAGCTCGCGCATGAGCAGGTCGAGAATGGCCGGGTCGGTGTGTCCGTCGGACATGAGGTCGATCGCGTTCTGCTGCGGCGGCATGTAGAAGTGCATGTTCAGTACGCGCTCGGGGTGCTCGACCCGGTCGATGAACTCACTGGTGGCGTACGAGGAGGAGTTGCTGGCCAGGATGGTGTCCGGCCGGGCCGCCCGGTCCAGTTCCCCGAAGATCTCCTTCTTGAGGTCCAGTCGTTCCGGGATCGCCTCCACCACCAGCCAGGCGTCGCGCAGCGCCTCGGCCAAGTCGTGGGTGACCGTGACCCGGCCCGGCTCTCCGCCCTCGATCTTCGCCGCGACCTCGGCCACGTGCTGCTCGACGTAGGACAGCGCCGCCTCGTCGGCCTGGTGCGACGTGTCGTAGATCCGTACGAGCCCTCCCCGCGTGGCGAACATCAGGGCGATGCGCCGGCCGAGGGTGCCGGCGCCGATGACGGCGACCGGCCGGTTCTCAATGTCTGTGGGGATGGTGAAGGCCATGTCGGGTCCTCTGCTTTCTGGGGTGCTGAGGCTGGTGGCTGCGGGAGACCGACGCCGGTCCGGGGGACGGGTCGGGTCCGGTCCCGTGCTGGGTCCGGCCTGGTGCCCGGTCCGGGCTCGCGGGGTTCTGCCGTCAGGTCCGCTCGGGCTCGGGGCGGGGTTCTGCCGTCAGGTCTGCTCGGGCTCGGGCAGGAGGCACAGCCCGGTCAAGGGGGACTCCAGCGCGGCTATCTCGCGCGGTTCCTGTCCGGCCGCGGGGCCGTCGGGCAGGGGTATGGCGCGGATGTGACCGCCGAGGTCGGAGACGTAGGCGATGCCCTCCCGGCTGTCGACGGCGAGGCCGATCGCCTCGGTGAAGCCGTCCGCGAGGATCTCGGGCGCCTGCCCCGTCGCGCCGGGCCCGGGAACGGGCGCACGGTTGAGCGTGTTGCCGTGGGGCGGTGCGCCGCGGTCCGTCCAGTACAGCCGGCCGCTGTCGAGATGGAGGTCGATCGGTTCGGGCAGGTCCTGCCAGAGCACCTCGATGTCGGAGCGGTTCTCGGCGCTCTCGCCGGCGGGGAGGTCCAGGCCGGCGCGGAGGATGCGGCCCTTGCCGCCCTTGGCCGGTCCCTTCTGCGTCCAGTACAGGTGCCCGCGCACGGGATCGACCGTCACGCCGACGCACTCGGCCAGGATGCCGTCCTCGGCGCGGTTCACCACGAGATCGGTCAGACCGCTGCCGTCCACCCGGACCCGGCTGATGCGATGGCCCTCGCGGTCGCCCCAGTACAGCGTGCCCGCGCCGTCGCTGGTCAACTGCTTGCCGGTGGTCAGCGCTCCGGTCGGCACCACGTCGCCGCGGGAGCCGTCGTCCAGGCTCATGGAGTGGATGCCGCCGTCGCGGGGGGAGAAGTCCTGACCGGCCTCGCCGGGTGTTCCGGGGTCGACCAGGGGAGTGCCCATGGTGGTCCAGTAGGCGATACCGGAGTCCACGACGATGCCGTCCGGGGCGGCGCCCGCGTCGTGGAGGAGCGTGTGCACCCGGCCGTCCGGAAGGCCGACCTTCAGCACCTTCCCGGGTACCACCTGCAATGCCAGTAGTTCTCGTGACACGTTGATCGTCCTTGTTCCTGCTCGTCCTGGCTCATCCATGGTGTTTCGACCTGTCAGGCCATCGGTCGCGGGGCGGCGTCACTCCGGCCGCCTGTCCCCGGCGGCGGGCTCCGTCCAGCCCAGCGGTTCGAGGACGGCGCGGGTACGGCCGTCCCGCACGCCGGCGAGGCGCTCGTACGCGGGCTCTCCGGTGCCGTACGTCTGCTCGACGGCGTCGAGCACCTCGCCCATCCGCGCCGGGTCCGGGGCGCCGATGTCGAAGGACATCTGGGAGCCGACGTGCTCCGCCAAATGGCGCATGCCGCCGGGCCCGCCGCCCAGGACGCCGCTCTCGAACGGACCGATGGTGGCCCAGCGCAGGCCGAGCGAGGCCCGGACCAGGTCGTCGAGGTCCCGGACGTCGATCACGCCTTGCTGCACCAGGTAGGCGGCCTGGTCGTTGAACACCTTCTGGAGGCGGTTCCCCACGAACCCGGGGATCTCCTTCTTCAGCCGGATCGGCAGCTTGCCGAGCCCGCGGTAGACCTCGACGGCGCTGTCGGCCGTACGGGCGGAGGTCCGCGGCCCCGGCACCACCTCGACGAGCGGCATCAGCTCCGGCGGATTGAAGGGGTGGCCGATCACGATCCGGTCCGCCGCCGGGTTGCCCCGGGCGATCACCGAGGGGAGGAGGGAGGACGAGGACGAGGCCAGCACCACGTCGTCGCGCGTGGACGCGGCCAGCGTGGCGAACATCCGCTCCTTGACCTCGACGCGCTCCGGACCCGCTTCCTGTACGAAGTCGGCGCCGGTCGCCGCCTCGGCCAGGTCGGCGGTCGCCGTCACCGGCAGGTCCGCCAGCTCGCGCGCCACCAGCTCGGGCAGGTCGGGCCGCGGGTCGCTGACCCGGACCTCCCAGCCCGCCGCGCCGAACAGCCGCGCCCAGGAGACGCCGATGACACCGGCGCCGACGATCGTCACGACGGCCACGAAAATCACCCCACAGGAAGGAGAGCGGAACCAGCTCGGGAGGCACGGGGGCGGCCCCGCCACCAGCGAACGGGACGGGGGAGGGAACGGCCACTTGAGGCTCGTACGACAGGCCCGTGCGACAGGTCCGTATGGCTGGCCCGTACGACAGGTCCGTATGGCTGGGCCGTACGTCAGGGCCGTACGACAGGTCCGTACGACAGGCTCGTGCGGCGAGCTCCGGCCGCCGTGCTCCGGCGGGTTTGATCGATTCCAGTGGACACCCGAGGATTCCAGTCTGTCCAATATATGATCCAGTAGTGACTGATATGGCAAGTGATATCAACCTGTCGCGGCGGCTGCTGGAACAGTTCCTGGTGGTGGCGCGGGAGAAGCACTTCGGCCGGGCCGCCGAACTCCTCGGCATGAGCCAGCCGCCGCTCAGCCAGTCGATCCAGCGTCTGGAACGGGCGGTGGGCGCGCGCCTGCTGGAGCGCGGCTCCGGCGGGGTGCGGCTGACCGCGGCCGGAGAGGTGTTCGCGGCCGACGCGCGACGGCTGCTCGATCTCCAGACCGCGATGGTCGAGCGGGCCCGGCGGGTCGCGAGCGGCCTCGAAGGGGAGGTCCGGGTCGGCTATGTCAGCCTGCTCAGCCACCTCTACCTGCCCACGATGCTGCGGACCGCGGCCGAGCGCCTGCCCGGGCTCCGGGTGCATCTGCACCACGGCTCCTCGCAGGAAGTGGCCGACCGGGTGCGTACCGGGGCGCTCGACCTCGGATTCCTGCGGGACCCAGCGCGGCTCTCCGACGACCTCGTCAGCAGGGTGATCGCCACCGAGCGGATCGGCGCCGCGGTGCCGAGCGAGCACCGGCTGGCCGACACCGGCGGCATCGCCCTCTCCCAGCTGCGGGAGGAGGACTTCGTCCTGCCCGACCCGACCGCCCTGCCCGTCCTCGCCGAACAGCTCCAGAACGTCTGCCACCAGGCGGGGTTCACCCCTCGCGGGGCCGTGGTCGCCGACGACCTCAGCGGCCTGTTCAGCTACGTCGCCGCGGGGCTGTACGTGAGCCTGCTCCCCGAGGACCTGCGGCACCTCGCGGTGCCGGGCGTGAGCTTCGTCCCGCTGCACGGGCCGACCGGCCGCCTGGACACCACCGTGTACGCCGTCTACCGCCCCGACGCCGACCGGGCCGTGATCCGCCTGCTGGAAATGATCACGAGCCTGCCGCCTGGGAATCTGCCGGGCCTGTGACGGCCTGACGGCCTGACCGACCGGCTGCCCGGCCGCCCGGCCGGCGGCGCCTCTCCGGGCGGACCGGGCCCTGGTGGGCGGCCGGTGGGACGGCGAAGGCCGCGGACGGTACGCACCGCGTACCGCGCCCGGTTCGCCCGCCGGCTCGGCCGCCCGCCGGCTCGGCCGCCCGGCGGCTCGGCTGACTGGCGGCCGCTCGCCGGTCAGTTCAGATGGCTCACATCGTTGTGGCACAGCAGCGTCCACCCCAGCCGGTCACCCGGCGGCGGCCACGGCAGCGGCCGCCGCGCCCAGTGCGTCAGACAGGCCGGGCCCGATGTGAACGAGGTGTGCGCCCGTACGCCCGCCGGAAGGTCGAGCAGGAGCTGGTTGACCGCCGTGATCGTCTCGCCGTGCGCCACGACCAGTACCCGCTGCCCCGCGTGCCGCTCCAGGAGCCGGTCCACCGCGGTCCGTACCCGTGCCAGGTACGCGCCCCAGCTCTCGCCGTCCGGTGCCAGCGGACGGTCGGGGCTGAGTACGGGCGTGCCGCCGAAGGCGTCGACGACCTCCCGCCAGGGGCGTCCGTCGCCCGTGCCGCAGTCCGCCTCGCGCAGGCCGGGCTCGGTGACCGCGGGCAGGCCGAGGGCCGCCGAGACGATACGGGCGCTCTCCCGCGCGCGGCGTAGCGGCGAGGTGTACAGGGCGTCGACGGGGCGCCGGGCGTGGTCTTCACGCAGCCGCCGGGCCAGCCGCCGCACCTGTTCCCGGCCGGTCTCCGTGAGACCTCCGCAGCCCATCGGGCCGCCGACCGTGCCCGTACGGCTGCTCACCGATTCGCCGTGACGCACCAGCAGGAGTTCGGTGGGTCCCTGTCTCAATTGCCGTTCCCCGCAACGGGGATGACCGGAACCTCGGGGACCGCCCGCAGTGCGGCCGGCAGGCCCGGGCCTCGTCGCTCGCCCTTCGTGAACGTCGCGGGCAGCGACACGAAACCGTTGACCTGACCCACTGACGGATAGTCGACGGCCTCCGACCCGATCACCTCGTAGTCCGGCAGCCGCTCCAGGACGGCGCTGAGCATGGTCTGGAACATCAGCCGGGCGAAATGGGCCCCCAGGCAGCGGTGGATGCCCGCCCCGAACGCGAGGTGCCGGGCCGACGCACGGTCCACGCGCAGCAGTTCGGGGGAGTCCACGGCCGCCGGGTCGTGGTTGGCGGCCGCCCAGGAGATCAGCACCCGGTCGCCCGCCCGCAACGGGCAGCCGCCCAGCTCGTGATCGCGGGTCACCGTACGGGCGTTGAAGTGGATGGGGGAGAAGTAGCGCAGGAATTCATCCGTCGCGCTGTCCAGCAGCGCCGGATCACCGGCGATCCGGCGGCGCTCGTCCGGGTGGCGGGCCAGCCACTCCAGGCTCCGGCCGAGCAGCGCGGTGGTGCTGTCCGCGCCGCCGAAGAACAGCAACTGGCAGACGCTGACGGCCTCTTCGTCGGTGAGGTGCGCCGCCTCGGCCGTCAGATAGCTGATCAGATCGGCGCGCGGCGACCGGCGGCGGTCCGCGACCACGCCCCGGAGCAGGGCGAGCACCTCGTCCAGCAGCCGCCCGGCCTCGGTGTGCTCCGCGCTGCCGGGTGTGCTGGAGACCAGCGTGTGGAAGGGGTGGGTCAGCTCCCGCCAGTCCTCGGCGGGCAGCCCGAGCCAGGCGACCACGAAGCAGGCGGGCAGCGGGAACCCGAGGTCGCCGACGAGGTCGATCCGCCCGGACTCGATCCGCTCGTCCAGCAGCGCGGCGGTGAGGCCGGACAGCCACGGCCGCCACACCTCGCACGCGGTGTGCGAGAACCGCGGGCCGAGCAGCCGCCGGTAGCGGAAGAACTCGGGCGGGTCCACCTCCTGCGGGATGCTGCGGGTCCCGGACGAGAAGGGCACGCCGACGCCGCGGAAGCCGCCGCGCTCCCCCGTGGGGTCGTGGTCGGAGGAGTACGTGGCGTCGTCGCCGGCCACGGCGGCGACGGTCTCCTCGCTGGAGACCACCCAGAACCCGCCGTGCCGCTCGGAGCGGGCCACGGGGCGGCGTTCCCGCAGCTCGCGGTAGATCTCCGGCCACCGCTGCCCGTACTCGGCCGAACCGAAGTCGAAATCGGTCCCGTACCCCGACTGTCCGTTTCCGTGCATCGTGACCACCTCGGTTCGGCCTGGAGGGCGTGCCCGCCCGGTTCGGTCGGGGACGGGAGTGGTGCTCAGTAGCAGTAGTGCTCCGGCTTGTACGGACCCCGGACGGGGATGCCGATGTACTTGGACTGATCGTCCGTCAATTCCGTCAACTCGCCCCCCAGTGCCCGCACATGGGTGCGCGCGACCTTCTCGTCCAGCTCCTTCGGCCACCGGTGGACCTGGCGCTCGTACCGCCCGCGCGCGGAGAACAGCTCCACCTGCGTGATGACCTGGTTGGCGAACGAGCAGGACATCACGAACGGCGCAGCTCAGCGGTGTGCGGGGAGCCGGTGGCCGTTCGGGGCGGCGGCTCCGGCCAGTCCAAGCTTTCGAACCAGACCCCCGCGCGGTAGTTGGCGACGGCGGTGCGCATATACGGAATGACGTCGGCGGGCAGCTCGCGCACCGGGCTCCACAGCAGCTCGGAACACTTGGCGGGCTCGGCGTTGACCGGGGCGCCCGTCCAGCTCCGGCACGCGGTGAAGAAGTCGACCCGGCTCCCGTCGGCCCGGCGGTGCACGACCGACACGACGTCGACGGCCTCGGGCGCCGCCACCACGCCGACCTCCTCACGGGCCTCCCGGACGGCGCCCTGCCGCACGCTCTCGTCGTCCTCCAGATGCCCGCCGACCAGGCTGAGCCAGCCGTCCCGGTAGCCGGTGCCGCGCCGCCGGGACAGCAGGACGCAGCCGTCGCGCAGCAGCAGCATCCAGACGGCGGCGATCAACGGGCGTCAGCGCCCATACGGGCTCCGGGGGCCGTGCCCGTACGGATCGCGGGGCTCGCGCCCGTACGGACCCTGGAGCCCGTGCCCGTACGGGCCTCCGCGCCCGCGCCCGTACGGGCCGCCCGGCCGTCACCCGCCGAGTGACGCATGATCCACCTCGGCCTCTGCCGTCTCCGCCGCCCCTACCGTCCCTGTCGCTCCCGCCGCCCCGGCCGCCCCGGTGACGGCGGCGGCCGGTCCGCCCGGCAGCAGCGCCGGGTCCTTCGCGGCCAGCCACGGCCCGAGCACCAGCAGGTCGAGTTCGCTGCCGAGGAAGGTGCGGACCGCGTCGGCGGGGGTGTTCACGATGGGTTCGCCCGCCAGGTTGAACGAGGTGTTGAGCACGACCGGCACCCCGGTCAGCTCCTCGAAGCGGTGGATCAGCGACCAGTACCGGGGGCTGTGCTCGCGGTCCACCGACTGCGGGCGGGCCGTGCCGTCGACGTGTACGACGGCCGGTACGCGGGAGCGCACCTCGGGCCGTACGGTCGCCGACACGTTCATGAACGGGGAGCGGTGCGGGGCGTCGAAGTACGTGTCGAACCGCTCGGCCAGGACGCTCGGCGCGAGCGGGCGCCAGATCTCGCGCCCCTTGATCCGGTTGAGCCGGGAGACGATCTCCCGGCTCCTGGGGTCGGCGAGCACGCTGCGCGCGCCGAGCGCACGCGGCCCGATCTCCGCGCGCCCCGAGCACCAGCCGACGATCCGGCCCTCGGTCATGGCGGTCGCGACGTGGCCGATCAGCTCGGTCTCCGGCACCCGTACGACGTGCAGCCCGTCCGCCCGCAGTGCCTGGGCGAGCTGCGCGTCGTCTGGGCCGGGCCCCCAGTAGGCGTGGTCGATGCGGGTGGGGGTGAACGCCCCGCCCGTCGCGCGGGCGTGCGCGTGGGCGACCTGGAGCGCGGCGCCGAGGCTGACGCCGGGGTCGTGGGCGACGGGCAGGAAATAGTACTCGTCGAAGAGGCCGCTGGCGGCGATGCGGGAGTTGGCGGAGCAGTTCTGCGCGACGCCTCCGGCCACCACCAGCCGCCTGCTGCGCGTCGCGTCGCGGGCGTGCCGGGCGAGGTCGAGCAGCGCCTGCTCCAGGGCGGCCTGCGCGGAGGCCGCGAAGTTGGCGTACACCATCTGCTCCGCGTGCTGCCCGTCCAGGTACGGGAACGCGGTCCGCCGCCAGAAGGACAGCAGCGCGTCGCGCATCTCGGTACGGGTGTCCGCGGTGTGCCCGACCCGCAGCTCCTCCGCGATGGCGGGGCCGCCGTCCTCGGTGACCAGCGGCATCGGCTCCCGTGCCCGGCCGTACGCGGCCAGCCCCATCAGCTTGCCCTCGCCGCGGGAGTTGGCGGTCTCCAGGCCCGCGTACTGGGTGGCCGCCCGGTAGAAGTGGCCGAGGGAGGCGTTGACCGGGTAGCTCGCCAGCGTCCGGATGCCGTCCCCGTCGCCGTACGCGATCGAACTGGACTCCCGCTCGCCCTGCCCGTCCACCACCACGATGGCCGCCTCGTCGAAGCCGCTGGACCACAGGGCGCTGGCCGCGTGCGACAGATGGTGGGCGACCGGCACCGCCTTCGGCCGCAGCGGGCGGTCGAACTCGGCGGGCAGGGCGTTGTCCAGCTCCAGGTGGGGCGCGGCGGGCAGCGCCGGTTCGAAGCGGTCGATGTCCCAGCCGGTGGCGATGGCCGCGACGTCGGCGGCGCGTGCGCCGGCCTGCCGCAGACAGGACCGTACGGCCTCGATGGGCATCTCCAGCCGGGCCCGCTTGCGGCGGCTGAACCGCTCCTGCTCGGCCATGGCCAGCAGCCTGCCGTCCTCCAGCAGCGCGGCGGAGGGGTCGTGGAAGCCGAAGTTGATTCCCAGGACGAGCATCAGTGAGCACCCCGCGCCATGGGCTCGATGAGGTCCCGCAACGGTTGCCCTTCCTCCAGACGGACGATGTTGGCGCAGGCGGAGCGGAAGTACATCTCGGCTACCTCCCGGGTGCGACCGGCGATATGGGGTGTCAGAAGCAGATTCGGGGCCCCGTCGAGCGGCGAGCCGGGGCCGAGCGGCTCGGCGGCGAACACGTCGAGCGCGGCCCCGGCGAGGCGGCCGGAGCGCAGCGCGGCCGCCAGGGCGGCCTCGTCCACCAGGCCGCCGCGCGAGGTGTTGACGAAGTAGCCGCCCGGGCGCATGAGCGCGAACTCCTCCGCGCCGAAGCGGTAGTCGGCGGCGTCGGCCCGTACGTGCAGGCTCACCACGTCGGCGGCGGGCAGCAGTTCGGCCAACGGGCGGTAGCGGACGCCGAGTTCGCGCTCCCGGGGCGGGGTGAGCCGGGTGCGGGAGAAGTAGCCGACGTCGGCGCCGAAGGCCGACAGCAGCCGGGCCGCGGCCGTGCCGACCCGGCCCATGCCCACCAGCGCCACCGAGGCGCCGGCCAGCTGCCGGGTCGCCGCGTCGAACCGGTTCGAGGCGCGCCACTCGCCGGAGCGTACGAACGCGTCGGCGTCGGGCAGCCGGCGCAGCAGCGCCAGCGCTGCCATGACGGTGTGTTCGGCGGTGGCCGCCGCCGCGAAGCCGGACTTGTTGTGCGCCACCGGCACGCCGTGCGCCCGGGCGGCGGCCAGCTCCCCAGTGATGTCGTACTGTCCGCGGCCCAGGCGCTGCACCAGGCGGACGCGGCGCAGGAGCGCGAAGTCCGCTTCGCCGAGCGGCTCCTGATCCACCATGATGACGTCGCACCGGCCGAACTTTGCCTCCCGGTCCGGGTCGTCCGCGCCTGAGTACTCCAAGTGGAAGCGGGGCAGGGCCAGTTCGGCGGCGAGGACGCACTGCCCGAGCGCGCTGATGACGCCGCGGACGAGGACGTTCACGAAGCCTCCCGGTCCGGGTCCGGCAGCCAGTCGTGGCCGAGCGCGGCGAGCTTGCGCCGGGCCACCTCCGCCTCCACCTCGGCGGGCACCGGCAGCAGCCGCGGCGGCAGGCCGTCGGGCGGAGCCGGCCGCGCGGCGAGGTGGGTCAGGCACAGGGCGTGCAGCGCCAGGGAGATGTCCATCATCTCCGGCGGGTTGATCCCCGCGTAGACGTGGTTGCCGCCGGGCCCCTCCAGGAGGGTCAGCCGCTTGCCGTCCAGGACGTAGTCGACCCGTCCGGGCGCGGCCGTCCGGCCGGTGGCGGCCATGGCGAGCGCCGCCCGGTCGATCTCCTCGGCGCAGTGCCCGATGCCGCCGAGCACCGCGCCGTCCTTGAGAGTGCGCAACCGCTCCAGGGAGAGGACCCGCCGCGCGTCGGTGACGGTGATGACGACATCGGCGGCGGGCAGCGCCTCGTCGAGCGGCACCAGCCGGTGCCCCTCGTAGACCGCCCGCAGCGCGGCCACCGGGGAGACCTCGGCGACCTCGACGCGGCAGTGGCACCCCCGCGCGTAGTCGGCGACCGCGCGCCCAGTGACGCCGTAGCCGACCACCAGCACGCTCTTCCCCGCGAGTTGAACACCGGCGTCGAGCACGCCGAGGAGCGCGGCCTGCCCCGTGCCGTGCGCCGTCTCGACCGCCGACTTGAGGGAGGAGGCGGCCACGGAGAACAGCGGGAACGGCAGCGCGCCGCCCGCCTCGGTCACCTTCTTCACCGCGTTCCGCGAGTGGGCCGTGCCGCCGAGCACCGGCGTCGCCCCGTCCGTACGGCTCCACAGCAGGGCCAGTTCGCCGTTGTCGACGACCAGGTCCGGCGCGAAGCCGAGCACCTCCCGGACGCCGGAGTCCGACTCCTGGAGCGGTGTGTCCAGCACCCGCGCGCCGAGCGCGGCCATCTCCCGGCCCGCCTCCGGGTCGAAGGTGGTGGATTTGGACGACACCACGACGACGCGGGCGCCGCCCGCGCGGAGCACCCGCACGAGCTGCGCCGCCTCGCCGGTGACATTGAGGGCGGCGGCCACCTTGCTGCCGGCGAGCGGACGCCGCTGCCCGAAGTCCCGCGCCAGGGAACGCAGTACGGGCATCGGCGCGGTGCCGGTCATCCGACGTATCCCAACGCCCTGAGCTTGGCGCGGGCCACGTCCTCCGTCAGCTCCCCGGGGGCCGCCGACAGGCCCGGCGGCAGGGCGCCGCGCCGCTCCCACAGCCGTACGGCGCACAGGGCGTGCAGCGAGAGCGAGAGGTCCATCATCTCGCTGGAGTTGCCGCCCCCGCAGACGTGGTTGAACTGCACCCCGCCACCGAGCAAGTACACCGACTTGTCCGGGAGTTGGTATTCGTCGAGACCGGTGGAGACCGACAGGACCTTCTTCGACGCGGCGGCCAGCGCGGGCACGTCGATGGCGTCCGCGTAGTGCCCGATGTTGCCGAGCACCGCGCCGTCCCGCAGCAGGTCCAGGTCGTGGCCGCCGATGACGCCGTGCGTGCCGGTGGCCACGATGACGACGTCGGCGTTGCTCAGCGCGTTGGTCAGCGAGTCGATCCCGTGTCCGTCGGCGGCCGCCCGCAGGCAGGCCACGGCCGAGACGTCCACCACCGTCACCCGGGCCCGCAGCGCCGACACGTAGGAGGCGATGCCGCGGCCCGCGGTCCCGTACCCGACGACCGCCACGTTCTTGCCGCTGAGCTGCATGCCGGTGGCCCCGATGACCGCGGCGGCGGTGGACTGACCGGTGCCCATGGGCGTCTCGATCGCGTTCTTGAGCGGGTTGTCCACCAGCGACAGGACGGG
The DNA here is from genome assembly GCF_040654875.1 of Streptomyces sp. NPDC050610. Classification (NCBI taxonomy): domain Bacteria; kingdom Bacillati; phylum Actinomycetota; class Actinomycetes; order Kitasatosporales; family Streptomycetaceae; genus Streptomyces; species Streptomyces sp. NPDC050610. Next base: position 322,134 of record NZ_JBFAIV010000003.1, on the reverse strand, counting down.
GACCGTGAGCGGCGAGCCCGCCGCGGCCAGCGCCTCGACGGTCTGCGTGCCACTGCGCGAGTGCACGGTCGCTCCGATCAACTCCCGTGCTGCTTCCGGACGTTCGCCGCAGGCGACGAGGAGCGCGGAGTTGTCGATGAGCAACTGTGGCCGGAAGTCGGCGAGATGTTCGGCGAGCCGGTCGGGTCCGGCCGCCGGGTCCGGGGCGAGGACCCGGATCGTACGGTGCCGCTCCAGCTCGGCCACCGCGCCCGCGTCCACGGTCCTGGGGTTCGACGGATGCAGCAGGACGTGCGCCCCGGCGTCCTTGAGGGCGACCAGCAGATGGGCGCTCTCGGGGCTGACGTGCAGGGCCGCTGCGATACGGACGTCGCGCAGCGGCCTCTCGGGCCGGAACCTCCGGCGGAGTCCGGCGAGCACCGGCATCTGCCGCCAGGCCAGCTTGATCCGCGCGCGCTCGGCGGCCTGGGTCCGTACCGCGGCGGCCGGGCGGCCGGCGACTGCCTCCTCGGGTGGGGCTACGGCCATGTCTGTGCTCTCTCCTCTTCCCGGGCGCCGGGGCGCACCCCGGCGCCCGAAGGCCCCTCCGGCCAACTCGGTGTCACGCCTGGGACTTCCACAGCCGGCACATCGACACGAGCCCCTCGGGCTTCTGGGGCTTGCCGTTCTTGGCGAGCACCTCCTCGGCGGGGCAGCCGCTCAGCCACGGCTCGTCCTTGGCCTGGAAGGCGGCCTGGGTGAACAGCTCGAACTCGTTGTGCTGGCGGTTCAGCCGCAGCCCGCGGTCGGTCATCGTGGCGAAGTGCATCGGCTCGTCGAACAGCACCGAGCAGACGTAGCAGCGGCCGTCCGGGAAGATCGACAGCCGGTCGAGCGAGCAGCCGACGCAGCCGCGGTACCCCTCGTCGATGTACCGCTCCAGCTTCTGGGGGCCCGCGTAGGTCGGCGGGTACCAGATCGACGTCCGGTAGTCGTCCTTGATCGACTCCAGGTACTCGTAGAAGTCGATCCAGCGCTGCGGGGAGAGCGACCACTCGTCGGCGTTGGCGATCCCGCGCCCCTCCTCGGAGAAGACGTGGAAGTTGACCATCTTGACGCCGAGTTCGTCGGCGAGCGCGAGGAGCGGCGCCGCGTCGTCGATGTTGAGCTGGGAGATCGTGCAGATCAGGCGCACGTCGTAGCCCGCGGCGATGGTCTCGCGGATGCACGGGACCGTCCTGTCGAACATGCCCTCGCCGCGGATCGCGTCGTGCGTGGCGGGGCTCGCGCCGTCCAGGCTGAAGGAGATGTAGTGCAGCTTCGCCGGGTCGATCTTGTCGATGGTGCGCTCCAGCAGACCATTGGAGTTGATCATGATCTGCTTGTAGCCCAGCTCCTCGGCGTAGTCGACCATGCGGGGCAGGTCGGGGTGGAGCGTGGGCTCGCCGCCGAGGAAGGTGATGTACTCGCCGCCCAGGGTGCGGCAGTAGTCCATGATGTTGCTCGCGCGGTCGAACGTCAGCGACAGCCCGCGCTCCAGCCGGTCGCCCATGTAGCAGTGCCCGCACCGCAGTTGGCACTTCTCGGTGACGTACAGATAGATGTTGTGGAACCGCTTGTAGTGGACGCGCGAGCGGTCACGGGAGCTGGTCACGCTCTCCACGGGAACAAAGGTAGCCATTGCGCACTCCCCGTTCGGCAGGGTTTCCGGGCAGGCTCGGCGGAGCGGCGACGGATCGGAGGGGACCCGGCCGGCGACGCGTGAACCTTGGCACGTGCGTGGTGCTCCGCGCGGCGGACGTCAGCGAATCCTCGATCGGATCGGGTGCTCGACACGGCAATTGGGCCGGTGTTCACCGCCGCACGCCATTGAACGTAAGGCGGGTGTTCCGGGGGATGTGAGTGTTATTCCAGCCGCTCCCCGAGGCCCCAGGGGGGCTCGTGACGCATGTATTCGCCACCGAAGCGGCGCGCGGGCCGGCGCCTCCGGGGGCGGGTCAGGGGCGAGTGCGGGACACGCTCCTGACGCCGTGAACAGCGGCAGCGCCGACCGCACCGGCCCGGAGACGCCGCCGCGGCCGGGGGAATGGAGATCCCGGCCGCGGCGGTGTCCGAAAGGTGACGCTCGGCGCTAGTAAGGTAACGCTAAGTTTCCGCTCCTCAACGCCGTTGCCGCGGGCGTCAGTTCACACACGGCACGCCGCCCGCCTTCACCGCCGGACCCGAGGTGTCGTTGTCGTCATCGGAGGATTTCGACGAGGAGTCGCCCGAGTCGCCGCCCGACTTGCCGTCATCGGACGTGGCGTCCGACTCGGCCGGGAGCTTGTAGTCGTGACCGAGCGTGATGCTGACGTGTCCCGCGGGTACCGACGCGCTCGCGGTGGGCGCGGCCGTCTTGAGCCGGTCCGCGATCTGCTGCGCGGCCTTCTGCGCGCCGCTCCCGTAGGTGATCGTGGTCTGCGGCTGCCCCGGGGCGTCGCCCGCCATGCCACCGGTGTAGCCGAGCTTGACCAGGGCCTTGAGCTCGGCGTCGGCGGCTCCGGTGCTCCCGTTGCCGTTGCGGACGTCGACGGTGCCGGAAGCGGCCTTCTCTGGCTTCTCGGACTTCTTGCCGCCGGAGTCCTTCGACCCCTTCGAACCCTTCGAGGCGTCGGCGGTGGCGAACGCCTTCTGGACGATCTTCCTGACCTGGTCCGGGTCGACCAGGTTGACCGACTCCTTGTTGCGGGTGCCGAAGCCGGTGATCGGCAGGGTGTGGAAGACCACATTGCCGCCGGTGAGGTTGGGTGCCTGCTGGGCGAAGTCCAGCACGTCCCACGACTTGTCGAGGACGAGGTCCTTCTTCACGACGTCGAAGAGCCCCTGCAGCTTGCCCAGATCGCTCCACGCGCCCTGGTTCTTCAGCTCGTGCGTGACCGACGAGATGAACGCCTGCTGGCGGCGGGTGCGGTCCAGGTCGCCGTTGAGCAGCCCGTGGCGCTGGCGGACGAAGGCCAGCGACTGCTTGGCGTCGAGCTTCGAGACCCCGGCGGGGAAGTCCGCGCCCGAGTAGTGGTCCTTCACCGGATGCTTGAGGCAGACCGTGATCGGCTGGAGCACCTTGGCTATGTCGTAGAAGCCCAGCAGATTGACCTCGGCGAAGTGGTCGATCGGCACGTCCAGGAACTTCTGCACCGTGGCCAGCGTCGCCTCCCGCCCGGCCTCCCGGCTCCGGCCCTCCAGGTCCGCGCCCTTCACGCCCTTCGCGGTGAGCTTGTCGTGGGCCCCGGCGTAGGCGTTGGAGTACGCCTCCTTGATCTTGAAGTGGCCCTGCACGGAACCGTCGCCGTTGTAGGTCTGCACATAGTCGTCGCGGGGCACCGAGAACGCCTGGACCTTGCCGCCGCCCTTCGGTATGTGCATCAGGATCAGCGTGTTGGTGTTGTAGTAGCCGATCTCGCTGGACCCCGCGTGCAGCTGGTCCTGGACGAACTGCTTGGACAGGTCCTTGCCGTCCATGTCCTTCCGCGAGTCGAGGCCGATCAGCAGCAGGTTCACCGAGCTGTCGAGGTGCTTGGGCGCGTTCTTCTTGATGGAGTCCAGCGCGTTCGACGTGGTCATGCCGTCGGTCAGCGAGTGGTACGCGTACCAGGCGGCGCCGCTGGAGATCAGCACCACGGCGGAGGCGGCCCAGACCATGGCGCGCAGCGCCAGCACCATCCGCGGCGGCCGGCCCGTACCGGCCTTCGTGCCGCCCGCGCCCCGGGGACGGGCGCGGCGGCCACGGGCCCCGTGCCTGTTCGGCCCCGGCTGCCGGGACCCCTGCTCCTCAGCCATTTCCACGCCTCCCGCGCCCCAGGCCGAACACGCCGCGTACGGCCAGTACCGCGAGCGCCGCGCACTCCGCGGCCGCCATCGCCGGGAAAGCGGCGACGGCCCAGCGCACCAGGTCCGTGGTGAGCGTCTTGCCGTCGGAGGCCCCGGCGCCGAGCAGCCCCGCGCCCGCCGTCACCACGAACACCACCAGCGGGGGCAGCGGCACCACCCACCACAGGGCGTGCCGCCGGGCCGCCAGGACCGTCGCCCAGGCCGCGCCGAGCGCGCCCCCGGCCGCCAGCGCCCACCCCGGGCCGGAGCCGATCACGCTGTCCACGGCGACGCCCAGCAGCGGCGGCACCACCAGCGCCACGGCCACCGCGCCGCGCCGGGCGGCGGGGGCGCCGCTCGCGCGCGCGGACCCGCGCGCGCCGACCGCTCCGGGAGCGGCGGGCTCCCCGGGGGCGGGCCGCTCCAGCGGGGGATACGGGGCGCCGCGAGCGCTCCGGCGGGCCCGTCCGCCGCCTGCTGCCCGTGTCTGCTGTTCTTGCATACGTCCGCTCTCACCAGTTCGTTCGGCGGTCTGCCGGCTTCCCCCGGCCAGCCCGTTCCGGCCGTGCCTGTGCTCTTCGGTCAGTGAGATGGCTCGCTCGCCGAGTGAGTTGCCTGGTCACGCAAGCTCGCAAGCGTCTATGACGAGAACCACACAGGTGAGCCGGGGGCGGGGTCGCTAATATAGTTGCAAGCTTGCGCAATTGAGCAACTCGCGGGTCCGATGGATCAAGGGGAAGGGGCAGTGGAGTTGTCGCAGGAGCAGCAACCGCCGACCGGCAGCGCGAACCTCCGGATCGGGGCGGCCGTGGCCCAGGTCGAGGGCCTGTATACCGCCCTGCGCACCACCGCCCCCGGGGCGCGCAGAGATCAGCTCATGGCCGACCTCGCGCGGGCGGGGCGGCGCCTCGCCGCCGTCACCGAGGCGACCGCGGCCGCGTCCGCCGCCGCGTCCACGGGCGGCGGCGGGATCGTGCCGCCCCGGTCGCGGTGGCAGCGCCGCCGCGCGCTGGCGGCCCGCGGAGCCGGCTGGCTCGCGGCCCGCACGGAGCCGTGAAGACGGGCACGGGGCGACGCTGATCGAAAGGCCGGCCCCGGGCGCTCCCCCGTCTACTTGGGCGGGGCGTCCGGCGTCCAGCGCATGGTCATGTCAGGCAGGTTCTCCATGTTCCGGCTGCCGTCGTTCGTGTCGAGCACGGTGAAGCCATGGTGCTCGTAGAAGCGTCGGGCGTCCGTGTTGAGTTGGAACACGCGCAGCGACATCCCGTCCGGGCTGTGCCGCCTGGCCTCGTCGAGGAGCAGCGTGCCGATGCCCCGGCGGCGGACGTCCGGGCGCAGATAGAGATGTTCCAGCATGTCTCCCTCAAGGGCGGCGTAGCCCAGCACCTCCTCGCCCAGGACCGCGGCCCACACCCGGCACTCCTTGAACACGACGTGCTCGATCCACCACGTGACCTCGTCCTCACCGCGCCGCTGCGCCGGGAGGTACGGCATCGTCGCCGCGCGGGACGCCAGATGGATACGCGCGATCACCGCCGCGTCCGCCGTGTCCGCGTCCCGTATCCGCACCCCGTCGCCATGATTCACGGGGGCGACCCTACAACGGCCCCCCATCGGCCCCGCCTCCGAGCAGGAGGTCGGCGGCCTTCTCGCCGATCATGATGGTCGGGGCGTTGGTGTTCCCGGAGGGGACCGACGGCATGACCGACGCGTCCGCGACCCGCAGCCCCGCGACGCCGTGCACCCGCAGCTCGGGGCCGACGACCGCCAGCGAGTCCTGCCCCATCCGGCACGTACCGACCTGATGGTGGTACGTGCCGACCGCGCGGCGCACATAGGCGCGCAGGTCGGCGCGGGTACGGGCGTCCGGACCCGGGGCGGCCTCCGCCTTCCGCCAGCCGTCGAACCGCGCGCTGCGGCCGATCTCCCGCGCCAGCTCCACCGCGTCCACCAGCGACTCCAGATCGTGCGGCTCCGCCAGCACGTTGGGGTCCACAAGCGGGGCGGCCTCCGGGTCCGCCGAGGCCAGCCGCAGGGCGCCGCGGGAGAGGGGGCGCACGATGCCGGGGGCGATGGTGTAGCCGTGCTCGGGCACCGGATAGGACTCGGCCGGGTAGACCAGGTGCATGAACAGCGGCTGAAGATCGGGGCCCGGCCGCCGCGCGTCGGTCGACGCGAACAGTTGGCTCTCCAGGAGGTTCGCCCGCCCCTCCGGCAGCGGCCGCGACGCCTCGTAGACATTGCTGACCAGCAGGTGGTCGTGGAGGTTCGCACCGACCCCGGGCAGGTCCGCGGCGACCTCGACCCCGACCCGCCGGAGCTGGTCCGCGGGCCCGATGCCGGACAGCAGCAGCAACTGGGCCGACCCGATCACGCCGCCGCACAGCACCACCTCCGCCGTCCCGTACGCCTGGTGGAGCGCGCCGCCGGCCGCGTACTCGACGCCGACGGCCCGGCCGCCCTCCAGCAGCACCCGGTGCGCCCGCGCGGCGGCGCTCACCTTCAGCGCCGGATGCGCGGCCACCGGCGCCATGAAGCTCTGCCACGCGCTCATCCGCCGGCCGTCGCGGATCGTGACGTGGTTGAGGCCCACGCCCGTCATCCGCTCGCCGTTGAAGTCGTCCGTCGGCGCGTGCCCCAGATCGACCGCCGCCGCCACGAACGCCTCGGCGGTGGGGTGGGGTTCGGCGATCCGGGCGACGGGGAGCGGGCCGCCCCGGCCGTGCCAGGCGCTCGGGCCGTCGGCGTGGTCCTCGGAGCGCAGGAAGTACGGCAGCACGCTGTCCCAGTCCCAGCCGGGGCAGCCGCCGTACGCCCAGGAGTCGTAGTCGCTCCGGTGGCCGCGAATGTAGATCATGCCGTTCAACGAGCTGCTGCCGCCCAGTACTTTGCCGCGTGGCCAGAACAACGACCTGTTGTTCGCGTGACGCTGAGGGACGGTCATGACCGACCAGTCCACCTTCGAGCCCAGCAGTGCGGGCCACCCCTGCGGGCTGTGCACCGCCGGGTCGTCGTCGGCCGGCCCGGCCTCCAGCACGTGCACCGAACGCCCCTGGTCGAGCAGGCGCCGTGCGATCACGCTGCCCGCCGACCCCGCGCCCACGATCACATAATCGTGCTCGATCCGCCCCGGTTGCGACATGGCTTCGGCTCCCGACCCCTCGACGCTGGGGGCACATGGTAGAGGAAGCGGCGCGCGAAAGGAGGGTGCCGGCGGGGCGGAGGGCAGCTTATGAGCCGCCGTGGAATCCACCTCAACTCAGTACCTGCTGCCGGGAATTCCGGCGTCGCGCGGGCCGTACGGAGTCGAGTCCAGCCAGCGGCCCGCGCGGCGGGAGTGCGGGGCCGAGGCGGCGGCCAGGCGCTGCGCGCCGCGGCTCCACGGCGAGGTGAGGTGCGCCAGAACGCGGCCCGCGGCACGGCAGTTGAGGGTCGCGGCCTCGCGGCGGGCGCTCGCGTAACCGGCGACGTCGCCGTCGGTCAGCGCCGTCGCGGCCGCCGCGGCGTCGGCGATGCCGGAGTTCAGGCCGCGCGCGCCGAACGGCGCGAAGAGGTGCCCGGCCTCCCCGGCGAGCAACACCCGGCCGTGCGCGTCGGCGAAGACGTCCGCGACGGCCTGCTGGAAGCGGTACCGCGAGGACCAGGTGACGGCGTCGGGGTGCCCCTCGGGCAGCAGGGCGGGCAGCCAGTCGGCCGCCGACGAGGCCACGGCGTCGGCGTCGTCCCCGCGTCCGCACTGCACATCCACGCGCAGGCCGCCGCGGAAGGGAGCGGTCAGCACGTTCCGGCCGCCCAGCCGCGGATCGCGGTAGTGGAAGGCCCGCTCCGCGGGCAGCGGATGACCGGGGTCGTCCGCGACGTCGAGGACGACGAACGTATGCGGGGAGCGCGGCCCGCGCAGCCCCGCGCCGATGGCCTCGCGGACCGCCGACCGGGCCCCGTCGCAGCCGATCGCGTACGCGGCGCGGTGCACACCCGCAGGGGTCCGCACCAGCACCCCGTCCGGCGCCGAGGACAGCGAGCCGACCGGCTCCTCCCAGCGGACGTCCACCCCGGCCCGGCCGCAGGCGGCCCGCAGCTCCTCCTCGATGACGGGCTGCGGGAGGCAGGAGAACGGCGCCCGGTGCGCCGGGGGCGGGTGGTACGTACGGCGGTGCACCTCGCGGCCCGCGTAGTGCGTGCTGTGCCCGCTCCATACCAGCCCCCGGCCGACGAGCGCCGCGCCGAGCGCCGGATCGGCGCCGGCCAGCGTGGCCAGGGACTGCCGGTGCAGGAAGATAGCCCGGCTGCCCGGCCGGGGCGCGCCCCGCGCCGCGGCCTCCAGCACGGTGACGCCCAGCCCGCGGGCGCGCAGCAGCAGCGCGGCGGCCAGGCCGACGGGGCCCGCGCCGACGATCAGTACGGAGGGTGAAGTGGATGAATGACGGCTGGTCATGATGGTCACCTAGTCTGTGAGTTGGGCGCGCGCGATCTTTCCACCCGCGGTGGTGGGGAGTTGGGGAAGAAACGTCGTACGGCGCGGAATCTTGTACGGAGCCAGCTGTTCCCGGCAGTGGGCGACGATGGCCTTGCCGTCCGGGCGCCGACCGGGGACGGCGGCGATCCAGGCGCGGGGGACCTCGCCGCGCACCGCGTCCGGCATCGCCGTGACGGCGACGGCGGCCACGTCCGGGTGAGCGGCGATCACCCGCTCCACCTCCGCCGGATAGACGGAGTAACCACCGCACAGAATCACGTCCTTGAGCCGGTCCACGACCGTGATCTCGCCGTCCCGGCCCACCCTCCCGATATCCCCGGTGCGCAGCGCGCCGTCAGGCCCCAGGGCCCGCGCGGTGGCCTCGGGGGCGTTGAGATAGCCGGGCGTGACCAGCGGGCCGCTCACCAGCAACTCGCCGTCCTCGCCGGTGCGTACGGCAGTGCCCGGCACGGCCGGCCCGGAGGTGCCCGGATGGTCCGGGTCGTCGGCGGGGGTGAGCGAGGCGAGGCCCGCCAGTTCGGTCATGCCCCAGCCCTCGGCGAAGACGGCGCCGGAGCGCTCCTGCCACCGGACGGCGAGCCGCCGCCCGGCCGGCTGGCCCGCCGAGAGGGAGCAGCGCACCGACTCCAGCGGCAGCCCGGGGCAGGCCAGCAGCCTGCGGTACATGGTGGGCACGCCGGCCAGCACGGTGGGCCGGTGGCGGCGCAGCGCCCCGGCGACGGCCTCCTCGGAGAACCGGGCCAGGAGTACGAGCGTGGCTCCGGAGCAGAGCGCGGCGTTCAGTACGTTGGCGCCGAAGGTGTGGGCGAGCGGAAGCGGGCTGAGCACGGTGTCGCAGGGCCCCAACTCCAGCCGATCCGCGATGTGTTCACCGCCGAGGCGGACCGCGCGGTGCGTCTGGAGCGTGCCTTTCGGGCGGCCGGTGGTGCCGGATGTGTAGGCGATGGCGGCGATCTCGGAGAGGTCCGCCGCGACCGCTCGGGGCGGGGCGCCGGGCCCGTCGCGGGCCACCGGAAGGGCGGTGAGGGTGCGGGCGGCCGAACTGTCGCTCAGCGCGTGGCGGATCTCGTCCGGTGCGGAGGCCGCGTTGAGCGGGACGCTCACGGCGTTCAGCTCCGCCAGTGCCAGATAGTCGATGACCCATTGCCGCCCGTTGGGGCGGCAGAGGAGGGCGCGATCGCCGGACCGCAGGCCAGCGGCGGCGAGTTCGGCGGCCCTGGCCGCCACCGCCGATAGCAACTCGCCGTGGGACAAGGGCCCTTGTTCGTCGATAAGGGCGGTGCCGGAGTGGTGGTTCGGGTACATGCGTACTCCTTGCGGAGGGGAGAAGGCGAAGAGCCGGGTCTCATGGCGCGGGCTGCCAGGCCGTCGCGGCGGCGTGCACCGTCCGCAGGGCCTCGGCGTGGCCGCACCCGGGATCGTCGAGCAGCAGCCCGCCCGGTCGGCTGCCCATCGAATAGTGGGTGTCGAAGAACGTGGCGACCTCGGCGGCGGCCGTAGCCCCACCGGGCCGGGGAGCACACACCCACGTCACCGGGGTGTCGGTGGCCGCGACCGCCTCGATGAGAGCGGGCAGTTCGGCGAGAATGCGCTCCGGCGCGAGCCGCACGGACAGGACGAGCCGTCCCGGCTCGCGACCGGGGTTCAGGGCCGCGCACCGCGCGGCGACCTCGCGGGGCCGGCAGCCGGGCCGCACCGGCAGCCCGACAGCCGTGCCCGGGGAGGGCGTACGGCCGTCGGCCGCCCATTGGACGCGGTCGGCGACCGCGGGCGGGCAGTCGTCCAGGAACGCCATCATCTGCGGGAAATCGCCGAGCCAGGGCGCGGCCGAACCGTTCGCCGCTCCGTACTCCTTGGCGATCCACCGGGCCTCGCGGGGGAAGCGGCCCGGCGCCGGGTGGTCGCCGGTGACGACGGTCACCGGCGCCCCCGTCGCGTACCGGACCAGCCCCGCGGCCGCCGCCAGCAGCGCCCCCGTGGCCTGCCCGCCGAACTGAAGCCAGAACGCCTCATTGGTCGTTCCTGGGGCCGCGGCCGAGGCTGGTGTACTGCTCGTTCCTGGGGCCGCGGCCGGTGTCGATATCGGTGTCGGTGCCGAGGCTGACACCGGCGCCGGTTCCGGAGTCCGTACCGTGAGCGGCCGCGTCCCCCCGCCGACCTGCTCGCGCGGCGCCCGCCCCGAAGACGCCCCGGTGTCCGGGACCGCCTCCAGCGGGTGAGCCCGCCCGCCGACCGGCGACCCCCGCCCGCCGCTGTCCCGCCCAGCGGGAATCAGCAGAGGGTTGAAGAGCTCCCGGATGAACAGCCAGGGCAGTTCCCCGTCCAGCACCACATAGGACTTGAACACGGCCGGCAGTACGCGCCCGTCGCGCTCCCAGCCGGCCACGCCCACCTCCACCAGCCGCCGGACGCGCATGGCGCCCGCCGCCCGGAGCCCGTAGCCGATCGGGGTACGGGCGCTGCGCACGCACGCGGCCAGCGCGGGGTCGTCGGGCACCAGCGCGACGACGCTGTTCAGCGATACGGGCGTCAGCTCGGCGTCGGCCGTCGCCGACCGGCGCAGCAGGACCGGCTCGTCCCCGCCGACGCCGAGGCACCGGCGGACCAGGGCGTCCTGCGCGGCGGCGGGCCCCACGCCCTGGTGCAGGACGCGCAGCCGCAGCGGAGTGCGGAGCGCGGACTCCAGCAGCGTGGTGGTCAGGCCGTCGCTGGCGAGCAGCATCCGCGTCAGCGGGCTGGTGAACCGGGCGACGTCGCCGAGATCGAAGGGGCGCGGGGCCGACCGGTCCGGGGACCGGTCCTCCGAAGCCCGGCGGTCCGTGCTGGGGTAGCGGAGCGAGGTGGTCACGGGGGCTCATCGCCTTTCCATGAGTTGAGCGGACCCCAGGGCGGCCGAGGCCCATTCCGCCGCGCCGTCCCGGGCGCGGGGGAGGGAGCCGGCGCGGCGGGCGCGGGCGGCGCCGGCGAGCTCGCGCAGGAGGTCGGCGGTCTCGTCCCAGCCGATGCAGGCGTCGGTGATGCTCTGTCCGTAGACGAGCGGTTTCGCGGGGGAGCGGTCCTGGCGGCCGGGCGTCAGGAAGCTCTCCAGCAGCACCCCGCGGAGCGTGGCGTCGCCGTCGGCGATCCGTACGGCCAGGTCCTCGGCCACCGCGTGCTGCCGCTCGTGCTGTTTGCCGCTGTTGCCGTGGCTGACGTCCACGACGACCCGGGACGGCAGCCCGGCGTCGGCCAGCGACCGGCCGGCCCGGCGGACGTGCGCCGCACCGTAGTTGGGGCCGTCCACGCCGCCGCGCAGTACGAGGTGGCAGTGCGGGTTGCCGCTGGTGCGCAGCACCGAAACGGGCCCGTCGGCGGACGCGCCGAGGAAGGCGTGCGGGGCGGCGGCCGCCCGTATCGCGTCGATCGCGATCCCCGTCGAGCCGTCGACGGTGTTCTTGACGCCGATCGGCATCGGCAGGCCGCTGGCCAGGTCCCGGTGCACCTGGCTGGCCGCCGTACGGGCCCCGATGGAGCCCCAGCCGACGACGTCGCCGAGGTACGCGGGGGTGAGCGGGTTGACCCACTCGCAGCCGACGGGCAGCCCGGACTCGGCGATGTCGAGCATCAGGGACCGGGTCTCGGCCAGGCCCCGGCCGACGTCGGCCCCGCCGTCCAGGCCGGGGTCGCCGACCAGGCCCGGCCAGCCCAGGCAGGTGCGCGGCTTCTCGCCGTAGACCCGCATCACGACGAGCAGGTCGTCGGAGAGTTCGGCGGCGGCGGCCCGCAGCCGGGCGGCGTAGTCGAGGGCGGCCGCCCGGTCGTGCACGGAGCACGGTCCGGCGATCACGAGCAGCCGGTCGTCCTGGCCGTCGAGGACCCGGACGATCTCGTGCCGGGACGCCGTGACGGTGTGGGCGGCGTGGTAGGTCAGCGGCAGCCGTTCGGACAGTTCGGCCGGGCTCTCCAGGGGGAGGGCGCGGGTCTGGCCGCCGGTGGGCCGTACGCGGTGTCCTTCGCCGCGGTGCGGTCCGGGGCAGTCGGCCATGGCAGTCATGGCGGTTCGCTCCTTCGGTGTCTCGGGGTGGGCGGCGGCGGGCGGGCGGTCCAGGGAGGTCATGACGACCGACCGCCTTCCATTCCGCCTTCCATTCCGTGTTCCATGCCGTGGCCGCCGCCCGAGTCATGGCCGCCCCCGCCCCCGTGTTCCGTGCCGTGGCCCATGCCGGGGTGCATGTCCATGACCTGGCCGGGCATCACCGTGAACGGGCGCATCATGGCCTCGTCCTCGTGTTCGAGGATGTGGCAGTGGTACATGTAGCGGCCGCTCGCGCCGTCGAACCGGCCCAGTACGGAGACCAGTTGGCCGGACCCGGCCGGCGGGGGAGTGACGTCGCCGACCCGCACGGTGTCCTTCCAGCCGCGGCCGGCGCCCTCGGTCGGCACCTCCTCGGTGAAGGTGACGGGCGTGACCGTGCCGTAGCCGCGTACGGTGCCGTCGGCGCGCAGCAGCCGCTGGAACCCGCGGGCGTCGAAGTTCTGCCGCCGCGTCTCCTGGAACCGGACCAGGTGGATGTGGAAGGGGTGCACCGGCCCGCCCAGATTGAGGACGTTCCACTGCTCCCAGCCGTCCTGGCGCACCATGAACGTCGTCGCGTCGTCGAACAGCGTCGCCACCCGGCGCAGCGTCAGCAGCGGCCGGCCCGGCAGGCGAACCTGGACCACGCCGTCGCTGGGAATCGGCACCGACGAGGCGTCCTCGACGGTCTCCATCTCCCACATCATCGGCATCCCGGTCACGTCCGGCGGGGTCAGCACGACCCACCGGTGCTCGTGGTCGGGAGCGGTGGCGTGGCTCAGCCGCTCGTACGACGGGCTGAGGCGGGGCGGCAGCGCGAACGGATCGTCGCTCTCCCGGTCCTCGACCCGGAACTGCATCACCTGGGGCGACGGCGCCGGGCCCGGCGGGTTGGTCGAGACGTTGGCCCAGTGCACGCGCGCCCCCCGCAGCACGGAGAAGTCGGCCAGCACGTCGGCGCGTTCGCCCGGCGCGAGGGTCAGCCCCTCGGCGGGCAGCGGCTCGGGTTCGGGCAGCAGCCCGCTGTCCGTGCCGATCTGGTGGAAGGCCCGGTCCACGAGCTCCCGCTCCACCGGCGTCCCGTCCTCGTAGCAGAGCCGCAGGGTGAAGAAGCGGGCGTTCGAGCCGTTGACCATCCGGAAGCGGTACCAGCGCGCGGCCACCTCCAGATGCGGCTGGACGACGCCGTTGACCAGGGTGTACGGCCCGTAGAAGGGCAGCGGCACATCCTGCTCGTTGCGGAAGACCTTGTGCATCAGCCGGCCGGTGAGGCGGCCCTCCCAGTCGGTGTCCAGGTTCCGGTCGCACAGCATGAGCGGGATCTCCTGGGCGCCTTCCGGCAGGCCGAGGGCTTCCTCCTCCTCATCGCGTATCCAGTACATGCCGGCCAGGCCCGTCATCACGTTCAGCGAGGTGATGTTCATGGCGTGGTCGTGGTACCAGAGCGTGGCCGCCGCCTGGTCGTTGGCGTACTCGGAGAGCTGCGTCTCACCCGGCGCCACCGCGTTGTCCGTCCAGCCGTCGTTGCCGCCGCCGGTGCGCGCACCGTGCAGATGCACCACCGTCCAGGCCGGCAGCTTCGGCGCCCGGCGGTCGAACGTGTCCGCGTCCGGGTCGTAGCCGGGGCGCATGGTGTTCGCCTGGACCTTGGTCTCCACCTTGATCAGGGGGTACGGGCCGCTCAGCCCGTTGGTCCACGCCACCCGCAGCCGGGTGCCGCGCCGTACCTCGACGGTCGGGCCGGGGAGCTGCCCGTCGTACGCCCACATGAGCGACGGCGGGAGCTGCGAGTGCAGGGGCAGCAGGACCGGGCGGGTCGTGACGGTCAGCTCGGCCAGGCCGGTCTCCGGGTCGGGCTCCGGCCGCAGGACCGGGGGAATCCGCAGCGGGTCGACGAACGGCTCCAGGGCCGGTTCCGGTTCCGGTGCCTGCTCGGGTGCCTGTTCCGGTGCCTGTGCAGGCGTCTGCGTCTGCTCGGGCGCCGTGACGGCCGGGGCGGCGACGGGGGCGGGAGCGGGAGCCGGTTCGGTGAGGGTCTCGATGAGCTCGGGCATTTCGGGGCTCTTTTCGTGGGGTCGGACGCTTACGGTCTTCACCGTGCGCCTCGGCCCGCCCCGCCCACATCGGGGGAAACACCGGCCCGCCTACTGACCTACTGATGCGATACGGACCCCTGGCCGCTCGCTACGGAGGCATCGGTGCGCCGCGGCGGCGCGGTGCTGTGCTGTCGCCGGTGAGGCGTCGAGAGGCGCCCCCGCCCTACGTGCGTACGTGTCCCCACGTGCGTATGTGCCCCATTCACCCCGTACGCGCCTACGGGCCCGTGCCGCGTGCGCCTGTACCGCTGCCGCCCGCAACCCCTTCTCCGGAGCCGCCGGAACCCCCGGAACCGCTGCTCCCCTCCGCCAGCCGTCCCGCCACCGCGGCCCGCGACGACACCCCGAGCTTCGCGAAGACGTGCGCCACATGGGTCTCCACCGTCCGCGGGCTCAGGAAGAGCCGCTCCGCGATCCGCTGGTTGGTGAACCCCTGCCGGACCAGCTCCGCGACCTCCGCCTCCCGCCGCGACAGCCGCCCGGCCGCCCCCGCCCCCGCCGCCGCCCGCGCCGTCCGGACGCCGACGCGCCGCTGCTCCCGTACGGTCCGCGCGGACAGCCCCTGCGCCCGGCACGCGCCGAACAGCTCCGCCGCCCGTGCCAGCTCCGCGCGCGCCGCCTGCTTCTGCCCGCACCGCGCGTGCGCGGCGCCGGCCCGCAGCCACGCCCGGCCCGCGAACAGCGGCTCGCCCGTCTCCCCGAACAGCTCCGCCGCCCGGGCCGCGCCCGTCGCGGCCCCGGCCGGGTCGTCCGCCAGCGTCGCGTGTGCCCGTGCCAGCACCGCGAAGGGCGACGCCGCGCCGCCGCCCGGCGCCCCCTCGGCCCGCTCCGCCCACCGGGCCGCCGCCGCGGGCCGGCCGCGCTCGGCCTCCGCGTCGGCCATGGCCTCGCAGCAGATCAGCAGGCAGGACTGCTCCAGCAGCGGCGCGTCGAAGTCGTCGCACGCGGCCAGGATCTGCGCCTCGCCCTCGTCCACCTCGTGCAGCGCCGCCAGCGCCAGCCCCCGGCCCACGCCGCCGAGCCGGGCCCACCACTCGCGGCGGCCCCCGCCGTGCCGCATCGCCTCGTCGGCGGCGGCGAGCGCCGCCGTGTGCTCGCCCGTCCAGCCGAGGAGGAGGCATTTGACGGCGAGCGCCAGCGCGACGCACTCGTCCGAGCCGAGCAGCCGGGCCGCGTCCACCGCGTCCTCGGCCCGGTCCACGCCCTCGGCCAGCCGGCCCATCCGCCCGAAGGTGAACGCCTGCGCGGCGAGGGCCCAGGGGGACAGATAGCTCTGCCCGGTGGCGTCGGCGACGGCCAGGGCACGCTCGATCTTCCGCGCGGCCTGCGGCAGCCGGCCCATCATCGCGTCGACCCAGCACAGGAAGGCCAGCGACTCCAGCCACAGCGCCAGCTCGGCGTCCGTGGCCTCGTCGGTCAGCCGGTCGGCCCGTTCCGCGTACGCGGTCGCGGCGGCACGCTCGCCCACGCCGTACGTGTAGGCGAACCGCAGCGCGATCAGCGGCACCCAGTCCTCGGCGACCCAGTCCTCCGGCATCCAGTCCTCGCGCGCCCGGCCGGGCGGCGGGCCGCCGTCGGGCGGTGGACCGCCGTCGGCCGACGGACCGGCCTGCGCCAGGACGGCGCTGAGCCGGTCCAGCTCCTCGCCGGCGGCCGGGAAGTCCGCGCGGATGAGGCTGTCGCCGATCAGCTGGAGCCGGAGCGGCACCGCCTCGGCCGCGTGCTCCGGCGGCACCCGGCCCAGCTCCGCGCGGAGCAGGGCCCGGCCCTCGTCCTGCCGGTTGAGCAGCCGTTCCAGGATCGCGCAGAACCGGGCGGCGCGGGCGCGGTGCGCCCAGGCGTCGGCGGGCAGCAGCCGCAGCACTTCCAGGGCGGTGTCCCGGCCCTCGACCAGCCGGCCGCCGACGCCCTGGAGGCGGGCCAGTTCGACGAGGAGGGAGAGCCGGTCGGCGACGGGTCCGGCCCCAGGGGCCCCGGCCCCGGCAGCCGCGGGGGCATTCGGGTCGTCGGACCGCTCGGACCGCTCGGGCTGCGCGGGTCGCTCAGGCCGCTCGGGGAGCAGGCTCAGGGCGGTCTGGAGCCATCCGGCCGCGGTGGCGGGGGACTGGTAGGCGGTCGCGCGGGCGGCCTCGACCAGCACGCCGACGGCGAGCAGATCGCCGTACCGCGCGGAGCGGGCGATATGCCGGGCGCGGGTGACGGTCGGCGCGTCCCGCTCGTCCAGGGCCGCCGCCACCCGCGCGTGCGCCGCGACCCGCCAGCCCACGCCCGAGGACACGTACGCGAGGTGCCGTACGACGGGGTGGCGGAAGCGGAACCGGCCGGGCGCCGGCGCACAGCGGACCACATCGCGCGCGGCCAGCTCGTCGAGGGCCGACAGCGCCTCGGTCTCGGTGGTACGGGCCGCGACGGCGACCATCGCCGGATCGAACTCGTCGCCGAGCGTCGCCGCCGCCTGCGCGGCGAGCCGGGCGGGCGCGGGCAGCGCGGCCAGCTCGGCGGCCAGGGCCTCGCGCACCGCCCCCGGCACCTGGTCGTCGTCGCCGTCGAGCACCGGGGCCGCGCCGCGCGCCGCGCGGCCGGCCGGGGCCAGCGTGGCGAGCGCCGTCTGCCGGGCCCCGGACCGGGCCAGCGCCTCCAGATAGAGCGGGTTGCCGCCGCTCGCCTCGTACAGCGCGCGGCACCGCCGGGCCCCGACGGCCGGGCCGAGGAACTCCCCGGCCTCCCGGAGCGAGAGCGGCGCCACCCGGACGCGGGCGCCGAGCCCCGGCGCGGCGTCCGCGAGGGCGGCGGTGAGCCGGGGCCCGGCCTGGCGGGTGCGGTAGGTGACGGCGAGCAGGATGGGGCCGCGCGGGACGTGCCGGGCAAGGTGGGCGAGGAGTTCGACGGACCCCTCGTCCGCCCAGTGCACGTCGTCCAGCAGGACCGCGAGGCCGCCGGGGTCGGCGAGGACCTCCAGCAGGAGGCGCACGGCCCGGTGCAGCCGGTAGCGATGCAGGCCGGGGCCGGGGGCGGCGGCCCCGGGGCCGGGATCGGCGCGGTCCGGCGACAGCGCGGGGAAGACCTCGGAGAGCAGCCGCGTGCTCTCCGCGTCCAGGGCGTCCCGGACCTGCCGCGCCCGGGTCTCCACCTGGTCGTCCAGGGCGTCGACGGCGAGGGCGAGCGGCACGTCGTGCTCGAACTCGGTGCCACGGCCGCGCAGCACGGTCATGCCGTGCCGGCACGCGGCGGCGCCCGCCTCACCGAGCAGCCTGGTCTTGCCCGCCCCGGGCTCGCCCGTCAGCTCCACGAGCCGGAACGCGCCCCCGGCCGCCCGCGCGGCCTCCGCGTCCAGGAGTCGCACCACGTCCGCACGGCCGACGAGCGGGCTGCCGCCGCAGTGGGGTGCGGGGCTGTCGGACATCGGGCTGTCGGACATCGGACCGCTCGGTTCCCGTCGTCAGGCGGCCGTGGTGTCGGCGAGGAGCGGCACGGAACGGCACGCAGCGACATAAGAGACAGATTGGAATATTTTTGAAGTCTAGCGACAAATCACCCGAGAGGCGGGGCGGCGGAGGTCAGGTGCCGTATGGAGCGGCTCATCCCCATGTTCACCAGCGAAGGCGTGCACGACGCCGAGGTCAGCGTGTACCCGTTCGCCGCCGGGGACGGGCTGGGCCTGACCCTGACGCGCTTCCGGCGCGGCCCGCCCCAGGGCCCCGGGAGCCCCGCGCGCCCACGGGACGCGGTGCTGCTCATACACGGGCTGACGACGTCGAGCGACATGTTCATCATGCCCGAGCACGCCAACCTGGCCGGCTTCCTGCTCGACCAGGGCTTCCCAGACGTATGGGCCCTGGACCACCGGATGAGCAACCGGTTCCCGTACGACCTCGCCTGCCACCGCTTCACCCTCGACGACGTCGCCCTCCACGACTTCCCCGCCGCCCTCGCCGAACTCCGCGCGCACGTCGGACCCGAGTGCCGGATCCACGTGATCGCCCACTGCCTCGGCGCGGTGGCCTTCGCGATGAGCCTGGCCGCCGGGGCGGTCACCGGCATCGCCAGCGCGGTCGTCAACAGCTCGGCCCTGGTGCTGCGGCTGCCCGTCTGGTCCCGGTGCAAGCTGCGCGTCGTGCCCGGCCTGACCGAGTACGTCCTGGGGCTGCCCTACCTCAATCCGGCCTGGCCGCAGGACGCGCCCTTCACCCGGGGCCGCATGATCGCCCGAGGCGTGTCCCTCTTCCACCGCGAATGCGACGTCCCCGCCTGCCACATGGTGAGCGCCATGTGGGGCGCCGGGCGGCCCGCGCTCTTCGGCCACGAGCGGATGTCGCCCGTGACGCACGAGCGCATCGCCGACCTCTTCGGGGCGACCGGCGTGCACTACTACCGGCACATCCGGGCGATCGTCAGGGCCGGCCGCGTGGTGAAGTACCGGCCCGGCGACCCCGCCTACCGCGACCTGCCGGACGACTACCTGGAGGCCGCGTCGGGCCTCACCACCCCGCTGCTGCTGACCAGCGGGGACCGCAACCACGTCATGTCCGACTCCAACGTCGCCTGCCAGCGCGAACTGGCCCTGCGCGCCCCCGGCGTCTCCCGGCTGCGGCTCTTCCCCGGCTACGGGCACCAGGACGTCTTCATGGGCAAGGACAGCGCGCGGGACGTCTTCCCGCAACTGGTCGAGTTCCTGCGCGAACACGTGGGCTGACGGGGCGGGACCAGTCCCCCCACGCCCCCGTTTCTACGCCCGCCCCGGCCCGTACACGTCCCACAGTTCCCCGGCGAAGAACCGGCCGAACCGGGTCAGCCCGGCGAGCGGCGCCGCGCCCGCTGCCCGCATCGACGCGAGCTGGCGGACGAAGTCCAGGCGGCCCACGCGCACCGCGCCGTGGCACAGCCGCGCCGCCGCGGGCTCCTCGTCCGGGCCGAGCAGCCCCGGCCACACCCCGACGGCCAGCGTCGTCGTGTCCGGCCACAGGTCGATCCCCGGATCGTCGCCCACCTCCTTGCGGCCGGTCAGGGTCAGATCCCGGCCGTCGGGCCCGTACAGGTGCAGCCGGTAGAGCATCCGCCGCCGCCCCGGCGACCCGGCCGGCACGAAGAGGTTGAACCAGCCCTCCCGTACGGTCAGCCGCCCGCCCAGCGGGTCGCACGTCACCTCGCCGCGCGCCGCGGCCTGGTGGTCCGGCGAGTCGCAGAAGGCGTCGACGTCGTCGACGGCGATGGTCAGCCGCAGGGTCAGCGCCGGGCCGTCGGCGAGCGCGCCGCGCATCTTCTCGGTGAAGGTGAGAGTGGTGGCGGCGGCTCTGCCGGCTGCCGGGTCCGGACGGTACGCGGGCCGGGGCGGGCGCATCTCCAGCAGCCGCGTGGACATGCGGTCGGAGAGCGCGGCGATCGTCAGCGACGGGTTGACGCCGACGGGTCCTGGCAGCGCCGCCGCGTCCGCCACGTACAGGCGCGGATGCCCGAACACCTCCCCGTACGCGTCGCACACCGCGTCCTGCGGCCGGTCGCCCATGGGCGCGCCGCCCACCGGGTGGACGGTCACGACGCGCCGCCACAGCCAGAGCGGATTGTCCAGATACCGCGTCCCCATGGCGTCGGAGACCGCCCGCATCGAGGCGCGCACCCCTTCGTAGTACGCGCGGCTGGTCCGCGTGGTCCACTCCACGTCCAGCCTGCCGTCGCGCAGCGTCATCACCCCGTCCGGGACGTCCCGGCCCACGCCCAGCAGCGGCAGCACGCCGGGGAAGCCGCCGCCCGCGCCGAGCAGCGCGGCGAACTCGCCGGAGACGTTGCTGTCCGGCGAACCGGAGACGGAGGACAGCGCCAGGTCGGCGGCGAAGGAGGCCATCCGGCGCACACCGCCCGCCAGCCGGGCGCCTTCCACGAGCCAGTTGAGGAACCCCGGATAGCCGCCGTCCTGAATGATGTGCCCCCGGCCCGCGCCGCCGGCCGCCTCGCCGGGCACGTCGACCACGCCGGTGATCACCGGCCCCCGGTCCGGCCGGGGCGCGGGGGCGCCCGGCCGCCCGTACAGGAAGGTCAGCAGGTCGCCGTTGCCGCAGAACCTGGTGCCCAGGGCCGGGCCGAGGCCGGGCAGCCGGGCCCGGTTGGCGAGCAGGAGGCGGACGGTGCCGTAGGCGCCGGCTGCCAGGATCAGGCGGTCGCAGTCGATGTGGCGGCGGGGGAGGTCGGCGGTCCGGGCGGGGCGGCGCCGTTCGTCGCGTGCGCTTCCCGGGAAGACGGAACTGCCTGAGCCGCCCTGGCTGTCCGCCCCCTCCGATCCATCTCTTTCATGCATGGGATGCACGACATAGCCGACGCGGTAGCCGCCGTCCCCGAGCGGTTCCACCGTCGTGACCTGGTGGCCGGTGCGCAGATCGGCGCCGTCCCGCCGGGCGGCGGAGAGGTAGGTGTGATCGAGGGTGTTCTTGGCGCCGTTGTTGCAGCCCAGGTCGCACTCGCCGGTCAGCGCGCAGGTCCGGCGCGGCACCCCGTGCAGATTCCCGTACGGCGGGTCGACGACGGGCAGTTCCGGGCCGGGCGGCGCGCCGGGAGCGGGGGAGAAGGACACCGCGAGCGGCGCCGGGGACCACGGCAGCCCGGCCCGTTCCGCCGCGTCCCGCAGCGCGGCCGTCTTGGGCGTACGGGCGTACGGCCGCTCCTCCACCGGGTACGGCACCGGGCGCAGCATCGCCTCCACCGCGTCGTAGTGCGGATCGAGGTCGGCGCGGGTGAGCGGCCACGACTCGTAGCCGCCGCCGGGCAGCGCCTCGTTCCGCACGAAGCAGTGCTCGTCCTTGCGGAGCAGCACATTGGCGTAGATCAGCGAGCCGCCGCCCAGACCGCTGGAGACGAGCGAGTCGCAGCCCCGGAACCGCCACACGTCGTACAGCCCGTACAGCCCCTCGCTCGGGTCCCACAGCGCCCGCCCCAGCTCCGCGGGCGTCCGGGCGAAGCTCCCGGGCGGGTAGGCCCGGCCGCGCTCCATGACGACGACGGACAGCCCGGCCGCCGCCAGCCGGTGCGCGGACACCGACCCGCCGAACCCGGACCCGACGACGACCGCGTCCACGCGCTCGGGCCTGCCGCCGCCGCTCGATGGATCGGGCACGGGGACCGTCCTTCCTCCCTCCCGGTTCCCAGTAGAGCAACGGTTCGCCCCGCGCACATCCGCAGCGATGCCGCGCGGCGGACGGCGGGAACGCGCCTTCCCAGAGGCGGGAATTCCTGGGAAACTCCTGGGTCACGGTGGCGGGGCGGAAATACGGACGTACCAGCTCCGCGGAAAACCGGCGCACCGGAGCACTGGGATGGACGGAGGAGGGCGCCATGCCCGAGGTCACAGTGAACGGCCGGACCTTCACCTACTACGAGAGCAGGACCGGCAGCAGAGCCGTCGGAATCAGCGCCAACGGAGTCGCGAATTCGCAGCACGAATACCGGTTCCGGCCGGACCCGCACCAGCAGCGCGAATACAACAGCCGCCAGGCGGAGTTCTATCTCGCGGCGGCGGAGGCCGCCGCCGGCCTCTTCACCTTGCGGGGCGGTGCGCCGGCCTGGCCGTCCGCCGGCGCGTTCAGCTGGCGCGGCCAGGACTACGGCCTGGAGACCCGGTAGCCCGTCAGGGCTCGCCGCGCGGGGCCGGCGACTGGGCGGCGGGTGCGGCGTGGGCGGCGGCCGGCGCGGCATGGGCACCGTCCGGGCCAAGCGTGCCGTCCGCCGCCTGCGCCTGCGCCTGTGCCTGCGTCTGTGCCTGGTCCGTAGCCTGCCCCTCGTGGGCGGCGTGTGCGTCGTAGCGCCAGAACGGGCGTACGGCGAGGCTGCCGACGAGGACCAGGACGATGCAGAGCATGGCGCTGCCCGACCAGGCGATGCTGAACGTCATGGCCGCCGCCATGGCTCCCGCGCGCAGGTCGCCGAGCCGGGGGCCGCCGGCCACGACGACGGTGAAGACGCCCTGCATGCGTCCGCGCATCTCGTCCGGGGCGTAGGTCTGGAGGATCGTCTGGCGGTAGACGGAGCTGACCAGGTCGGCGGCGCCGGCGAGCATGAGGAGGGCGACGGTGAGCCAGAGCGCGCGGGTGAAACCGGCCAGCGAGATGAAGACCGCCCAGCCGACCACGGCGAGGGCCAGCGCCACTCCCTGACGCCGCACCCGGGAGATCCATCCACTGCACAGGCCCGCCAGCAGGGACCCGATGGCGACCGCCGAATACAGCAATCCGATTCCGCCGTGGAATTGGGTGGCGGCCGCCTGGGGGAAGAGTGCTTTCGGCATCGCCAGCACCATGGCGGCGATGTCCACCGCGAACGACATCAGCAGCACCGGATTTCCGCCGATGAAGCGGAGGCCCTCGAATACGGCGCGCGCTCCCGCCTTGACCGCTTTGCCCGCCGGTTTGATCGAGGGCAATCGGAATGTCGCGTAGAGGGACGCGGTGAAGAGCAGTACGTCGGCGCCGTACGCGTAGGCGAAGCCGTGGGGCAGCGCGACGAGAATGCCCGCGATGAGCGGCCCGAGAATCTGTCCGAAATTGCTGACCGTGAATTGGAGCGTATTGGCGGCGGGGACCAGTTCGCGCGGCACGATGCGCGGGATGATGGCGCCGCGCGCCGAGGACGACGTGGCGAAGGCGGCGCCCTGGACGGCGACGAGGACGAGGAGCAGCACCTCCGACCCGATGCCCAGGAGGGTCTGGACGAGGAGGAGGAACGTCACGGCCCAGGTCACCAGCGACGAACACAGGGAGAGCAGGCGGCGGTCGACCGCGTCGGCGATGGCACCGCCGTACAGCCCGAACACGACGATGGGCACGAACCCGGCGAGCCCCGCCAGCCCCACGTACATCGACGAGTGCGTCATCGAGTAGATCTGCACCGGGACGGCGACCTCGGTGAGCATCGTCCCGATGAGCGAGGCGCCCTGGCCGATCAGGACGCGCCGGTAGGCCGGAATGGCCAGCGGGCGCGTATCGACGGCCGCGCTGCGGATGCGGGCCGCTATGCCGGTGGGGGATTTCGGCTTGTTGATCACGGTCACCGGAGCACGGCCTTCGGCTCGGCGGCGTGCGGCCGGGTCGTACGAGTCCGGGGCGCGGAGCCCGGCCGGGTCGTACGAGTCCGGGGCGCGGAGCCCGGCCGGGTCGTACGAGTCCGAGGTGCGGTGCCCGGCTGGGCTGTATGAGGGGTGCGCGGGCCGGGGCCGGCCCATGGTCGATGGCGTCGCCGAGGCGACGCACCCGCTGTTGTCGTAGGCATGGCGGTCACTCTGCCACTGGGCACTGCTGGCGCACTTCCATTATTCTGCCTACTTGTGTCGCAGAACAGCCGTCAGCCGATTCCCCCGCCCACGATCCCGCCCGCGACCGCCCATATGCACGCCGCCGGGGAGACCATCCACCGGCACCGGCACGACTACCACCAACTCCTCTACGTCAGCACGGGAGTGGTGTCCGTCCGGACCGAGCGGGGCACCTGGGTGGTCTCCAGTCAGCGCGCCGTCTGGACCCCGGCCACGACGTGGCACGAACACCGGGTCTACGGGGAGAGCTGGGTCCACACCATCGGCTTCCCGCCGGACGAAGCTCCGCTGCCCGACGGCTCGCCCACGGTGCTGGCCGTGGACGGCCTGCTGCGCGAACTCTTCATCGCCTGCACCGAACCCGACCTCCCGGCGCCCGAACTGCGGCGGCTGCGGGCCGTGGTCAACGACCGGCTGCGCCGCGCGGACGTCCAGCCCCTGACGCTGCCCACCGCCCAGGACCCGCGCCTGGCCCACGCCTGCCGAGCGGTCGAGGCGGACCTGAGCCGCCCCCGGCCCCTGGCCTGGCTCGCCCGCCGCGTAGGCGTCGGCGAGCGCACCCTCACCCGGCTGTTCCGCACGGAGTTCGGCATGACGTACCCCCAGTGGCGGACCAGCACCCGCGTCTTCCACGCCATGCTCCAACTGGCCGAGGGCGCCACCGTCACCGGCACGGCCCGCCGCTGCGGCTGGGCCACCACCAGCGCGTTCATCGACACCTTCGCCCGGACCATGGGCCAGACCCCGGGCGCGTACCGCAACGCGGCCGTCCGCACCGACGCGCTGGAGCCCGCACAGGACTCCTGAGCGCCGGACCCGCGACGCGTCAGGAGCCACGGCGGGGGGCGTCAGGCGAGAGCGCGGACGACTCGGGCGCCCATGGCTCCAGTGCCGCCGACCACGAGTGCGGTCGTGTCCGTCACCGGGCCACCTCGAACACGAGCTTGCCGCGGGTGCGGTTGGTCTCGCCCAGGCGGTGCGCTTCGGCGGCCTGCTCCAGGGCGAAGGTGCGCTCCACCTCGACCCGGACCGCGCCGGAGTCGACCAGCCCGGCGATGGCCGTGAGGGCGGCGGCGTCCGGCTCGACCAGGAGCGGGCTGGTGCGTACGCCCGCCTGCCCGGCGGCGTCGGACAGGCGCTCCGAGACGCCGCTCGGGATGGAGACGACCAGGCCGCCGGAGCGGGTCGCCGACACGGACCGCACGTCGGTGTCGTCCTGGGAGCCGACCAGGTCGATGACGACATCGACCCCGCCGGTGGCGTCCTCGAAGCGCTGCCGCGTGTAGTCCACGG
Source organism: Streptomyces sp. NPDC050610 (assembly GCF_040654875.1). NCBI lineage: Bacteria > Bacillati > Actinomycetota > Actinomycetes > Kitasatosporales > Streptomycetaceae > Streptomyces > Streptomyces sp. NPDC050610. The sequence continues at coordinate 297,097 of NZ_JBFAIV010000003.1, read as the reverse complement.
TCTCGTCCGCGCCCAGCTCCTTGAGCCAGGCGTGCCGGGGTTCGCGGGCGGTCGCGATCACCTCGGCGCCGAGGTTCTTGGCGAGCTGCACCGCCAGGTGTCCGACGCCGCCGGCCGCCGCGTGCACCAGTACCCGCTGCCCGGCGGTGACGCCCGCCGTGTCGACCAGGGCCTGCCACGCGGTGAGCGCCGCGAGCGGCAGGGCTGCGGCCTCGACGTGCCCGACGGAGGCGGGCTTACGGGCGAACTGGCGGGACGGCGCCGTGACGAACTCGGCGTAACCGCCCGCGGGGCGCGGGAACCAGGGCATGGCGTAGACCTCGTCGCCGGGCGCGAGCGTGGTGACGCCGAAGCCGACCTCCTCGACGACGCCGGAGACGTCCCAGCCGAGGATCAGCGGCATCGTCTGCAGCCCCGCCATGCCGTGCCCCGCGCGGGTCTTCCAGTCCACCGGGTTGATCCCGGCGGCGTGCACCCGCACCAGCACTTCGGTCGGCAGCGGTTCGGGCCGCGCGACGCGGCCCGGGGTCAGCACCTCCGGTCCGCCGAACTCCCCGATCGTGACGGCCCGCATCGTGTGCTCGCTCATGCTTTCCTCGCTCGTTTCCGCTTCGCGTGTTCTCTGTCCGGGACAGGTTCCCGATGTCCGGTTCCCGATACCCGGTTCCGCTGTCCCGTTCCCGATATTCGGGCGATTCACCTGATACCCGCGGCCGGCGCTCCGATATCCGGAGCCGCTGCCTCAATGTTGTCCAGCCTCTCCGGTGTCCGCGAACGCGACGAGTGGCTGTACAGCCATCTGTCGTACCATTACGGCCATGCCCCCTCATCGCGTTGTCGTACTCGCCCTCGACGGCGTCGTACCGCTGGACCTGGGCATCGCGGCCCGCGTGTTCAACGAGGCCCGCGACCCGGACGGGGCGCGGCTCTACTCCGTGTCGACCTGCTCGATCGGCGGCCGGCCGGTCCGTACGAGCCAGGACTTCCGGATCGTCGTCGACCACGACGAGTCGCTTCTGGAGACCGCGGACACCGTGGTGATCGCCACCCAGGAGCCCGAGGAGCACCTCGTCGCCACCGGGAAGCTGCCCGACGGCGTCGCCGCCGCGCTCGACCGGATTCCGTCGCGGGCCCGCGTCGTCAGCCTGTGCACGTCGGCGTTCCTGCTCGCGGCGGCCGGGCTGCTGGACGGCCGGCGGGCCACCACGCACTGGGCGCTGTGCGATCTGTTCGCGCGGCTGTTCCCCGGCGTCGAGGTCGACCCGGACGTGCTGTTCGTCGACAACGGACGCATCCTCACCTCCGCCGGCGGGGCCGCCGGCATCGACCTCTGCCTCCACCTGGTCCGCCTGGACCACGGAGCGACGGTGGCCGGCGCGGCCGCGCGACGCTGCGTGGTGGCTCCTTGGCGCGAGGGCGGGCAGGCGCAGTTCATCGAGCACCCGGTGCCGGAGGACGCCGACCGTTCCACCTCGGCCACCCGGCAATGGGCGCTGGACCGGCTGGCCGAACCGATCACGCTGGAGGAGATGGCCCGGCACGCGCACATGAGCGAGCGCACTTTCACCCGGCGGTTCCGCAACGAGGTCGGCACGAGCCCGCTCCGATGGCTGCTGCAACGCCGACTGGTCCAAGCGCGCGGCCTGCTGGAGTCCACCGACCTCACCGTCGCGCGCATCGCCACCGCCTGCGGCTTCGGCGACCCGGTCGCCCTGCGCAAGCACTTCCACACCCACCTCGGCCTGTCCCCCCTGGCCTACCGCCGCGCGCACTGCGCCCCGGAGCCGGCCCGCGCGGCGGCCGTCCCGGAGCGGTGACCGGCGCCGACTCGCTTGTGCCTCCGCCCACCACGACTTCCGCGGTGCGGCCGACGGTGCTCCGACGGTGACGTTCAGTGATTCCCGTGCGGTCCACCATGGCAGCGGGGTACGACGATCCACGGCCCTCGGCCGCCTCCGCTGCTCTCAGGGCCGTACCGCGCAGCGGAAATGGCATGCTGCCCGCTATGCGTGAAGATCTGCGGAGCAGGACAGAGCCGGGGGCACGGGGGAGTGCCGCAGGGGTGTGGGGGCGTATCGCGTGCGTGTGGGCGGTCGCCTTCGCCGGGCTTCATCTCTTCTGGGCGCTGGGCGGCAGCTGGGGCCTGAGCGTCTCGGCGGGGCCCCTGGCGGAGGAGCGCCCCGGCTGGTTCGTGGTGGTGGGCCTGTGGGGCGTGGGGCTGCTGTGCCTCGTCGGCGGCGCGCTGGGATGGCTGCTCGCCGGGCCCCGGCCCGCCGGTCTGACGGGGCGGGCGCTCAAGCTTCTGGGGTGGTGCGTCTGCGCCGTGCTGCTGCTGCGCGGTCTCGCCATCGAGATCCTGCTGCTGACCGGCGACGCGGGGCCGCAGATGAACATCAGCTCGGATCAACGGCTGTGGACGCTGCTGTTGTGGAACCCCTGGTTCCTGCTCGGCGGCCTCGCCTTCGGGCTGGCCGCGTGGGGGTTCGGAAGAGCGAGGGGGCTGGGCGGCAGCACCGCCTGAACCACCTGACGGGGCGTCGGGCGCTCTCTCCCGGTCAGCCGGTCAGCCGGTCATCGTCTCCCGGCCAAGGGCGAGGGCGCCGATATCGTGGGCACGTGGCTGACCTTGATGAGCCGATCCACCTGGCGGCGCATGACCCGGCCTGGGCGGCGCGGGGTCAGGAATTCGTCGGTGACATCTCGGCGGCGCTCCACGGGCTGCCAGTGGATCTGACCCATATCGGTTCCACGGCCGTCCCGGGCCGCGCCGCCAAGCCGGTCATCGACATCCAGATCGGGTGCCCGAACGGTGACGTCGCGGCCGTCGTCAGCCGCCTTGAAAACCTCGCCTACGAACACCTCGGGCAGGCGGGCGTCCCCGGCCGCGAGTATCTGCGTCGGCGCTCCGGGCAACCCGTCAACGCCCATGTCGTCGAACGGCGCGGCCGGCTGTGGGCCGACAACCTCCTCTTCCGCGACTACCTGAGGTCGCACCCGGACGCCGTCTCCCAGTACGCGGCGGAAAGCGCGCGGCCGCCGACCGGGCTCCGAACCTCTTGGCGTACTCGGAGCTGAAGGCGGGGACCGTGGCGCGGATCATGGCCGCGGCGCGTGCCGAGGCCCGTTCGGAAAGGTCCTAGCTGTTCTGTCCACGGAGGTCCCGGCGGCCCTGGCGGGCCCCGGCGGTTACAGCGAAGACAGCCCCGCGCGGCCTCGGCGGGCTCAAGGCGCCGTCGGCGCCCCTGCCGTCCCTCCCGGCCGCGCCGTCGACTCGCGCGGGTGCACGCGCGTCGGCAGCAGCGTGCGGACCGTGCGGCGGGCGCCGTCGCGGACTTCCAGGAGGCGGGTCACGGCGAGTGCCCCGGCCTCCTCGACCGGGACGTCGAGCGCCGTCACGGACGGTACGGTCGCGCCGAGCGCGGTGAGGTCGTCGGCGGCCGCGAGGCTCACGTCCTGCGGCACTCGCAGGCCCGCCGCCTTCAGCCCGTGCAGCAGGCCGAGCGCGAGATAGCTGTTGTACGCGACGACGGCGCTCGCCCCGGCCGGCAGCTCGGCGGCGGCGCCGATGCCCGCGTCGAAGGTCGGCGGCAGCGGACCGAGTACGCGCATCCGGGCGCCCGCCTCCTCCGTCCGCTCCGCCATGGCCGCGCGCCGCCGCCCGTCGGCCCAGGAGCCGGGCGGCCCCGATACGTACACGATGTCCCGATGGCCCAGCTCCAGGAGGTGGCGGACCAGTGCGGCGGTGCCCGACGCGGTGTCGAGCACCACGGCCGGCAGCCGGCCCACCTTGCGGTCGACCAGGACCAGCGGGCGGCGGGCGGCCAGTTCCCGCAGGGCCGCGTCGGAGCCCACGGGCGCGACCAGCACCACGCCGTCGGCCTGCTCGGACAGCCGTCCCACCAGCGCGGCCTCGCGCTCGGCGCTGTACTCGGAGACCGTGAGCAGCAGGTGGTTGTCGGTCTCCTCGGCGGCCCGCTGGGCGCCCAGGACCAGCGGGGCGAAGAACGGGTTGGCGAGGGTCGGCACCACCAGGCCCACCATGCCCGTACGGCCGGTGGTCAGGGCGCGCGCCGCCCGGTTGGGGTGGAAGCCGAGGCGCTCGGCGGCGGCCCGTACGTTCTCCAGGGTGGGCCGCGCCACGAGCTCGGGGCGCATCAGCGCACGCGACGCCGTGGCCTTGGACACGCCCGCCTCGCGAGCCACGTCCGCCAGTGTCGACACCGTTCGCCCTCCCCTCCCCGCCGGACCCGGGCGCACCCCGCGGCCGACCCGTGTCATCCTATCTGCAACCGATCTCTGCAACCGGTTTCATCGGAGGTGCGCAGCGACCGGACAGCGACCGAAGATCCATTCCTCCCACCGAGGTAGCCATGCCCCACTCTGACGGGACGCCCGGAGAAACGTCGGCCGAGGCGCCGGTACGGCCGCCCGCCGAGCCGCACCCCGAGCCGCCCGCCGACGGTCAGCCGACCGGTGAGCAGGGCGGTCGGCAGGCCGGTCAAGCGGCTGACGGGCAGGGCGGTCAGCCGGCCGGCGAGCAGGCAGGTCAGGCGGCCGGTGAGCGGATCGGTCAGGCGGCCGGTGAGCAGCCGGGCCCGCCTGCCGGTGAGCGGCCCGGTCGCCGTCAGCCCGCCGAGCCGCCCGCCGGGGCGTCCGCGGCGACGGCGGCCGGGCCGCCCGCCCCCGGCCTCCTGGAGCGCCGCTTCCGCGTCCGCGCCCGCGGCAGCAGCCCCCGCACCGAGGCCGTCGCCGGTCTGTCGATGTTCATCGCCGCGGCCTACGCGGTCGTCGTCGTCCCCGGCCAGCTCGCCAAGGCCGGAGTGCCGCACGGACCGGTCACCACCGCCGTGATCATCGCGATCGTCCTGGCGACCCTGGCCATGGGCCTGTTCGCGAACCTCCCGTTCGTCCTCGCGCCCGGCCTCGGCGGCGTCGCCCTGCTCGCCGTGACCATCGTCGGCCAGGACCACGTCCCCTGGGACGCGGCGCTCGGCATGGTCCTGTGGTCCGGCGTCGCCTTCCTGGTGCTGACCGCGCTCGGCATCCGCGATCTGATCACGCGGCTGATGCCGCAGAACCTCAAATACGCCATCAGCGGCGGCCTCGGCCTCTTCATCGCCCTCCTCGGCTTCAAGGACAGCGGCCTGGTCGTCGCGAAGCCCGCGAGCAACGCGCTCGCGCTCGGCGACCTCTCCCGGCCCGCCGCGCTGCTGGCGCTCGCCGGGCTGGTCCTGCTCACCGCCCTGGCCGCGCGCAAGGTGCCCGGCGCGTTCCTGATCACCATCGCCGCGGTGACCGTCGCGGGCATCCCGTTCGGCGTGACCGAACTGCCCGGCCACTTCTTCGGCGCCCCGGACAGCCCCGCTTCCGTGGCCTTCCACATCGACGTGCTCGGCGCGCTGAAACCGGAGTACTTCCCGTACATCTTCGCGTTCTTCGTCTCGGAGTTCTTCTCCATGACCGGCACGCTGCTCGCCGTCGCGGACCGGGCGGGCCTCACCGACAAGGACGGCAACCTCCCCGGCGTCCGGCGGCCGTTCTACGTCGACTCCGCCGCGGTGATCGGCGGCGCCGGGCTCGGCGCGCCCAGCATGACCGCGTACCTGGAGTCCTCGGCCGGCGCGGACAGCGGCGGCCGTACGGGCCTGTCGTCGGTGGTCGCCGCGGGCGGCTTCGCCGCGCTGCTGCTCGTCACCCCGTTCGCGACGCTCATCCCGTCCGCCGCGACCGCGCCCGTGCTGATGTACATCGGGCTCACGATGCTCGGCGCCCTGCGCAACGTCGACTTCAAGGACCCGACGAACGCGGTCCCGGCCGCGCTCACCGTCACCACCACCGTCTTCTGGGGCAATTTCGGCACCGGCATCGCCGCCGGGCTCGTCGCCCACGTCCTGGTCAAGGCCGTGTCCGGCCGCTTCAAGGAGATCCCCTGGGGCCTGTGGGTCGTGATGGTCCCCCTCGGCTACTACTTCTACACGCTGCTGCCGTGACGGCCGCCGACCGGTTCCCCGCCCCCCTCCCGAACCCTCCAAGGAGTGTGCATCCCATGACCGAGCAGCCGCAGCAGTCCAGGCAGCCGCAGCAGTCGCCGGGGCTTCAGCAGTCGCGGCAGTCGCAGGGACTCCAGCAGTCGCGGCAGCCGCAGAGCTTTCAGCAGCCGCAGCAGCCGCATGACGTCCGGATCAGCGGCGGACGGGTGGTGTCGACCTTCACGGGCGAGGAGTTCGCCGCCGACGTCCTGCTGCGCGGCGACACCATCAGCGGCGTGCTGCCGCCCGGGGCGCCCGGCGCGGCCCGCGAGCACGTGGACGCCACGGGGCTGCTGATCGTGCCCGGTTTCGTGGACGCGCACATGCACATCGAGAGCTCGTTCCTGACACCGCAGACCTTCGCGGCCCTCACCCTGGCCCGCGGCACGACGACGGTGCTCGCCGACCCGCACGAGATCGTCAACGTGGCGGGCGCGCGGGCCATGCGCTGGATGATCGAGGCGGGCCGCGGCACCCCGCAGACCCAGCTGTGGGGCGTGCCCTCGTGCGTACCCGCCCTGGAGGGGCTGGAGCACGCGGGCGCGAGCCTGTCCGCCGACGACATCGCGGAGATGCTGCGCTGGCCCGGCGTCGTCGCCCTCGGCGAGGTCATGGACTACCGCGCCGTGGTCGCCGACGACCCCCGGATGCGCGGCATCGTCGCCGCCGCCCGCGAACAAGGAGTGATCCTCGACGGGCACTGCCCCAACCTCAGCGGCGCGGAACTCAGCGCATACATGGCCACCGGCGTCGACTCCGACCACACCAAGAACCGCACCGAAGTGGTCCTGGAGAAGGCCCGAATGGGCATGCTGATGATGCTTCAGGAGAAGTGCCTGCTGCCCGAGACGGTCGAGGCGCTGCTCGCGCTGGAGCAGCTGCCGCCGCTGTGCCTGGTGACGGACGACCTGGCGGCCGACCACATCCTCGGCGCCGGCCACCTCGACCACATCGCCCGGGTCGCGGTACGCGCCGGACTGCCCGCCACCGCGGCGCTACGGGCGCTGACCTGGACCCCGGCGCAGCGGCTGCGGCTGTACGACCGGGGCGTGGTCGCCCCGGGCAAGCGGGCCGACCTCGTGCTGCTCCGCGGCGAACTGGCCGACTTCGACCCGGCCGCGGTCTTCGCGGGCGGCAGGGAGGTGGCTCGGGACGGGGCCGCGACGTACGAAGCCGAGCCGCGCGCGGGCAGCGGTGCGGAGGTGCGTACGGGCAGTGGTACGGAGGTGCGTACGGGCGGTGCGGAGGCGCGTACGGGCAGCGGTGCCGAGGTGCGTACGGGCTCGGCCGCCGGCGCCGGTTCCTCGCCGGACGTCCTCGACGCCGGCCCCCTCGCCGACACCCTGACCGTCGAGCCGCAGACCCCCGACGGCTTCCGGTGGCGGGTCGACCTCCCCGACGGCACGCACCGCTTCCGGGCCATGCGCGTCAACTCCCGCGACACCTACACCGAGGCGGCGGAGGTCGAACTCCCCGTCCGGGCGGGAGAGGTGGAGTGGGAGGGCCGGGCCACGCTGGTCCGGGTACGGAACCGCTACGGCCGCTCGGGCGCGGTCTTCGCGCCGCTGCTGGGCCGTACGCTCGCGCCGGGCGCGGTGGCGACCACGTACGCCCACGACAGCCACAACCTCCTCACCATCGGCACCTCCCGTGCCGCGATGGCGGCCGCCGCGGCGGCGGTCGTCGAGGACGGCGGCGGCGTCGCCGTCGTACGCGGGGAGGAGGTCGCGGCCCGGCTGCCGCTGCCGGTCGGCGGGGTGATGTCGCCGGATTCGGCGGCCGAGGTCGCGCGGCGGTCGCGGGTGGTGCGCGACGCGCTCACCGGATGGGGCTGGGACCACCTCAACCCGTTCATGAGCGTCTCGACGCTGACGCTGGCGGTGTCCCCGAGCCTCAAGATCACGGACCTGTCCCTGGTGGACGTGGTCCGTCGCGAGCCGAGCGGCGCCATCGCCACGGAATGACGACCCGGGTGTGAGGCAGGGCTTCCGGTTCTGCCTCTCGCCAACCTCTAGAGAAGGTAACCCCATTGGGGTTACCTTCGGGTCATTGCCGAATCCTGGGGGTCCGCGAGATGCCGAAGGTCAACGTCTATCTGCCCGACGACCTGGCCGAGGCGGTCAAAGAGGCCGGCGTGCCGGTGTCGGCCGTGTGCCAGCGGGCGCTGGAACAGGCCGTACGACGGCTGACCGCCATCCGCGAGACGCCGCTGGCCGACCTGGACGGCGAACCGGCGGGCGCGCTGGCGCACTTCACCGACAAATCGCGCACCGTGCTCGAACTGGCGGTGGAACGGGCGCGGGCGGCCGGTGCGCCGCGGCTGAGCACCGAGCATCTGCTGGGCGCCATGCTCGACGAGGGCACCAACCTGGCCCTCCAGGTGCTGCGCGCCATGGAGATCGAGCCGGAGCGGGTCGGGCGCGAGCTGACCCGCCGAATGCCCGAAGCCGGGACGCCTGAAGCCCGGACGTACGAAGCCGGGATGCCCGAAGCCCGGACGCCCGAAGCCCGGACGCCCGAAGTCCGGGCGGCCGACGTGTCCGACGGTGATCCGCGCCGTTTCGACGGGCCCGCGGCCAACGCCCTGGAGCTGACGGTCACCGAGGCGACCTCGCTCGGCCACAACTACGTCGGCTGCGAGCACCTGCTGCTCGGCCTGGTCGGGGAGCCCGACGGGGTCGCCGGTCAGGTGCTGCGGTCCACGGGAGCCGACCCGAAGCTCGTCCGACGTGCCGTCACCGCCGCGCTGGCGGGGTACGTACACCTGCGGGCCCAGAGCGGCCAGGGCGGTCAGGGCGGGCAAGACGAGCCGGCGGCAGCGGTCGCCGGCGTGCGGCAGGCCCTCGCCGCCGCTGTCCGCCAGGAACTCGAACCGCTGGGCGTACGCATCGCACGGCTGGAGGCGCATCTCGGGCTGGCCTCCGCTCCGGAGCGCTGATCGCGTCTACGGACCGACCCGGTACGCACCGTGAGCGCGTGAAGCCGAGGAGTACGCAAGGTGTAAAGGGGGTGAGGGCGACCGACGGCCCCTGGCCGCGGTCCCCACGAGGCGCGGCCGGCCACCCTCCCCGAGGCCCTACCCGCCCTGTCCGCGCAGCTCACGGCCGTACAGCTGTGGCTACTGGCGGGCAGGGCGCGGGAGTTCCCCGACGCGGGGCCCGAGCCCGCCGGCCCCTGCGCGGGGGCCTCCGGTCAACTCCGGGGAGGGGCAGCCTTACACTCCGGGGTGACGCAGAGCGATGTTTGAGGAGCGAGATGGCGCATCAGGGCTTTTCAGTGGATCGGATCAACACGGGCGAAGCACACTCGGCGCGGGTGTACGACTACATACTCGGCGGCAAGGACCACTACGACGTGGACCGCGACGCGGGTGACCTGATGTGCCAGGAGTGGCCCGCGCTCCCCGTCCATATGCGTGCCAACCGGCAGTTCATGCACCGCGCCGCGCGGTACCTCGCCCGCGAGCAGGGCATCCGGCAGTTCCTGGACATCGGCACCGGCCTGCCCACCGCGCCCAACCTGCACGAGGTCGCCCAGGAGGTCGCCCCCGACGCGCGGATCGTCTACGTCGACAACGACCCGATCGTCCTGAACCACGCGGACACCCTGCTGACCAGCTCCGCCCAGGGGCGGACCGCCTACGTCGACGCCGATATGCGCGACCCCGACGCGATCATCAACTCGCCGGAGTTCCAGCGCCTTCTGGACCTGCGGGAACCCGTCGGTCTCATGATCATCGGCATCCTGCACTTCATCCTCCCGCCGGACGACCACCGCCTGGTCCAGCGCCTCCTGGAACCGCTCCCCGTGGGCAGCTTCCTGGCCATGACCATCGGCACCGCCGACTTCGCGCCCGAAGAGGTCGGCCGGGTCGCCGCCGAGTACGGACGGCGCGGCATGCAGATGCAACTGCGCACCCGCGCCGAGGCGGAGGAGTTCTTCGCCGGCCTGGACGTCGTCGAGCCCGGACTGACGCAGGTCCACCACTGGCAGCCCGAGGAGGGCCAGGAGGTCGTGGACGACCGCGACATCGCCATGTACGGGGCTGTCGCGCGTAAGTCCCGCGCGTAAGTCCCATCCGCGAGTCCCATCCGTAAGTCCCGTCCGTAAGTCCCACCCGTTTCAAGTCCCGGGCGTAAGACCCCCGCCCGTAAGACCCACACCTGCCGCTGTCCGGGGCGCGCCCCGGACAGCGGCAGGGCTCAGTACTCGGTCATCGCGTGCACTTCGTCCGTCAAGGCGATGAACTCGGGCGACTGGAGCGACGGGATCATCGAGCGCAGCCGCGCCACGTCGCCTCCCGGCCGGATCTTGCCCGTGACCAGGCCCACGAGCGCCTTCATCTCCCGCGTGGAGAGCTTGACGCTGGTCTTGTACGCCATCCGCAACGAGCACATGGGCCGCTCCAGGGTGCCGCGCCTGGCCGCCACGAGCCGGCCGTCGCGGATCCGGAAGTAGTACGCGATCTCGCCGCCCTCCGGCGCCTCCCTGATGACGTGCTGGATCTCCAGGTTCAGGCCCGGCTTCTCGGGCATTCGATCGCCGCGCTTTTCCAACTCCGCCAGATACTCCGGGGAAAGGTATTTGATCTTCGGCATCGCACACTCCGGCATGACGTGCTCCAGAAACATCGGTTCCCGCACCGTATCGGCCCGGACCGCGTGAAATCCTCATCACTGCTGGGGAATCAGAGGCACGGTCCCCCGCACGCCCCCTCCGAAAGAATGAGGACGTGCGGCCGTATTCACCCGCTTCCGGCGCGTGAATTCTGGAGAGCCGGAAGTGGACGAGGGCCGTAACGGCCGGGGGAGCCGAGCCATGCTGCTGGAGCACAAGCGCCTTCTCGTCACCGGGGTGCTGACCGAGTCCTCGATCGCGTGGCGGGTGGCGCGGCTCGCCCAGGAGCAGGGCGCCGCGCTCGTGCTCACCGGCTACGGGCGCGGGCTGCGGCTCACCGAGCGGGTGGCCCGGCGGCTGCCGCGCCCGCCGGACGTGCTGGAGCTCGACGTGACCCGCGAGGACCACATCGCCGCCGTGGCCGAGGAGCTCGACGCGCGGTGGGGGCGACTGGACGGCGTGCTGCACGCGGCGGCCTTCGCCCCGCCGCACATCCTCGGCGGCGGTTTCCTGACCGCACCCTGGCCGGCCGTCGCGACGGCCCTGCACGTCTCGGCGTACTCGTTCGTCGCCCTCGGCCGCGGTCTCGGCCCCCTGCTGGCCAGGGCGGACGGCGGCGGCTCGGTGGTCGGCCTGGACTTCGACGGCCGCGTCGCCTGGCCCGCGTACGACTGGATGGGCGTCGCCAAGTCCGCGCTGGAGAGCTGCTGCCGCTATCTGGCCCGCGACCTCGGCGGCCAGGGGACGCGCGTGAACCTGGTCGCGGCCGGCCCGCTGGACACCGCCGCCGCACGGGCCATCCCCGGCGCGGAGGCGGTGAGCGGGCCGTGGCCCGGCCGCGCGCCGCTGGGCTGGGACCCCGCCGACGCCGAACCGGTCGCCCGCGTCGTGTGCGCCCTGCTCTCCGACTGGCTGCCCGCGGTCACCGGGGAGATCGTGCACGCCGACGGCGGGGCGCACGCGATGGGCGCCGCCCCGCTTCCGCCGAGCGCGGCCCCGCTTCCGCCGGCCGCCGTTCCGGTCCCGTTGGCCGCCGCCCCGGTCCCGCCGAGCGCCGCTCCGCTCCCGCCGAGCGCCGTCCCGCCCCCGCCGGCCGGGGGTTCGTACCCGTCGGCCGCGGCCCCGCTCCCACCAAAGGATGAACGCTCATCCTTTGGTGGTGCCCGGTGAATTCATCAGGCCGACGGAAGACGGGCAGAACCCTCCGAACGTAGATTTCCATGCGTTGCGCCAAGGGCTGACGAACGCCCGGCCGAGGAAGATTCCGAACTCACCGAGGGGCCTACTCAGGTGATCACCACCGATGCATGGGTATTGCATGCGGGACCCGTCCGCGCGGAATCCCAAGAGCCCGCGCCCGGAGAACTGGTGCGGGAGGATTTCAGTTTTCCGGATATCACCGAGAACGAAGTTCTGGTGGCGCCGCTCTACGGCTCCTGGGAAGCGAACATGAGCCACGCGCTGGAGCGGACCCCGGTGGACGTGTGTCGCCAGCGCGGCGAGGACCGCATGGTCATCGGGAACTTCGGGGTCGTACGGGTGGAGCGCCCGGGGAAGGCGGTCACCCGCGTCAAGGAGGGCGACCTCTGCCTGATCCAGGCGTTCGCCCGTACCGACCAGGACGGCTACGTCAAGCTGGTGCACGCCTACGACGCCCCCGGCACCACCGGCGTCCTGGCCCGCCGCACCAAGATCGGCGAACATCTGCTGCTGCCCCTGCCCAAGGACACCCGCTACTCGCTCCAGCAGTGGGCCGCCTCCTACGGGCGGTACTGGACGGCCTGGGACAACTGGAAGGTCGCCTACGCCTGCTGGCGCTCCCAGGTGCGTACGGACCCGGCGCACACGGACCCGCCGCCGCTCGCCTTCGGCTGGGGCGGCGGCGTGGCCGTGGCCGAACTCGAACTCGCCCGGCGGGCGGGTTTCCGCGCCGCCATGGCCTCCGGCAACCCGCGCCGGCTCGCCGAGATCGAGGCCAAGGGCATGATCCCGGTGGACCGCCGGCTCTTCCCGGACCTCTGCCACGACGAGGCCCGGATGGCCGCCGACCCCGGCTTCCGGCAGCGCTACCGCCGGTCCGAGCGGACGTTCCTGCGGATCATCGGCGAACTCAGCGGTCGGCGCGGCGCCGCCGTCGTCATCGACAACATCGGCGAGCCCGTGTACCGGGCGACCCTGCGGGCCCTGGGCCGGCAGGGGGTGCTCACCACCGTCGGCTGGAAGCACGGCATGCGGCTGGAGACCGTACGGGCCAACGAGTGCATCAAGCGCCATATCCACGTCCACACCCACGCCTGCTGCTTCCACGACATCGAGGAGATCCTCGAATTCCAGGAGAGCTCGGGCTGGATGCTCGACGTGGGCGATCAGCGCGTCTACCGCTTCGACGAGATGCCGGAACTGGCGCGCGACTACGCGGCGGGACGACTGGACTCCTATTTCCCGCTGTTCCGTGTCAACGAGGAATGAAGAGAAGTGAAGGGGAGAGCTGTGTCTGAGGTTGACTTCGATATCGGCATCATCGGCGGGGGCCCGGCCGGCGCCACGGCTGCTTCCTACCTGTCCAAGGCGGGCCTGAGCTGCGTAGTGTTCGAGGGCGATCTCTTCCCCCGCGAACACGTCGGCGAATCGCTGATCCCCGCCACCACGCCCGTACTGTCCGACATCGGTTTCCTGCCGCAGATGGAGGAGGCCGCGTTCCCCAGGAAGTACGGCGCGGCCTGGACCTCGGCCACCGAACAGTCCATTCCCACCATGGGATTCAAGGGCATGTCCCACGGATTCCGGGCCGCCGAGATCGAATTCCACGAGCGCGAACAGCTCGGCGTGCACCAGGATTACACCTACCACGTGGACCGCGGGAAATTCGATCTGCTGCTGCTCCAGCACGCGAACAGCCTGGGCGCCAAGGTCTACGAGGGCATCCGCATCCGCAGGGTCGACTTCTCCGAGGTCTGCCCCCGGATCGTGTTCCCGCTCGGCGCGGGCGAATCCTCGGTCAAGGTGCGCATGGTCATCGACGCCAGCGGCCGCGGCACGTTCCTCGGCCGGCAGCTCGGACTCAAGGTCAGCGACCCGGTGTTCAACCAGTACGCCGTCCACTCCTGGTTCGACCGCCTCGACCGCTCCGCCCTCGCGGTCAACAAGGAGCAGGCGGACTACATCTTCATCCACTTCCTCCCGGTCTCCGACACCTGGGTCTGGCAGATCCCGATCACCGACACCGTCACCAGCGTCGGCGTCGTCACCCAGAAAAAGCACTTCAAAGCGTCCAGTTCGGACCTCGAAGGCTTCTTCTGGGAGTGCGTCGGCAGCCGCCCCGACCTGCGCGATGCCCTGAAGAACTCCCAACAGGTACGCCCGTTCAAGGCCGAGGGCGACTACAGCTACGCCATGAAGCAGATCTGCGGCGACGGCTGGGCCCTCGTCGGCGACGCCGCTCGCTTCGTCGACCCGATCTTCTCCAGCGGCGTCAGCGTCGCCCTCAACGGCGCCCGGCTGCTGTCCGGCGACGTCATCGCCGCCGCGGAGAAGGGCGACTTCAGCAAGGGCTCGTTCCGTACGTACGAGTCCAAACTGCGCCGCGCGGTCGGCAACTGGTACGAGTTCATCTCCATCTACTACCGGCTGAACATCCTGTTCACAGCCTTCGTCCAGGACCCGAAGTACCGCATGGACGTCCTCAAGATGCTCCAGGGCGACGTCTACGACGACGCCGAGCCCAAGGCGCTCGCCGCCATGCGGGAGATCACCCGCCAGGTCGAGGAGAACCCCGACCACCTGTGGCACAAGCACCTGGGTTCGCTCCGCGCACCCAGCGCGGCCCCCCTGTTCTGACCGCTCGGTCGTCGTGCCTGGCCGCCTGACCGCTTGATCACCTGACCGTTTGGTCATGTCTGACCGCCTGGTCGCCCGACCGTCGAACCGCAGCAGTATGGAGGGGAACGCGCCGATGCACGAAGCGATCGCCATGGTGGGGGCGGGCTGCCGCTTCCCCCGCGGGGCCGACGGGCTCCCGGAGTTCTGGCGGCTCCTGCGCGCGGAGACCGACGCCATCGAGGAAGTCCCCCCGGAGCGCTGGGACGTGGACCGCTACTACGACACGGACCCGCACCGGCGCGGCGCCATGTACAGCCGGTGGGGCTCCTTCCTCGACGGCGTCGACCGGTTCGACCCGGCGTTCTTCGGCATCGCGCCCCGCGAGGCCCACGAGATGGACCCCCAGCAGCGGCTGCTGCTGGAGGTCGCCTGGGAGGCCCTGGAGGACGCCGGCCAGTCGCCCACCGCCCTGGCCGGCACCCGGGCCGCCGTCTTCACCGGCGTCATCGGCATGGACTACACCCTGCTGCACGCCCGCCAGGCCGGGATCTCCGGCATCGGCGCCTGGTACGCCAGCGGGCGCGAATTCAGCTTCGGCCCCGGCCGGCTCTCGCACGTGCTCGGGCTCCAGGGCCCCAGCATGTCCGTCAACACCGCCTGCTCGTCCTCGCTCGTCGCCGTCCACCTCGCCTGCCAGAGCCTGCGCACCGGGGAGGCCGACATCGCCCTCGCGGGCGGCGTCAACCTGATCCTCTCCCCGGAGCTCAGCATCTTCCTGTGCAAGGTCCGGGCCATGTCCCGCGACGGGCGCTGCAAGCCCTTCGACGCCTCGGCCGACGGCATCGTACGGGGCGAGGGGTGCGGCCTCGTCGTGCTCAAACGGCTCTCCGACGCCCTGGCCGACGGCGACGACATCCTCGCCGTCATCCGGGGCTCCGCCGTCAACCACGACGGGGCCAGCGCCGGGCTCACCGTGCCCAGCGGCGCGGCCCAGCAGCGACTGCTGTCCGACGCCCTCGCCGCGGCGGGCGTCGCGTCCGCCGACATCGACTACGTGGAGGCCCACGGCACCGGCACACCGCTCGGGGACCCCATCGAAATGGGCGCGCTGCGCACCGTGCTGGGCGCGGGCCGCCCGGAGCACCGCCCGCTCTCCGTGGGCTCCCTGAAGAGCAACTTCGGCCATATGGACGCCGCCGCGGGCGTCGCCGGACTGCTCAAGGCCGCCCTGATCCTCCGGCACCGGCAGATCCCCGCCACCATCCACGTGCGCGAACGCAACCCGCGCATCCGCTGGGACTGGCCCGTGGACGTCGCCACCGAACTGACCCCGCTGCCGGACGCCGAGGACGGCCGGCCGCGGCTGGCCGGGGTCAGCGCCTTCGGCCTCAGCGGCACCAACGCACACGTGATCATCGAGGCCGCCCCGCCGCGCGCCGACGCCCGCACCCCGGAACCGGCCGGACCGGTGCTGCTGCCGCTCTCCGCCCGCGACGGCGCCGCCCTCACCGACCTGGCCCGCGCCTACCGCGACCGGCTCACCGGCCCCGAGGCGCCCGCGCCACGCGACCTCGCCCACACCGCGGGCGCGCGCCGCGCGCACCACGCCGAACACCGCCTCGCCGTCACCGGCAGCGGTACGGACGAACTCGCCGCCCGGCTCGGCGCGTTCCTCGACGGCGGCTCACCGCCCGGCCTCAGCACCGGCGGCGGCGACCCCGAGACCGGCGGCGCGAAGGCTCCGGGCATCGTCCTCGCCTTCTCCGGCCAGGGCGCCCAATGGCCCGGCATGGCCCGCGAACTGCTCACGCCCGGCAGCGGCCACGACGCCTTCCGCGCCGCCTTCGACGCCTGCGACGCCCTCGTCCTGGAACACGCGGGCTGGTCGCCGAAGGAGGAGACCGAACGGCCCGAGGACGCCTCCCGGCTGCACCGCACCGAGTACGCACAGCCCGTGATCTTCGCCGTCCAGGTGGCGCTCGCCGCGCTCTGGCGCTCCTGGGGCATCGAGCCCGCCGCGGTCGTCGGCCACAGCATGGGCGAGATCGCCGCCGCGCACGTGGCCGGCGCGCTCGCCCTCGACGACGCCGCGCGGATCGCCGTCCACCGCGGCCGGCTGCTCGCCGAATCGGCCGGGCGCGGCCGGATGGCCGTACTCGACCTCCCCGAGGACGCGGCGCGGCGCGCCCTCGGCCCGTACGCCGGGCGGATCTGGCCGGCCGCCGCCAACAGCTCCCGCACGACCGTGGTCTCCGGCGACGCCGAGGCGGTGGGCCGGCTGCTGGCCGACCTCGCGGACCGGGGCACCGGCTGCCGGCCGCTGCCCGGCGACTACCCCTTCCACAGCCCGTACATGGAGCCCTACCAGGACCGGCTGGCGAAACTCCTGGACGGGCTCCGGGCCGCGCCGCCCACGGTGCCCGTGGCCACCACGACCCCCGCCGGGGACGGGGGAGGACAGCTCTTCGACGCCGCGCACTGGGTACGCAACATCCGCGAACCCGTCCGCTTCGCCGAAGCCGTCGACACCCTGCTGGACCAGGGCCACCGGACCTTCCTGGAAATCGGCCCGCACCCGGTCCTGGCCCTGCCCATCACCCACGCCTGCGAGGACCGCGGCGTCGAGGACGCCCTGGTCGTACCGTCGCTGCGCCGCGCCGTCGCGGCCCCCGGGACGCTGCTGGCCTCGCTGGGAGCGCTGTACGCGGCGGGGGCCGAGGTCCGCTGGGAGGCGGTGCCGCCGGGCGGCGGCCGTCCGGTGAAGCTTCCTTCCTATCCGTGGCAGAGGGGCAGCTACTGGACGAGGGAGGGGCGGGGGAGCGAGCAGGAGAACGCGTCGGGGGATGTGGCTTCTGCTCCGGAGGGGGCGACAAAGCCCATGCCCGTATCGGGGGATGTGCCCCAGGCCGTACCCGAGCCCGTGCCGGAGCGGGCCGAGCCCGCCGCCGTACGGGCCACAGCGCCCGGCCTGCCGGGCGAGCGGGGCGAAGTGGCGGATCTCGTCGCCCGGGCGACGGCCGAGGTGCTGGGGCACGAGCCCGGCACGATCCGGCGGCGGCAGGGCTTCGCCGACATGGGCATGGACTCCCTCACGTCGCTGGAACTCCGTACGGCGCTCCAGGCCAGGTTCGGGCCGCTGCCCGCCACGGTGGCCTTCGACCATCCGACGGTCGAGCGGCTGACGGACTACCTGTGGGACCGCCGGGCTTCCTCTCAGAGTGCCGCCGCCGCGCCGCGAGCGCCTCGTCCCGCCCCGGAAGGGCCCGAGCCCATCGCGGTCGTCGGCATCGGCTGCCGGTTCCCCGGCGGGGCCGACGGGCCCGAAGGGTACTGGCGGATGCTGCGCGACGGGACCGACGCCATCGAGCTGTCGCCGCCGGGTCGCTTCGACGACGAGAGCCGGTGGCTGGGCGCGTGGCTGGACGGCGTGGACCGCTTCGACCCCCGGTTCTTCCGGATCGCGCCGCGCGAGGCGAAGGTCATGGACCCGCAGCAGCGGCTCTTCCTGGAAGTGGCCTGGGAGGCGCTGGAACACGCGGGGCAGACCCCCGAGCGGCTCGCCGACACCCGTACCGGGGTGTTCGTCGGCATGAACTCCCACGACTACGCCGAACTCATCGCCAACGCACCGCAGAACGTCGACGCGTTCTTCGGCACCGGCAACTCCTTCTGCTCCACCGCCGGCCGCCTCTCCTTCTTCCTGGGGGTGCACGGCCCCAGCCTCGCCGTGGACACCGCCTGCTCGTCGTCGCTGGTCGCCGTGCACCTGGCGGTGCGCAGCCTGCGGAGCGGGGAGAGCGAGGTCGCGGTCGTCGGCGGGGTCAACGCCATCCTGCGCTCCACCATCCACCGCGCCAGCCGGGCGGCGGGGGCGCTCGCCGCCGACGGGCGGTGCAAGACCTTCGACGCGGCGGCCGACGGCTACAACCGCGGGGAGGGATGCGGGGTCGCCGTACTCAAACCGCTCTCCAAGGCCCTCGCCGACGGCGACCGGGTACTGGCGACCGTCCTCGGCTCGGCCGTCAACCAGGACGGTCCCAGCAGCGGGCTCACCGTCCCCAATGGCCCGGCGCAGGAGGCCCTGGTCCGCGACGCGCTCGCCGACGCCGGGGTCGCGCCCGCCGAGATCGGTTACGTGGAGGCGCACGGCACCGGAACACCGCTCGGCGACCCGATCGAACTCCAGGCGCTGGGCGCGGCGTTCGGCGGGCTGCCGGGCCGTCAGCGGATCGCTGTCGGCTCGGTGAAGACCAACTTCGGCCACCTGGAGGCGGCTTCGGGCATCGCGGGCCTCATCAAGACCGTACTGGTCCTGAATCGCGGCGAGATCCCGCCGCACCTCCACTTCAAGGAGCCCAGCCCCGAGATCCCCTGGCACGAACTCCCCTTCGACGTACCGGTCGACGCGGCCCCCTGGCCGCCGGACCGGCGAGCGGCCGGCGTGAGCGCCTTCGGCTTCAGCGGCACCAACGCCCATGTCGTGCTGGGGCGTTCACCGATGGAGGCGGTGCAGCGCGGCCCGGATTTCGAGGGAGGGGGAGGTGGCGAGTCCGGGGACGGCCCGCCGTATCTGCTGCCGCTGTCGGCGTCCGACGAACACGCCCTGGCCGCGCAGGCGGCCAACTACCGGGAGTTGCTGACCGGGTCCGGCCGCGTCGCGGACCGGCCGCCGCACTCGGACGAGAACGCCACGGCGACCGGCGTCCCGCTGCGCGATCTGTGTTTCACCGCGAGTACGCGCCGCGCGCACCAGGCCCGCCGCCTCACCGTCGTCGGCCGTACGCGCACCGAACTCGCCGACAAATTAGCCGAGTTCGAGCGCGGCGAGGCGGGGAACGGCGTCGCCACCGGCCGGGCGGACGGCGGGGCGGAGCGGAAAGTTGCGTTCGTGTTCTCCGGCCACGGGTCGCAGTGGCCGGGCATGGGGCGGCTGCTGCTGCGCCAGGACCCCGCCTTCCGGGAGGCCGTGGCCTGGTGCGACGCGCACCTGACCCCGTACACCGGCTGGTCGGTCCTGGACCACCTGGAGCGCGGCGCCGACACCCCGTCGGGCCCGCGCCGGCAGGAACTGATCTTCGCCGTGCAGACCGCGCTCGCCCGGCGCTGGCAGGCGCTCGGCATCCGGCCCGCCGCCGTGCTCGGCCACAGCATGGGCGAGGTGGCGGCGGCGCAGGCGGCCGGGGTGCTGGGGATCGCGGACGCGGCGCGGCTCATCCATGAGCGCGCCGCCGTGCAGGAACGGCTCGTCGGCAACGGCGCCATGGGGGTGGTCGGGCTGCCGGCCGACGAGGCCGAGGAGGTGCTCGTCGTCGCCGGGTACGAGGACCGGCTGTGGGTGGCGCTCGGCAACAGCGCCCGCAGCACGGTGCTCTCCGGCGCCGAGGACGCGCTCGACGAGGTGCTGGCCGCGCTCAAGGCGCGTCGGGTCTTCGCCCGCCGCGTCGACGCCGCGGGCGCCGGGCACTGCCCGCTCGTCGAACCCCTCGACCGCGAACTGACCGACCGCCTCTCCTGGCTCCGGCCCGCCCGCGGCGAACTGCCCTGCTACTCCTCCGTGACCGGCGGCCCGCTCGGCGGAGAGGCGTTCGACGCCGCCTACTGGGGCCGCAACCTGCGCGACCGCGTACGGTTCTCCACCGCCGTGCGCGCCATGGCCGGCGACGGCTTCGACACCTTCGTGGAGATCTCGCCCCACCCGCTGCTGCTCGCCTTCATCGAACAGGACATGCGCGACCTCGGCGTGCCGGGCGTCCTCGTGCCGTCCCTGCGCCGGGACGGCGACGACTTCGCCGTCATGCTCGACTCGCTCGGCGCCCTGCACGCGCACGGCTGCCCCGTCGACTGGGACGGCATGTATCCGGCGGGCGGCCGGCTGACCGACACCCCGTCCTACCCCTGGCAGCGCAAGCGCTACTGGCTGGCCGCCGCCCCGCAGGGCGACGCGGCGGGGGACACGGCGGGCGACACGGCACCGGCCGGGCCGGGGGCGGCATCAGTGGACGCGGGCTCGGAGGGCAGCGGGGCGGGCTCGGAGGGCGCTGCCCTGCGCCGGGAACTGGCGGCGCTGGCCCCCGAGGACCGCCACGACGTCCTCGTCGGCCATGTGCTCGCCGCGGCGGCCGTGGCGATCGGCGCCGACTCGGACGACGAACTGGACGCCCGGCAGGGCTTCTTCGACCTCGGCATGAACTCCGTCACCTCGATGGAGATGAAGCTCGTCCTCCAGCGGCGCTTCGACTGCTCGCTGCCCAACACCCTGGTCTTCGAATACCCCAACGCCGAGGCCCTCGCCGGATATCTCGCGACGGACGTACTCGCTCTCGGGGATTCGGAGGCCCCGGCCGCAAGCCCCACGAGGGCCGCGAGCCCCACGACGAACGCAAACCCCGACGCGGCGCCCGTCCCGGACGCCGACAAGAACGCCGACGAAAACACCGACAAGGACGTCGACGGGGGCGCCGACGAGGACGACGACCTCGCGGCCCGCTTCGAGCGCGAGATGGCCGGGGTCGATGCCCTGGGCATCGGGCGCCCGGCCCGGACCCGGACCCGTACCGACATCACGTACCGCGGAGAGGCGGAGCAATGACCGGAAGGGACATGGACGACCGGACCAGGCTGGCCCACGCCCTCGATCGGATCGCACAGTTGAGGACCCGGCTGGAGCGGTACCAGCAGACGGACGGGCCCGTCGCGATCGTCGGCATGGGCTGCCGCTTTCCGGGCGGCGCCGACTCACCGGAGGCGTTCTGGCGGGTCCTCAGCGACGGCGCCGACGCCATCGGCCGCTTCCCGGCCGAACGGGGCGACGCGGACGCCGTGTACGACCCGGACCCGGACGCGCCCGGCAAGGCGTACTGCGTCGAGGGCGGGTTCATCGACCGGCCCGACGCCTTCGACGCCGAACTCTTCGGCATCTCCCCGGCCGAGGCCGTGGCGATGGACCCGCAGCAGCGCCTCACGCTGGAGGTGGCCTGGGAGGCGCTGGAGCGCGCCGGGATCGCCCCCGACCGGCTGACGGACAGTGCCACGGGCGTCTTCCTCGGCGCCAGCACCAGCGACTACGCGCGCATGCGTCAGCAGCTCGCCGACGTGCGCGACGTGGATCCCTACCAGCTGATGGCCGAGCCCGCGTTCCTCGCCGGGCGCGTCGCCTACCACTTCGGGCTGCGCGGCCCCGCGCACGTCGTCGACACGGCCTGCTCCTCCTCGCTGCTCGCCGCCCACCTCGCGTGCCAGAGCCTGCGGCGCGGCGAGTGCGACCTCGCGCTCGCGGGCGGTGTCAGCCTGATGCTGACGCCCTACGGGTTCGTGCTGGTCAGCAAGGCCGGAGCGCTCGCGCCGGACGGGCGCTCCAAGGCGTTCGACGCCTCGGCCGACGGCTACGCGCGCGGGGAGGGGTGCGGCGTCGTCGTGCTGAAGCGGCTGGCGGACGCGCTCGCGGACGGCGACCCGGTGGTGGCCGTCATCCACGGCAGCGCCGTCAACCACGACGGGCGCTCCAGCGGCATCTCGGTGCCCAGCGGCCAGGCGCAGCAGGAGGTGATACGGGCAGCCCTCGCCGACGCCGAGGTCGCCCCCGCGGGGATCGGGTGCGTAGAGGCGCACGGTACGGGCACGATGCTCGGCGACCCCATCGAACTCCGGGCCCTGGAGGCCGTGTTGGGGGCGGGGCGGCCGGCGGACCAGCGCGTGTACGTCGGGTCGGTGAAGACCAACGTGGGCCACTTGGAGGCAGCCGCGGGGGCGGCCGGGCTGATGAAGCTCGCGCTCTCCCTCCAGCACGGGCGGATACCGCCCAGCCTGCACTTCACCGCGCCCAACCCCAACGTGGACTGGGACCGGCTGCACCTCACCGTGCCCACCGCCCCCACTCCCTGGCCCGACGCGCCGAACGGCCGCTACGCGGGCGTCAGTTCCTTCGGGGTGAGCGGCACCAACGTGCACCTGATCATGGGCGAGGCCCCGGCGCCGCCCGCCGCCCCGCCCGCCGAGTCGGCGGCCCGCCGCTCGCACGAACTCCTCGTCCTGTCCGCGGCCTCCCGCGCCGCCCTCGGCGACCTGGCCGCCCGCTACGCGACCCGCCTCGGCCTGCCCGGCGAACCGGCCGCCGCGAACGACGTGCCCGCAGCAGACGGCGGTGCGTCCGCCGTAGACCCTGGCGCGCCTGTCGCAGGGAACGGCGCGCTCGCCGCCGCGAACAGCGCGGCGAGCGGGGACAGCCGTACAGGCCCGAGCGCGCCTGCGGGCAGTGGCCCGTTGCGCGGAGACGGTTTTACGGGCGCGGGCTCGGCGGCGAGCAGCGGCGCGGTGACCCGGGGCGGCCGTGCGGACGAGGCGGCGGGCGGCGGGACGGTGGGCAGTGACGCTCGAACGGGCGCAAGCGCGGCGGCGGGCGTCGGGTCGCTGGCGGATGTCTGCCGGGCCGCGGCCCTTGGCCGTGCGCAACTGTCGTACCGGGCCTCGCTCGTTACCTCATCCATTCCCGAACTGCACTCACAACTCGGCAAGTTCGCCGCTGGAGGGATCGCGCCGGGAGTCTCCAGCGGGCGGGCCGCGCCCCGCCGCCGCGCGAAGGTCGCCTTCCTCTTCACCGGTCAGGGAAGCCAGTACCCCGGTATGGGCCGCGGCCTCTACGAGAGCGAACCCGCCTTCCGGGCCGCGCTCGACGAGTGCGACGCCCTGCTGCGCGGCCGCCTCGACCGCCCGCTGCTCGACGTGCTGTACGGCGGCCCGGAGGACACCGCGCTCCTGGACCGCACCGCGTACACCCAGCCGGCGCTGTTCGCCGTCGAGTACGCCCTGTCCCGGCTCTGGCGCGCCTGGGGCATCCGCCCCGGCGCCGTACTGGGACACAGCGTCGGGGAGTACGCCGCCGCGTGCGTGGCCGGGGTGTTCAGCCTCGACGACGCGCTCACGCTGGTCACCGCCCGCGCCGCGCTCATGCAGCGGCTCTGCGAGCCGGGCGCCATGCTCGCCGTGCCGCTCGCCGCGGCCGAGGCGGTCGAGGAGGCCGAGGCGGACGGCGGCCTCCTCGCCCTCGCCGCCGTCAACGGCGACCGCGAGTGCGTGCTGTCCGGCGCGGGCGACGCGGTCGAGAGGGTCGCCGCCCGCCTCGCCGGGCGCGGCGTCCGGGCCCGGCGGCTGCGCGTCTCGCACGCCTTCCACTCGCCCCTGGTCGAACCGATGCTGGCCGAACTGCGGGCGACCGCCGCGCGGATCGCCTTCACCGCGCCGCGCGTCCCCGTCATCTCCAACCTCACCGGCGAGGCCGTCGGCCCCGACACCCTCGCCGACCCCGACTACTGGTGCCGGCACGCCCGTACGACCGTCCGGTTCGCCGACGGGCTGCGCACCCTGGACCGGCTCGGGTTCACCGCCTTCCTGGAGGCCGGCCCCGGCCGCACCCTGCTCGGCCTCGGCGCCACGGCCCTCCCCGGCCCGGACCGTACCTGGCTCGCCTCGCTGCGCCGCACCGCCGAGGACGCCGAGCAGGTCCGTACGGCGCTCGGCGGCCTGTACGTGCTCGGGGCCCCGGTGGACTGGCAGGCGGTGCACGGGGGCGCCGGATCACCCGCCGCCCCCGTGGACCTCCCCACGTACGCGTTCCAGCGGCAGCGCTACTGGTTCCAGGAGCGGGCGGCCGTACCCGCGGCGGTACCCACGGCCGCGCCTGCCGTCGCCGCGCCTGCTGGAGCCGAACGGGACACCGACGCCGACACCGACACCGACGCCGACTCTTCGACCGTCCCGGCCCTGCTGGCGCGGCTCACCGAAGCGGCCCCGGACGCGCGGCCCGGCCTCGTCGCCGCCCACCTCCTGGAACTCCTCGCCACCATGCTGTGGACACCCGCCGAGGAGATCGCCTCCGACGCCGACCTGCTCGAACTCGGCGCGGACTCGCTGATGGTGATGCAGGTGGTCACCGCCTGCAAGACCGAACTGGGGCTCGTCCTCTCCCCGCGCGAACTCTTCGAGCGGCCCACCGTCGCCGACTGGTCGGTGCTGATCACCGAGCACGCGGAGCGGGACCACGGGCTGCCCGGCGCCGTCGGGCGCGACGCCCCGGCGGCGGGCCCCGACTGGACGGATACGGCCGTGCTGCGGGCCGACGCCGTACTGGACCCGGACATCCGGCCCTCCGACGTTCCCGCCGGGCCGGGCGATCCGGGCGAACCCTGGCGCGACCCCTCCGACGTCCTGCTCACCGGCGCCACCGGGTTCGTCGGGGCGTTCCTCCTGGACGAACTGCTGCGCTCCACCGAGGCGACGGTCCACTGCCTCGTACGCGCCGACGACCCGGACGCCGGGCTGGCCCGGCTGCGCGCCGCCGCCGAACGCTATCTGAGCTGGCGCGAAGGGGACGAGAAGCGGATCGTGGCGGTGCCCGGCGACCTGTCCCAGCCGCTCCTCGGCCTCACCGAGGAGGCGTTCGACGCGCTCGCGCACCGCGTCGACGCGATCTACCACAACGGCGCCAACGTCAACTTCGTCCACAGTTACCGGCAGCTGCGGGCCGCCAACGTCGGCGGCACCCAGGAGGTCCTGCGCCTGGCCTGCCGAGGGCCGCTGACGCCGGTCAGCCACGTCTCGACGTTCGGGGTCTGGGGCGTACCCGAGGATCTCACCTCCACCTTCGCCGAGGACGACGACCTCGACCGGGCCGGGCGGCTGCCCAACGGCTACCTCCAGACCAAGTGGGCGGCGGAGCGGCTGGTGCTCGCCGCGCGCGAGCGCGGGGTGCCGGTCAACGTCTACCGGCTCGGCCAGATCATGGGCGACTCGTGCCGCGGCGCCTGCGTCACCACCAGCTTCACCTGCGCGGTCATCAAGGGCTGCATCCAGTTCGGCACGGCGCCCGAGCTCGACATGCTCGTCGAGATGACCCCCGCCGACTACGTCAGCCGGGCCCTCGTGCACGCGTCGAAGACGGCCGGCTTCGGGCAGAACTTCCACCTCCTGAACCCCGAGCGCATCACCTTCGCCGAGCTGGTCGGCTACCTCCAGCGGGGCGGCTGGCAGGTCGGCCGGCGGCCGGGGCCCGAGTGGGTGGCGGAGTTCCGCGCCGGAGTGGGCCTGGAGGACAACGCGCTGCACCCGCTCATCGACACCATCAGCGAGATCGTCCAGGCCGGTCAGGACTCCATGACCTACCGGGTGGACAACCTGCGGCGCGCGCTGGACGGCAGCGGCATCAGCTGCCCGCCGCTCGACGACGCGCTCCTCGACACGTACTTCGGCTGGATGGTCCGTACCGGCTTCCTGCCCGCACCCGACGAGCCCGCCGCGCGGCCCGGCGCCCACCGGCACCTGCCCGCCGCGCAGCCCAGGACGGAGCAGCCATGAACACGTCCGACGCACACCCCCGGAACGGGGCGCATCACCGGGACGGGGCGCACAACGGGGACGGGGACGGGGACCTCCGCGACGTCGCCATCCTCGGCGGCTCCCTGCCGGCGGCGACCCTGGCGACCGTGCTCGCCGCCGGCGGGGCGCGCGTCACGCTCATCGACGAGGACCGGCCGCCGCCCTTCCCGCCCGGGGAGATGGGCGTGCACGCCGCCGGGCTCTTCCGGGTGCTGGCCGAGCGCTACAAGACACCGGAACTGGCCCGGCTGTCGACCGTCAAGGACATCCACGCGCACATCACCCGGACCGTCGGCGCGGAGCACTGCCACAGCTTCGTCTACCACCGGGAGGGCCGGCCGCAGGACCCGGCCGAACTGCTCCAGGTCTGCCCGCCCAAGGGCGCGCCGCCCGAACCGCACTTCCACCGCCCCGACATCGACGCCCACCTGCTGCGCTGCGCGCGGGACCGGGGCGCCGACGTGCGCCGGGGCGCCAAGGTCAGCGGGGCGGCGGCGGGCCCGGACGGCGCGGTCGTCCGGCTCTCGGACGGCGCCGAGATCCGGGCCCGGTACCTGGTGGACGCCTCCGGGCCCGACTCGCCGCTGGTCGCCGGGCTGGGGCTGCGGGAGGAGCCCGTCAGGTTCGCCACGGCCAGCCGCACGCTCGCCACCCATATGACGCGGATACGGCCGTTCGCCGACGCGGTAGCCGACCGGGCGGCGGACTACCGGCCGCCGCTGCCTTGGCACCGGGGCAGCATGCACCACCTCACGGACGGCGCATACCTCGCGGTGCTGCCGCTGGGCAACCACCCGGAATCCACCGGCGGACTGTTCAGCGTCAGCCTGACGCTGGACGCCCGCCGCTTCCCCGCGCCCGAGCGGGCCGGGCGGCCGGCGGAGGACGAGTTCCGGGCCTTCGTCGCCCGATTCCCCACGCTGGCCCACCAGTTCGCGTACGCGGTGACCGAGCGGCCGTGGCTGTCGACCGAACGCAACCAGTACGCGGCGAGCCGCACGGCCGGCGACCGCTGGTGCCTCATCGGGGACGCGGCGGGCTATGTCGACCCCTTCATATCGCGGGGGCTCGGGCTCGCCCTGGAGACCGTGAACGTCCTCGCCCGGCGGCTGCTGGACGCCGTGCGCGACGGCGACTTCTCCGCCGAACGCTTCGCCCTGGTCGGTGAACTGACTCGTGATCACCTCGACGCCAACGACGAGCTGGCCGCCATGGTGCACGCGTCGCTGTGCGACCCGGCGCTGGTGCGGGCCGTGCTCTTCGTCCTCGAAGTCGGCTTCCGCTTCGGCGGGTTCCCGATGCTCGCCGCCTGGTCCGAGCTCCGCGCCACGGGCGGCGACGCGGCGCTGCGGGCCCTGGAGACGGTGCCGTACCGCGGCCATGTCTTCGCCGGACACGAGGGCTACCACCGGCTCTTCGCCGCGGCCGGCGCCACGTGTGCGGCGGTCGCGGCCGGCGAGCTGGACCCGCGCGCCGCGAGCGAACGGATCTTCCGGTCCGTCCGCGACGCGGAGTTCGTGCCAGCGGCCTTCAAGCTCCGCGACCCCGCGGCCCGTTCGCTGCGGATCACCCCGGTGACCCTGCTGCGGCTCGCCCTGTGGACGGTCCGCGCGGCGCCGAAGGACATCGCCCCGCTGGTCCGCGCCGGGATCAAGAGCGTTCTGCGGGGCGGTTGAGGGCGCGGGGCCGCCCGTACGCCCGTCAGCCCGGCCCCGCGCCCGTACACCGCTCCACCTGCCCGTATGTCCGTCCCCGACCGTACGACCCGCATTCGTCCCCCGACCGTACGACCCGCATTCGTCCCCCGACCGTACGACCCGCATTCGGCTCCGGCCGTACCGCTCCGCCCGCGCCCCATCCGCTCCGCCCACCACATCCCGGTCCGACCGTCTCAAGGAGCACGCATGGCCACCTCCGCACGTTTCGCCGGTACCGTCCTCGCTCCGGGGGACCCCGGTTTCGAGGACGCGAGCCGCACCTGGAACGCGTGCTTCGCCTCCCGCCCGCGCGAGGTGATGGTCTGTCACAGCACGTCGGCGGTGGCGGAAGCGCTGCGCGGCGTGCGGGAGCGCGGCGTGCCGTTCCGCGTCCGGTCGGGCGGCCACTCCATGGCCGGACTGAGCAGCGTCGAGGACGGGGTGGTCATCGACCTGGGCGGCCTCGATTCCATCACCCTCAGCGAGGACCGCTCGCTGGCGACCGTCGGCGGCGGGGCCCGACTCGGCGACGTCTACCGCGAGTTGTGGCGGGCGGGCGTGACGATACCGGCGGGCACCTGCCCGCGGATCGGCGTCGGCGGCCATGTGCTGGGCGGCGGCATGGGGGTGCTGTCCCGCTCCCGCGGGGCTCTGGTCGACCACCTCGCCGCCGTGGAAGTGGTCGACGCCGAAGGCCGGGCGTACACGGCGGACGAGAACGAGCACCCCGACCTGTTCTGGGCCTGCCGGGGCGGGGGAGGCGGCAGTTACGCCATCGCCACCTCGTACACGCTGCGCACCTCGCCGGTGGACGAGGTCACGCTCTTCACGTTCAGCTGGAACTGGGAGCAGTTCCCGCAGGCCGTACGGGCGTGGCAGGGCTGGCTGGCGTCGACGGACGACCGGGTCAACACCTTCCTCTCGCTCTTCCCGCGCGAGCAGGACCTGGTGGCGGCCTTCGGCGTGTACGACGGGCCGGCCGCGGAGTTCGAGGAGCTGATGCGCCCGCTGGTGGCCGCCGTGCGGCCGCAGGACCAGGTCGTGGAGCCGATGCCGTTCATCCAGGCCGTCGACACCGTGGAGGCGCTCCAGGGCGAGGCGGCGGCGGCCGACCAGGTGCGGGCGCAGGGCAGTTCGGCCATCGTCGCCGAGCCGCTGGACGGCGCGGCGATCGCCACCCTCCAGGAGTTCCTCACCGACCCGCCGAGCCACCGCGCCGAGGTCGCCGTCTACGGCATGGGCGGGGCCATCGGACGCCCGGCGCGCACCGACACGGCGTTCGTGCACCGGACGGGGCTGATGGCCTTCGAGTACCGCACCGACTGGGACCGGCCCGAGGACGACGGGAAGAACCTCGCCTGGGTCAAGGCGCTGCGCCACGCGATGGCCCCGCACACCACCGGCGCCGCGTACGTCAACACCATCGACCTGGCCCTGGAGAACTGGCTCTGGGCCTACTACGAGGAGAACCTGCCGCGGCTGATGGAGGTCAAGCGCCGCTACGACCCCGGCGACGTCTTCCACCACCCGCAGAGCATCCCGCTCTCGCTCACCGAGGCGGACATCGCCCGGCACGGCATCCCGGAACCGGTGGCCGCCCGGCTGCGGTCCGCCGGACTGACGTCCCCTCTCGCCGACTGACGGCAACGTCATCCGGCTTGCCAACAACGGAAATTGACGATTCATCACATCTGTCGACCGAGGAGGTCGCACACCATGGCACACACCGAGCAGGAGATCCTGGCCGGCGTCGCGGAGATGCTGCACGACATCTGCGGGATCGCGCCCGCGCGCAGCACCGCGGAGAAGTCCTTCGTCGACGACCTGGACGTCGACTCGCTGTCCATCTACGAGATCGGCATGACGACCCAGGACCGCTTCGGCGTCGAGGTGCCCGACGAGGCCATGCGCGGGCTGCGCACCGTGGGCGACCTGGTCGCCTACATCCAGGGAGCGGGAGTCACGGCATGACCGGCGGCCGCCCCGCCGCCGACGACCGCGAGGTGATCGTCACCGGGCTCGGGGCGGCCGGTCCGGTCGGCGGCGACGTCCCGGCGATGTGGCGGGGGCTCCTCGCGGGCGTCGGCGGCGTGCGGCGCGTCGAGGCGGCGTGGGCGGCCGGCCTGCCGGTGCGGATCGCCGCGCCCGCGGCCGTGGAACCGGCCGAGCGGCTGGCGGTCCACGAGACGCGCCGGCTGTCCCGGGTGCAGCAACTGGCCCTGCTGGCCGCCCGCGAGGCGTGGGCGGACGCGGGGGCGCCGGACCCGCCGCCCGAGCGGTTCGCGGTCGCGGTCTCCTCGGGCGGGGGAGGGGTGGGAGACCTGCTCGACCAGTACGACGTGCTGCGGGAGCGCGGCTGGCAGCGGGTCTCCCCGCTCACCCTGCCGATGTACATGGCGAACGGCCCCGCCGCCTGGATCGCCCTGGAGTTCGGGGCCGCCGCCGAGCTCCACGCGCCCGCCGCCGCCTGCGCGTCGGGCGCGGACGCGCTGGCCCGGGGGCGCGAGCTGATCCGGTCCGGGCAGGCGGACGTGGTGCTGGCGGGCGGCGCCGACGCGATGATCCACCCGGTGATGGTGGCGGGGTTCGCGGCCATGCGGGCGCTCTCCCGGCGCAACGACGACCCCGAGGGCGCCAGCCGGCCGTTCGACGCGGGGCGCGACGGCTTCGTCCTGGGCGAGGGCGCGGGCGTCATGGTGCTGGAGTCGGCCGAGTACGCGGCCCGGCGCGGCGCGCGCGGCTACGCGGAGCTGGCGGGCGCGGGCCGCTCCGCGGACGCATACCACATCGCCAACCCCGACCCGTCGGGCGCGGGCGCGGTACGGGCGATGCGCCGGGCGCTCGCCGACGCGCGCGTGGAACCCGGCGTGGTCGCCCATGTCAACGCGCACGCGACCGGCACGCCGTTGGGGGACGCGGCGGAGGCGGTGGCGCTGCGCGAGGTGCTGGGGCCGGACCTCGGCGGCGCGTCGGTGACCGCCACGAAGTCGCTGACGGGCCATCTGCTGGGCGCTGGGGGCGCGTTGGAGGCCGTGATCACGGCGCTGACGCTCCATCACAACACCGTGCCGCCGACCGTCAACCTCGACGAGCCCGACCCCGCCATCTCGGGGGACGTACTGCGCGCCGTGGTCACGGGCGGGCCGGGGACGCTCCCCGGGGGAGCACGGGCGGCGCTCAGCAATTCGTTCGCCTTCGGCGGCCAGAACGTCTCCCTGCTGCTGCGCCGCAGGCAGTGAGGGCGCGTGCGCGTGGACTTCCCACCCGGAACTTTTTCACCTACTGTTGAATTCAACGTTGGGTGAGTTTTCCTGCGAGGAGAGATCACATGAAGACCGCGATTGAGGTCCAGGACCTCGTGGTGACCCGCGGTGGGAAAGAGGTGCTGCACGGCCTCTGCGCACACATCCCGCACGGCGGGATCACCGGACTGCTCGGCCCGAGTGGCAGCGGAAAGACCACCCTGATGCGCGCGATCGTGGGCGTGCAGCGCGTGAAGTCGGGGCGGGTCACCGTGCTCGGCGAGGCGGCGGGCGCCCCGTCGCTGCGCCGCAAGGTCGGCTACTTCACCCAGTCGCCGAGCGTCTACACCGATATGACGGTCCGTGAGAACGTCCGCTACTTCGCCAGCTTCTACGGCCTCGGCCCGGCGGCGGCGGACGAGACCATCAAAGAAGTGGGGCTCCAGGAGCAGGCCGGACAGATCGTCCGCACCCTCTCCGGCGGCCAGCACAACCGGGCCTCGCTCGCCTGCGCCCTGGTCAGCCGCCCCGAACTGCTCATCCTGGACGAGCCCACGGTCGGCCTCGACCCCGTGCTCCGCGAGGAGCTGTGGGTCCACTTCCGCCAACTGGCTGCCGACGGCACCACGTTGGTCGTCTCCAGCCACGTCATGGACGAGGCCAACCGCTGCGACCGGCTGATCCTCATCCGGGAGGGGGCCGTCGTCGCCGACGACACCCCCGACGCCATCAAGAAGAAGGCCGGCACGGACGATCTGGACCGGGCGTTCCTCACCCTCGTCCAGGAGAAGGCGGAGGTGGCGTGATGTCGGTGCGACTGATGCTCAGCACCACGGCCCGGGTCCTGGGGCAGCTCCGGCACGACCGGCGCTCCGTCGGCCTGCTGATCGGCGCTCCGCTGCTGCTGCTCACGCTGATCTACTTCATGTTCGAGAAGAACGGCGCGACCCTCGACCGGGTCCTGCTGGTCATGCTCGGCGTCTTCCCCTTCCTGCTGATGTTCCTGGTCACCAGCATCGCCATGCTGCGGGAGCGCACCTCGGGCACGCTGGAGCGGCTCTTCACCACCCCGCTGGGCAAGCTGGACCTGCTCTTCGCCTACGGGCTCGCCTTCGGACTGGCCGCCACCGTGCAGGCCACCGTGGCGACCACGGTCGCGTACTGGCTGCTCGACCTCGACACGGCGGGCAACGGCGCGCTCGTGGTGCTGATCGCCGTGGGCAACGCCCTGCTCGGCGTCGGCCTGGGCCTGCTGTGCAGCGCCTTCGCCCGTACCGAGTTCCAGGCGGTGCAGTTCCTGCCGATCGTGGTGCTGCCGCAGATCCTGCTGTCCGGCCTCTTCGTGCCGCGCGCCGAGATGGCGGGCTGGCTGGAGGGGGTCAGTGCGGCCATGCCGCTGGCCCACGGGGTAGAGGCGCTGCAACAGGTGGGAGCGCATATCGACGCCACGGGAGCGCTGTGGCGCGGGTACGGCGTGGTGATGGGGTGCGTGGTCCTGGCCCTGGTACTGGCCGCGGGCACGCTGCGGCGGCGTACCGCGTAGGCGCTGCGAGCGGTGCCGCTCCGCCGCCAGGCAGGGGCGGGCGGCGCCGCTCCCGCGAGCCGGTGGGGGCGGGCGGCGCCGCTTCCGTCGGCCGCCTGCCGCTTCGCGGGCCGGTAAGGATGTCTCTCGGGAGCGGCGAAAGTGTGGCTCGGGGGCCGGTAAGGGCGTGTCGTTTCGCGGGGCCCGTAAAGACGCGGAGCGTTGGGAACGGCTCAGAAGTATTCGGAAGGATTCAGCAAGCTTCGGAAAACTTCGGAAGGCGTCGGAAAGCTTCGGAAAGTTTCAGAGAGTTTCGGAAAGCGAGGGTGCTCGTGCGGGGACGCAGCGGCCGACGGCCCGGCAAGCCGGACACGCGCGGCGCGATACTGGCCGCCGCCCGCGAGATCTTCGCCGAGCGAGGCTACGACGGCTCGTCCATCCGGCACATCGCGGCGAGCGCCGGCGTCGATCCGGCCCTCGTGCACCACTACTTCGGCAACAAGGAAGACCTCTTCATGGAGGTCGTCAAGGCGCCCATCGAGCCGGCGGCCGTGATGGACGAAATCTTCGCCGAGGGCATCGAGGCCGCCCCCGAAAACGTGGTGCGGGCCTTCCTCGGCGTGTGCGAGGGGCCCGTGAGCGGCCCCGCCTTCCTCGGGCTGCTGCGGGGCGCGGTCGCGCACCAATGGCAGGCGCTGCTGCTGCGGGAGTTCTTCACCACCCAGATCGCGCGCCGCGTAGTGCGCCGCCTGGGGACGGCCGTCGATCCGGCTGAGCTGCCACTGCGGGCCTCGCTGGTTTCGAGCCAGCTGTTCGGCCTCGCGATGGCCCGGTACGTGCTGCGCATCCAGCCGCTGGCGGACGCCTCGCGGGAGGTCGTGGTGGCGGCGGTCGCCCCCAATATCCGCCGGCACATGATCGGCGCGCTGGACGCCGACGACCGCGAGGCGGTCTGAGACCCGCTGCCCGGAGCGCTCTCCGGTATTGATCGTTCCCGGCGGAATACCCGGCTCAATATTACGAGTCAGTATAATTGCCGGACCATGCGATGCGGTAACTCATCCTGTGACGAAAGGTTCCCTTCCGCCCTTCGCCATGTTACCTTGACTAAGCGATGAGGCGCAGTACGGGGGTGCTTTACTGCATGCGCATATTAGTCGTCAGCGATAGAACCGTTATCAGGGCCGGTTACCGCATGCTCTTCGAAGGCAAGCCGGATCTTGAGGTTTCCGGGGACGCCGGAGATATGTCGCAGATTGAAAAGAGTGTGGACAGTCTGCGACCCGATGTGGTCGTCATAGATTCCGAAACGAATTCGCTGGACGCGGCAGAGGTGATCCGGTTCCTCGGGGCGTCCGTCCCGAGCGCCCCGGCCCTGGTGCTCGTGGGCGAGTTCGATGACCAGGTGCAGCGCCTGCTGCGGGCCGGGGCCCGCGGGCTGCTGCTCAACCGCTCGTCCCCGGCCGAGATCGTGGCCGCGGTCCGGCTGGTCGCGGCGGGGTATTCGCTGCTCTTCCCCTGCCGCGGCCGGCGGCTCGTGGACTGGTCGGCCCCGGCCGAGGGCGAGGAGAAGGACTCCGGCCGCGAGGGGCTGGGGCGGCTGACGCGCCGTGAGGTGGATGTGCTCCGCCTCATCGCGCGCGGCTGTAGCAACGCGGAGATCGCCGACGTGCTCTTCGTCAGCGAGAGCACCGTCAAGTCGCATGTCCAGCGGATGCTCGACAAGCTGGATCTGCGCAACCGGGTGCACGCGGTAATCTACGCATACGAGATCGGCATGGTGCGTACGGCCGGACTCGCCGCCGGGCTTCCGGTGGCGCCGGTGGGCTGAAGCGGAGAGCCGAACCGGCGAGGCGGACCGGCGGGATGAACCGGCGGGATGAACCGGCGAGGTGGACCAGTGGGATGGAAACGGGAGCCCGAATTATTTCGGCGGGCTCCCGTGCACACCCCGGAATTTCCTGGATTCACCGGGAAAACGGCCGGAAAATCATTGGCCCGGGGCGATGTCCCGGGCCATTCGCACGCGGTCCTTCTTTCCGTTTCCGGTGCGGGGCAGCTCATCGACCACATGCAGCGCGTCCACGATCATGTAAGAGGGCAGCCGCCGAGCCGAGAACTCCTTGATTCCGAGCAGCGACACCCGCGCGTCCGGTCCCCGCTTGGTGACCACCGCGTGGAGCGCCGCCTCCAGGCCGGACCCGACGACGACCACCGCCGCGTCCGCCACCCCCGGATGCGCGCCGAGCACGCTCTCCACCTCGCCCAGCTCCACCCGCTGGCCGCGCACCTTCACCAGGTGGTCGCGGCGACCGGCGAACTCCAGGTTCCCGCCGTCGCCGACCCGCACGATGTCGCCGGTCCGGTACGGGCCGGTGTGCGGCTCGCGGCCCCAGTAACCGAGCATCACCGTCGGCCCGGAGACCAGGAGTTCGTACTCGCCGTCCCGGTCCTGCGGCACCAGCGTCACCGAGTCGCCCGAGCAGACCGTCCCGATCGGCAGGGCCGCCGAACGCTCCGCCACGTCCACCCCCACCTCGTACGAGGTGCAGACGTTGGTCTCCGTGGGCCCGTACCAGTTGAACATCCGCACCCCGGGCCACCGGGCACGCAGCTCCTGGACCTGAGGCAGCGGGAACGGCTCGCCGGCGAAGACGCAGACCCGCAGCGCGGGCGGCGGCGCCTCGTCGAAGAGCCCGCCCTTCGCCATCATCAGCGAGAGCGCGGAGGGCACCGAGTACCAGACCGTCAGCTCGTTACGGCGCACGAACCGCACCAACTGCTCTGGCGCGTAAGCAAGTTCACTGGATATCAGATGGACCGACGCCCCGGCGTGGAACGCGGCATAGAGGTCGAAGACCGAGAGGTCGAAGTTGAACGGGGCGTGGTTGGCGAGCCGGTCCGAGGGCCCCAGCTCCAGCAGATCGGCGGCCCACGTCACGAACGCGAGGGCGTTGCGGTGGCTGAGGCACACGCCCTTGGGCTCGCCGGTCGACCCCGAGGTGTAGAGGATGTAGGCCAGATCGTCGGGGGAGCCGCCGGCCGGCGGCAGCGCCGCGCCGTTCGCGGACTCCAGCAGCTCCTCGAAGGTCACCAGCGCCCCCGCCTCCCACGGCGCGTCCCCGGCCCGCGCGGCGCCGGCCGCGTCCGTGACGGTCAGCGCCGCGCCGCAGCCGCGGCCGATACGGGCCGCGCGGGAGGGCGGATTGGAGTCGGCCACCGGCACGTACACCGCGCCGAGCCGCAGGCACCCCTGTGTCAGCGCCACGGCTCGCGTGCTCTTCCCCGCCCACAGCACCACCCGGTCGCCGGGCCGCACGCCCCGCGCGGCCAGCGCGGCGCCGCAGCGGTCGGCGAGCGCGTCCAGTTCGCCGTAGGTCAGACGCCCGTCGGGGCCGTGCACCGCGAGGGCTCCCGGATCGCGCCGGGCCGCGTCGCTGACGAGCTGATGCAGCATCACAGTCCCAACTCCTTCGCCGCAAGCTCCTTTTGGATGTCCGATGTGCCGGAGAAGAGCAGGCCCGGCACGGCGTCGCGCAGCTCGGCCTCCACGCCGCACTCCGCGAGGTAACCTCGGCCGCCGAAGATCCGTACCGCGTCCAGGGCGTTGGCGACCGCGCCCTCGGACGCCGCGAGCTTGGACAGCGCCACGGCCAGCCGGGCGGGCCGCCCCTGGTCCATCTCCCAGCACGCGCGGTAGAGCAGCAGCCGCGCGCTCTCCAGCCGCATCGCCATGTCGACGATCCGGTGCGACACCGCCTGGAAGCCGGTCAGCCGGCGGCCGAACTGGGTGCGTGAACGAGCGTGTTCGGAGGACCGCCGGACCAGCCGGGCCATCATCCCGACGTACCCGGCGAAGAGGCAGGCCCGCTCCCAGCCCATCGAATGCTGGAAGACCGTCGCCCCCATGCCGGGCGCGCCCAGCACGTGAGCGGCGGGTACGAAGCAGTCGGCGAAGGTCACCGTGGACGCGGGGGTGGAGCGCAGGCCCATCTTGTCGAACGGCTCGCCCGCCCGTACGCCCGGCGCGTCCGCGGCGACCGCGAAGGCCGTCTGGCCGAGATGGCCGGCCTCCGGGTCGGTCGTCGCGTAGGCGACGAGGACATCGGCGGCGGGTCCGTTGCTGACGAAGCTCTTGCGGCCGTTGAGCACATAGCCGCCGTCCACCGGCACGGCCGTCATCCGGAGCCTGGAGACGTCGGAGCCCGCGTCGTCCTCGGTCATGGCGTTGCCCGCGATCACCTCGCCGGAGCACATGCCGGGCAGCCAGCGGGACTTGAGGCCGTCAGAGCCGAACCGTTCGAGGGGCACGGCGCAGGCGAACAGATGCGCGCTCGCCGCGAAGACCAGCCCCGTGTCGTCGCAGCCCTCGCCCAGCGCCTCGTACAGCCGCGCGGTGTCCAGCGCGCCCAGCCCCGACCCGCCGTACGCGCCCGGCAGGCAGGCGCCGAGCAGCCCCATGCGCCCCAGCGCCGCCCAGTCCGCACGGGCGAACGGCTCCCGCGGCGCCCGGCCGGCGGGGAAGGCCGCTCGGACGGCCTCCAGCGTCCGCCGATGCCGCTCTTCCTGATCAGCACTCCAGCCGAAATCCATGAGACTCCCCGTTGCGTGGTCATGTGATGTCATGTGATGGGGCATCACGATGTGGGGCGCGTGATCCCGGGGCCGACGGCGGGGCGCCCGGGCGGCCGGACCGACGGTGCGGCCGGATGTGATCCCGGCGCCGGACCGGCCGTCCGCGGAGCGAGCGCTCCACCCCACCCGCGCAAGGCTCCGTGTGACGCCCCGCCCGCCAACACCGTGCCACGCCCGCCGGGCCGACCGCGGCCGGGCGGACGGTATTTCATCCCTTCTGCTGGCCCTCCTCCTCCCGGTCCCCCCAACGGTGCTGAACGCCGGACGACGGGTATCCCCACCATGGCCGATGGCGGCGGCGCCGACGGATCGGCAGAATTTCCCACCTCGTGCGTGGACCGGAGGCGCCGCGAAGGCGCACCGAGACGGCTGGAGGACGGATGGCGGCGGAAGGACTTCCGACAGAGGCGATCGCCATGGCCGACGTGGCCATCGTGCTGCTCGCGGGCCGGCTCTTCGTCCGGCTGAGCAGACGCGTCCGCCAGCCGCCGGTGGTGGCCGAGATCGCCATCGGCATCATGCTCGGGCCCAGCCTCCTCGGGCTGCTGCCCGGCGACCTGCCCGGCCGGATCTTCCCCGCCGACGCCCGCCCGATGCTCTCGGCGGTGGCACAGGTCGGGCTGCTCCTGTTCATGTTCCTGGCCGGCTGGGAGATGGACCTCGGCCGGCTGCGCGGCCGGGGCCGGTCCGTCGGCGCCATGGCCGGACTCTCCATGGCCGTGCCGTTCGTGCTCGGCGCCGGGGCGGCGGCCCTGCTCGCCGGGCGGTACGCCGGCGCCGGACGGAGCACGACCGCTTTCGTCCTCTTCCTGAGCACGGCCTTCGCCATCACCGCCTTCCCGGTACTGGCCCGCATCATCACGGACAGCGGACTCACCGGAACCCGCGTGGGCTCCATGGCCATGGCCTGCGCGGCGGTGGGCGACGTACTGGCCTGGTGCGTCCTCGTACTCGTGGTCGCGGTCTCCGAAGCGGACGGGCCGGGGCACTTCTTCACCGTCGTCGGGCTCACGGCGGCGTACGCGCTGGCGATGGTCCTCGCCGTACGGCCGCTGCTGCGGCGGCTGCTCGCCCGGTCGCCGCGCACCGCCTCCGGGGCGAACCTGCTCGTCCTGATCGTCTCCGGCGTCTTCCTGTCCGCCTGGGCGACCTCCTGGATCGGCATCCACGCCATTTTCGGCGCGTTCGCCTTCGGGCTGATCATGCCGCGCGAGGCCCGGGAGCAGCTGCACCGGCGGGTGGCGACGCCGCTGACCGGGATCGTGACGCTGCTGCTGCCGGTCTTCTTCATCGTCACCGGGCTCTCCGTGGACGTGGGGCTGCTGGGCCTCGGCGGCCTGGCGTACCTCGGGCTGATCCTGCTCGTGGCCGTGGTCGGCAAGTACGCGGGCACCGTGCTGCCCGCCCGCCTGTCGGGGATGACATGGCGGGACGCCGGGGCGTTCGGCACGCTGATGAACACCCGCGGCCTCACCGAGATCGTGATCCTCTCGATCGGCCGCGAACTGGGCGTCATCGACCGGGAGATGTTCACCATGATGGTGCTCATGGCCCTGGTCACCACGGCCATGGCCGGGCCGCTGCTGCACTGGCTGGGGGTCACCCGGCCCCCGGCCCCGACCCCTGCCCCGGTCCTGGCCTCGGTTCCGGGCGGCCGGGCCTCGGCTGAGGACGGGCCCTCGGCTCCGGCCTCGCGAGCGGAGGCGCGTGGAGCGTACAGAGAGGTGTACGGAGAGCTGCACGACGAGGCGTACGGGGAGGCGTCCGGCCGGACGCGGAGCGAGGCCCGGGACGGTACGGGGGAGGGCCCGGCGGGGGAGGAGCCGCGGGACGGCGGCGGTCGCGGTCACGGCGGGACGCCGCCGGAGGCCGACGGCGGGCTCCCCGCCCCGGCGAAGGCCCGGCCGTGACCCGGTCGCAGCGGACGGCGGCAGAGGCCCCGCCGCCGCACAGCCGACCACCGCACGGCCGACTGCCGCAGGCGGAGGCGATGTTACGGACGCACTCGCGCGCCCTGCGGGGGCTCCGCCTGTGGCACGGAACCGCCGCCCGGACCGAGCCCTCGGCGGAGGACTGGGCGGAGGACTGGGCGGTCCTCTCGCCGGAGGAACAGCAGCGCGCCCACCGCTTCATGCGGTCCGCCGAGACCGGCCACTACGTCCACGCCCACGCCCGCGTCCGGCGGATCATGGCGGGGCTGCTGGACTGCCCGCCCGGCGCGATCCGGTTCGGCCGCGAGCCCTGTCCGGGGTGCGGCGACGCCGGACACGGCCGCCCCCGCGTCGCCGCGCCGGCCACCGCGCTCCGCTTCAACCACTCGCGCAGCGAGGCCGCTTGGCTGCTCGCGGTCGCCCCCGAGGGGCAGCGGGTGGGAGCCGACGTCGAACGGATCCGGCCACTCGGCGCGTTCGCGGGGCTCATCGACAGTTGCCTCGCCCCGGACGAGCGGGACTACGTCACCGGCGCCGCCGACCCGGTGCGCCGCCGACTCCGCTTCTACCGCTGCTGGGTGCGGAAAGAGGCCGTACTGAAGGCGGTCGGCACCGGCCTCGCGGGGGGCCTCGCGCGGCTCGACGTACGGCCGGCCGAGACCGGCGCGGCGGTGGTCCGGGTCGACGGGCCCGGGGCCGGGCGCTTTCTCGTCCAGGACATCCCGCTGGGGCGCGGGCTGGCCGCGGCCGTCGCCGGGGAAGTCACCGGCGACCGCGCCGAGGAAGTCACCGACGACCGCGCTGAAGAACTCGCCGCCGACTGCGCCGACAGCCGCGCCTGCGACCGTGCCGACAGCCGTGTCGGCGAGCGCGCCGCCTTATTCGGCGACTCATCCGAAAGGACGGTTCCCGAATTCATCAACGGAGCCGATGAGATGGCCGGGCGCGCTGGCTAAGGTGAGGAGCGCGGGCTTCGCGGTCCGCGTGTCAATCAGCCCTTCACGTTCCTTACGGATCGGATTCCCGGAGGTCATACGCATGCCGGAGAGCACCATCCCATACGGGTACGACGAGGTCATCGCCGAGCTGACGGGGTATGTGGAGGCGCGCTTCCTCCCCGAGGGGGAAACCGGACTCCAGCCCGGCTCCCCGCTTCTGGAGTGGGGGATTCTCACTTCACTCACCACCGCGGAGCTGATCTCTTTCATTCTCGACCGATATGGGATCTCCATTCCGCCGGAGCGGATAGTCGGCGCGCACTTCAAGAATCTCGACGCGATTTCCCGGCTGGTGGTCTCCCTCCAGGGCGACCCCGCGGGCCGCTCCTGAGCCGGGCGGCTGGCTCCTGGCCCGGACGGCTTCCGATCCGGACGGCTTCCGGCCCGGGTCGCTCCCGGCCCGGGCGGCGGCGTCCGGGCCGGGGACGGGCACGGCGGCCGGGCCGGGCGCGCGCCGGCCGCCCGTTCGCGTGAGAGAGCGTGGGAGAGCGTGAACGAACGGGCGAGCGAGAACGTAGAAGAGAGAAACGGCCGGGGACCCGAGAGCTTTGGCCAAGACTCATCGGCCCCGTCACCGCATCCTCGTCCTGAGGGTGTCCCGGACTCGAAGGATCACCTACTGTATTAACTCACTGACAGATGAATTACATCTCCCGGGGGTGGGCGCCAATGACCGGTCGGCCGACCAGAGACCGCATCCTGGACGCCGCGCGCGAAGAACTGGCGGCCCACGGCTACAACGGCACCTCGACCCGCAACGTGGCCAAACGCGCGCAGGTCGACATCCGGCTGCTGCACCACTACTTCGGCTCGCGCAGCCGCCTGCTGCACACGGCCCTCCAGCCTGGCCACCGCTCCGCCCGTGCGCAGGAGGAACCGGAGCCCGACGCAGCCCCCGCACCCGACATCGGCTCGGACGCGGCCTGGCTCACCGAGCGGCTGACCGACCTGTGGGGGACCGACCCCCTCGCCCGGCGCGCCCTGGTCGCCTCCGCCATGACCGACGGCCCGACCGGGTACCGGCTGGCCGCCTTCGTCACCACCCTGCTGCGCGACCTCGAACCCCCCGCCGGCGCGGACCGCGCACGGGGGTACGACGACCCGCCGGACGACGGGGCCCTGGGCCCCGGCCGCCCCGGCTACGACGAGCTGAGCCGTGCCGTCGCCGCCGCCCAACTGCTCGGCCTGGCGGTGCTGTGCGAGTCCGGGGCGCTGGAGCGGCTGGCCGTGGCGAGCGGCGAGGCGGACTGCCGGCTCCAGGAGTTCAGCCTGGAGTCCCAGCTCGCCGCCGTGCTCGCCGCCGTCTCCGCCGAAGGAGGGCTCGATGCCGTACGGGGTTGAGGCCGCCAAGCGGCCCGGGCGACCGGGCCCCCACGCCACCGCCAGCAGCAGGCTCATCCTGCGGGCCGCCCGCGAGGAGCTCGCGGAGCACGGCTACGGCGGCAGCACCGTACGCGGTGTCGCCGACCGGGCGGGCGTCAACACCAGCCTGGTCCACTACTACTTCGGCTCCCGCGAAGGGGTGCTCACCGCCGCCCTGCGCGAGGCCGCCCGGCTGCTGACCGCCGGCTGGGACGGCGCCGGCGCGGCCCCCGACGCCCGGCCTCGCGGCGGGGCCGAACTGCTCCGTCGCGAACTGCCGTTGTGGGAGTCGCCGGAGTGGCGCAGCGCGGTGCTCGCCCTGATCCGCAGCTCCGTGACGCATGAGGAGACGGGCCGCTATCTGGCCGACGTCGTGCGCCGCGTGTCCCCCGACGCCGGCGGACCCTGCCCGCACACCGTGATGATCGGCGCCCAGTTGATCGGCCTGATGGTCGTACGCCACATCACGCCCGTGGAACCGCTGGCCTCCGCGGACCTGGACGGCCTGATCGCCCTCATCGCCCCCGTGGCCGAGCGCCTCCTCGCCGGACACGGCGAATACGCGGCGGACCCGCCGGGCTCCTGAGCACCACCGTGCACGGCGAGCGCCCGGCCGACCCGCCGGGCCCTCACCGGCACCGCGCTCTTGACCCGCGCCGCGTGCCGGAAGCGTCGGAAGCACCGGGGGAGCGCCGAAGACGCCGGACGAGGCGGAAGAACGGGCCGACGACACCGGACGAGGCGGAAGAACGGGAAGAGAACGGGAAGAGGGGCCATGACCGACCGTGGAACAGCCGGGCTCGATACGGCGGGCGGCCCCGTCGCGGACGTACGGGGCCGGTCCGCCCGACCTCAGCTCTTCTGCCTGCCGCACGCCGGCGGCAGCGCCGCCGGCTTCGGCCCGTGGAAGCGCCGCGCCGCCGGCCACGTCCGCGTACACCCCGTCGAACTGCCCGGCCGCGGCGCCCGCTGGGGCGAACCGCCGCCCGCCCGCCTCGCCGCCCTCGTCGCCGACCTCGCCGCGCGCGTCAGGGCCGAGGCCGACGGCCCGTATCTGCTCTACGGCCACAGCTTCGGCGCGCTCCTCGCCTACGAACTGGCCCACGCCCTGCGCCCCGCCCTCGGCGAACCGGCGGCCCTGCTGGTCTCCGGGCGCAACGGACCCGGCGTCCCACACCCGGCGCTCCCGCTGCACGCGCTGCCCAGGGACCGGCTGATCGAGCGGCTGCTCGCGCTCGACGGGGTACCGCTCGCCCTCGTCGGCAAACCTGACCTGATCGACCCCTTTCTGCCCGTGCTGCGCGCTGACGCCAGGCTCGCCGAGCTCTACCGGCGGGGCCGCCACCCGGTGCTGGGCTGCCCGGTCCGGGTGTTCGCAGGGGACCACGACCCGCTGGTCGATCCGGCCGGGCTGCGCAGGTGGGCGGAGGAGACCACGGCTGGCTGCGAGGTCGAAACCGCCCCGGCGGGCCACATGCTGACGGACCGTCCGGAGTTCCTGGCCTGGCTGGACCGGACCCTGAGCGGCCTCACAGCGGGCGCCGCCGACCGCGGCTGAGAAACATCCCAGGCCCTCCACGCCCCGTGCTCCATGCTCCGCGCTCCATGCTCCGTGCCCCGCCTCGGCCGGATGCCTGTCAGTGGCGCGGGGGAGAATCGGCGCATGACGATGAGCGGAGCGAGACCCGGGGTGCTGCTGGCGGCGATGGCGGCGATGGCGGCCGTGCTCGTGACGGGGTGCGGAACGGAGCGGTCCGGGGAGAGCGCGGGCGCGGCCGCGCCCTCGCGGACCGTGGCGACGCCGAGCAGGCCGGCGAACTTCCCCTGCCCCGGCGAGAGCCGCACGCCCTCGCCGACGAGGACCGCCGGCGCCTCCTCGGACCACGACGGTCCGCCCGCCGACCACGACGCCGAGAACCACGGATTCCGGGTCCCCTTCGAGCTCTACGGTCAGCATCGCTGCGACGGGCTCGCGGCCGTCAAGCGCGTCAAGGGCGCGCTCGAACCGTTGCGCGAGCGCGGCGATTTCGCCCCGGAGAACGTCAAGGCCGCGCTCACCGGCCTCGGCTACCCGGCCGGCAAGGTCAGCTCGTACGAGTACGGCCCCGGGAGCGCGGGCTTCCTCATCGAGGCCGACGAGTCGTTGTGCGTGGAAGGCCGGGTGAGCGGCGACTCCACCGAGGCGAACGCCTTCGGCGGGTACCCCGACCACTCCGGCTGCGAAATACCCAGCGGCGGCCACTGAACGCGGCGCGCCCCGGCACGCCCGTACGTTCGCGGCGACCGCTCGGTGCTCAGCCGCGTGGCAGGGCGTACGGGCCCGCCGAGCCGGCCAGGAGCGCGGCCGCGGCGCGGAGGTCGGCGACGCTGCCCAGGCAGCCGGGCGGCGGCCGGCGGGGCAGCGTGCCGCGGCCCGAGCGCACGTGCAGCGACCGGCAGCCCGCCGCCGAGGCGGCCCGGAGGTCCGATTCGTGGTCGCCGACGAGCACCGTCTCGTGCGGGGCGGAGCCCGTGATCCCGAGCGCGCGCAGCACCATGCCGGGCCGCGGCTTGCGGCACGCGCAGGCCGCCTCCGGGACATGGGGGCAGTACACGACGTGCGGGGGAGCGGCGCCGTCGGCGGTGAGGTCGGCGGCCATGCGGGCGTGGACGGCGTCGAGGTCGTCGACGGTCATGAGGCCGCGGCCGACGGCGCTCTGATTGGTGATCACCACCAGCGGCAGCCCGGCCGCGGCCAGGGCCCCGTACCCGGCACGGGCGCCGGGCAGCCACTCCCAGTCCTCCAGCGAGCGGACGTACCCCGGCCGGTTGACGTTGAGCACGCCGTCGCGGTCCAGCAGTACGGCCCGCAGGACCGGTGCGTCCGTGGGCGGCGGCACTAGCCCGGGCTCCGGACCGGCCGAACCGGGAAACGCGCGCCGCGGGCGCCCGTACGAAAGGGGCGGCGGTCCGTCCGTAATCCTCTGCGGATGCTGTGGATGCGGAAACAAGGCAAAGAACGCTTCCCGTGGCGATTCGCATTGCGCTGGCCGAGCGGAATTTCCGTGCTTGACGCGGGTAGTCGAACGGCTATGATCCGACGGTCGATTGCCATGGCCGCAATGGTGTGATCTTGAATTGCAGTGATCTTGGCGGACGGTCAAAGTAACAGTGGGCGATGTACCTGTCAATGACAGTCGAACGGCC
The DNA here is from genome assembly GCF_040654875.1 of Streptomyces sp. NPDC050610. Classification (NCBI taxonomy): domain Bacteria; kingdom Bacillati; phylum Actinomycetota; class Actinomycetes; order Kitasatosporales; family Streptomycetaceae; genus Streptomyces; species Streptomyces sp. NPDC050610. Next base: position 252,692 of record NZ_JBFAIV010000003.1, on the reverse strand, counting down.
CGGAAAGATCGGTATCCGGATGCGGTGACAATCGGCCAACCGCTGCGCGGCGCAATGCGAGGGAGCGGGGAGCGATGTACATACTCGGCGTCAATACCGGACCCCATGACTCTTCGGCGTGCCTGCTGAAGGACGGGGAACTGATCGTGATGGTGGAGCAGGAGCGGCTGAGCAGAAGAAAGCGGGCATTCGACGAGGCCCCGCGAAAAGCCGTCGCCGCCTGCCTGCGGGCCGCGGACATCTCCCTGGCGGATGTCGCGGAGATTGCTGTGGGCTGGGACGTCCCCCTGCTCAGCGAGGTGGAGGGGGCGCCCTTCGACGCCGCACGGTTCCATGAGTGGCTGCTGCCGGACGGCGGCGAGGGACGGCCGCCCACCCGGTTCGTACCGCACCACATGGCGCACGCCGCGAGCGCGCTGTGGACGAGCGGATTCGAGGACGCCGCGATTCTCGTGCTCGACGGCCGCGGCGAGTGCCGGTCCACCACCCTGGCGCGGGGCTCCGCCGGAAAGATCGAGGTCATCCGCGACTGGGACACCAGCCTCTCGCTCGGCAACTTCTATTCCATAGCCGCCCAATGGGCCGGATTCACCATGTGGGACGCCGGGAAACTGATGGGACTCGCCGCCTACGGACGCCCGAACCAGGCGGTGCCGCTGACGGCCGCGGACGACGACTACACCTTCCCCGGCGCGCCCGCCCCGCGCCGCCGCCCGGCCCAGCACTACCTCCAGCTGCATGACTTCCTGTTCGAGAACTTCGGAAAGAACAACTACCCCTACGCGGAAGGCGACCGGAACGAGCCGATGGCCCACGCGTCCTTCGCCGCCTCGGTGCAGGCGGCGCTGGAGGACGTCCTGCTGGAGCTGGCCCGCTTCGCCCGCCGCCGCACCGGGGCCGACCAACTGGTGCTGGCCGGCGGCGTGGCGCTGAACTGCGCGGCGAACGGACGGCTGGTGCGCTCCGGGATCTTCTCCGACATCTACGTGCCGCCCGTGCCGCACGACGCGGGGGTCGGCCTCGGCGCGGCCCTCCTCGCGGACCGGGAGCTGAGCGGCCGCGGCGACACCGGCCCGGCCCACCGCATGCGCCACGCCTACTGGGAGCCCGGCATCACAGCGGAGGACATCGCCTCCTCGATCCGCGACGCCGGCCTGTCGGCCATGCACCTGTCCACCGAGGACGTGATCGGCCGGACAGCGGCCCACCTCGCGGCCGGCCGGCTGGTGGCGTGGTGCGCGGGGCGCGGCGAGGTGGGGCAGCGGGCGCTCGGCGCGCGCAGCATCCTCTGCGACCCGCGCCACCGGAGCGCGGTGGCGCGCCTCAACTCCGTGAAGGGCAGGGAGATCTGGCGTCCTCTCGCCCCGAGCGTGCTGGAGGAGTACTGGAGCGCGGTGTTCGAGACCGCGCCCTCCGCCCTCTGCGAATTCATGCTCGCCGCCGTCCCGGTCCGCGGCGCCGCCCGGCGCATGCTCGCCGCGGCGGTGCACGTGGACGGCACGGCCCGCCCGCACATCGTCCGCCGCTCGGTGAACGAACGGTTCTGGTCCCTGATCGACGCGTTCCGCAGGCTGACGGGCGTGCCCGCCGTGATCAACACCTCCTTCAACCTGGCCGATGAGCCCGTGGTGTTCAGCCCTGACGACGCCATCGCCACGTTCCTGCGCAGCGACATCGAGGTACTCGTGCTGGGGGACTGCCTCCTGGAGAAGCCCTCCGTCGCCGAGCCCGTACGGGACCACGACGCGCGTCGAACGGCGCGGGGAGCCCACGGCGTACGGGCCGTACGAGCCGTGCGGGGTGCGCTGGGCGAGGGGACGCCGTTCCTGCCGTGGGAGGCGGCACCGCGCCCCGACGGAGAGGCGGACGTCCGGTGGTAGCTGTGGCGGGCCGGCCGTGGCCGTGTGCGGACGGCGGCCGGAAAGCGCCGCCCAACTCCTCTTGAGAATTGCCGAGTTGGGATGGTCGCCGCTTGCATTGCTCTCCCTGTAGCCGGTGCTGTTGTCAGGCATGTGATGGAGGGGGACACCTTGCGCGAACCTGGAACGCGTTTCGGTCGACTGGGCGGACCGAGCAGACGCGGCAGACGGAATAGACGCGGCAGACGGAGTGGGACGGGCGCGTCCGGAGTGCGGAGCGCCACGGCCGGTGCGGTGGCGCTGATCAGCGCCACCGCACTCGTCGTCTCGGCCGCCCCCGTTGACGCCGCCCCCGCCGACGCCGCGCCGGGCGGCGGGCCGGTGCGCGGCCCGGCCCCGGCCGGTCCCGGTGAGCTGATACCCGGCAAGCACACCGACGCCCCCGCGCTGGTCGACAGCCTCCGCGAACCCGCAACGGGCACGGGAAGCGCCGTGGACGCGGCGCGCGGCCATCTCGCCGCCCACAAGAACCGCTACCGCATCGCCGATCCGGGGCGCGACCTGCGGCCCGTACGGACGGTGGACGCCGGCGGCGGGGAGACCGTACGGCTCCAGCAGAGGTTCCGGGGCGTGGAGGTCCTGGGCGGCCAGTACGTGGTCCGGATGGAGCGCGAGGGCGGCGAGCGCGTCGTCACCGGCGTCTCCGGGGCGTACTTCACCGGCCTGAAGACCGGCACCGCCCCCGAGGTCGACGCGGCCCTGGCGGTCGAACGGGCCGTGGACGCCACGACGGACCAGCTCAGGGGTGCCGGAGCGGGCGGCGGGGCCGGGGCCGGGGGTGAGGCGCGGCCACTGACCGGAACCGCGCGCGGGCTGGTCGTCCTGCCCACGGGCACGGGCCTGCTCACCTGGCATGTGACCGTACGCGGCGAACGGCCCGGCACGGGCGAACCGGTGCTGCGGGAGGTCTACGTCGACGCGCGGGCCGGGTATCCGGTGCTCCAGTACAGCGGTATCAAGACGTTCGCGGCGCCGGCCGCTCCCGCTCCCTCCGTCTCTTCCGCCGCTCCCAAGGCGGCTGTCCAAGGCCCGGAACAGGGGCCCTCGGTGGTGGGTTCCGGCGTCAAGTACGACGGGAAGGCCGTCGAGTTGCAGCTGACGCGGGACGAGGCGCGCCAGAAGTATGTGATGCGCGATCAGTCCCGTATGCGGGACGGCGGAAAGAACCCGATCTCCACCTGGGACGCGCGCGGCAAGGACGTCGGCGACGTCTCCGGTACCTGGCCGCCGGACATCGAGGAGTTCGGTTCGCCGACCCCGGCCTTCGGCGGCGATGCCACCGAGGCGGGCGCGGTCGACGCGCACTGGGCGGCCGGCAAGGTCTACGACTACTACAAGCAGGCGCACGGCCGCGACAGCCTCGACGGACGTAGCGGCGTCATCAACTCCCTCGTCGGCGTCACCGATTTCGGACGCCCGTACAACAACGCCTTCTGGGACGGAACCAAGATGGTGTACGGCGGCGGCGACGCCGAGTACCGCGCGTTCTCCGCGGGCCTGGACGTCGTCGGGCACGAGATGACGCACGGCGTCGTCGAGAACAGCGCGAACCTCGTCTACGCGGGCCAGTCCGGTGCCATGAACGAGGCGATCGCCGACTACTTCGGCAACGCCGTCAAGACCGACGCCTACGGCATCCCCATGGACAGCCCCGACGCCGGACTGCTCGGCGAGTCGCTGTGCCGGACCAAGCCGCCGCGCGAGTGCGCGGCCCGCGACCTCAACGATGGTCGGACCGCCGCCAAGTCCTTCCTCGGCGTCTCCCTCACCACCGACAACGGCGGCGTCCATCTCAACTCCACCATCTTCTCGGGGGCGTTGTGGGACATGCGCGAGGACATCGGCCGCACCCTCGCCGACCGCGTCGTCTATCGGGCGCTCACCGCGTACCTGACCCCGCTGGACGGATTCACCGAAGGCCGCGCCGCGGTGCTCGCCGCCGCCCGAGAGCTCAAGGCGTCCGCGAAGGAGCTCAAGGCCGTCGAGCGGGCCTTCAACGCCCATGGCATCGTGCCCGGTTGGGAACTCGCCACGGGCGTCGACTCCGACCGGCTGCTGGGTGATGTCAACACGGAAGGCGTTCGGGTGGGCGCGGGAGGCGGCTGGTGGGCCACCTCCAAGTCCGACGAGAACGGCAGCGAGCCGTACTCCGTGTGGGCCGGCCGCGCCGACGGCGGCGGCGCGCCGCGGCGGATCAGCCCCAACGACGGCCGGTACCACGTGCACCCCGCCACCGACGGGAAGACCGTGGTGTGGCTGGCGTACAACCGCAGGACCGTCGACCTCCTCGCGCGGCCGATCGCGGGCGGGCCCGTCAAGAAGCTGTGGTCGGGCCGGCGGGTCGGGCCCGAGCTCCAGATCGAGGGCGACGTGGTCGTCGTGGAGTCGCGGCCCCGGGGGGCCCGGTCGATCGTGGAGTATCTGCGGCTCAGCGACCCGACCCCGGTGGACGTGACCGGTGACCGGAGCGTGAACTCCGCCTACCCCTCGATCAGCGACGGCCGCATCGCGTACGCCACGAGTCAACGTTCCGAGGGCAACTGGACGTACGGGACCGAGGTGCTGGACCTCAAAACGGGCGTACGGACCCGGATGGGACAGCTCGGGACGCCCACGGGCATCGGGCAGACCGCGATCAACGGCAGTCATGTGTTCTGGCTGGCCCATGAGGACGCGGAGAGCCGGTCGGCGGCCGTGCGCCGCGCCGACCTGGACGGCTCGGGCGTCGTGGACCTCAGCCCCGCCGAGGGGCCGGGCGCGCTCCAGGCCCTCGACCTCATCGCCTCCCCGGACGCGGTGACCGTCGCCACCTGGACGCCCGCCCCCGAATACCGCAACGAGGCGCTGCCCAAGCTGTGGCAGCTCTCGGCGGACGGGAAGCGGAAGAGCCGGGTGTCCTGCAACCGCGGCGAGCAGATGTGGGCCGGCGTGCCGGGCGGCCGGCAGGTGGTGTGGACCGACTCCACCACCGGCCACAGCGATGTGGTGACGCGCGTCCGTCCGGCGGGTGACTGCGGATGAGCACCGACTCCGCTGTCCAGTAGGGGAGTTGGCCACCTCACCCGGCTGCCTGACGCGCTGTCAGACGGCCGGGCCGGCGGCCTCTTCCGCGTACTGGTTCATCAGGTCCACGAGCCCCTTCGGCGCGTCCGCGCGGAAGCAGATGCCGAGGTTGTCCGCGGACTCGGCCGCCGAAGCCTCGCTCCGGGGGAAGAGGGCCTGTTCGTACGCGGTCAGCGCGGTCTCGACGTCGCCGGGGTGCGCCACGATGGCGGCGGCCAGCTCGGCGCCGTCGAGCATCGCGAGATTCGCGCCCTCGCCCGCGAACGGGGACATCAGGTGGGCCGCGTCGCCGAGCAGCGTCAGACCGGGCGTCCGCGCCCAGCTGTGCCCGACCGGCAGGGCGTGGATCGGGCGGGGGACGAGCGGGCCGTCGCTGTCGGCGACCAGCGCCCGCAGCCGCTCGTCCCAGCCGGCGAAGGGCTCCAGCACACGGGCCTTCGCCGCCTCGGCACCGGCGTCGGCACCCGTATCGGCGCCCGTATCGGCGAGGAGCTGGGCGGCCCAGCCCTCGGGGACCTTCAGCGCGCAGTACGTGTGCAGCGCGCCGTCGGCCTCGCGGTGGGTGAGGAAGCCCTTCTCCTCGCTCAGCGCGAACAGCATGCCGCCGCCGGCGAGGGCCGCGCTCCGCGGGTGCCGGGCGTCGGCGTTCGCCATGTGCGCTTCGACGAAGGAGAGGCCGGAGTAGACGGGTGCGGCGTCCGAGACCAGCGGGCGCACCTTCGACCAGGCGCCGTCGGCGCCGATCAGCAGGTCGGTGGTGAACACGGCCCCGTCGGCGAGCGTCACCTCGTGGCGCGCGTCGCCGAGGGAGCGGGCGGCGGTGACCTTGGAGCCCCAGCGGACCGTGTCGTCGGGCAGGGTGTCGAGCAGCAGGTCGCGCAGTGCGCCGCGGTGCACCTCGGGCCGGTTGGAGTCGTCGCCGGTGTCCTCCCAGTGGAGGGCCGCGTCCTTGTCGACGATGCGGGCGGCCTCGCCGCCGGGGAGGACGAGCGCCCGGAACTCGTCGTAGAGCCCGGCCGCGCGCAGTGCGGCCTGGCCGGACTCCTCGTGCATGTCCAGCATGCCGCCCTGGTGGCGGGCGGTCGGCGAGGCGTCGAGTTCGAGCACGGTCACCGCGATCCCGTTCAGGTGCAGTACGCGGGCGAGGGTGAGGCCGCCGAGGCCGCCGCCGACCACGGTGATGGGCTGGTGCGTCGTCATTTCCGGTGTCCTTCCGTGGGGGCCGGCGCGGGCCGGCGGTCCTCCGCCGGTGCGGCGTCGGGCCGCGGGGTGTGCAGTGTTCCGTTGATCAGCAGGTGGAAGCCCCAGGCCAGGCGGTCCGGGCCGGTCCCGGAGAGCAGCTCCGTGCCCAGGGCGGCCAGCCGCGGGTGCGTCTGCTCGGAGACGTCCCGCAGCGCCGCGGCGACCGCGTCCCACTCGCCCTTCCGGGCGGTGGCCCCGTTTCCGGCCCCGTTTCCGGCCGCGTGCTCGGCGGCCGTCGCGGTGCCGTGCTGGAGCAGCAGATCGACCGCCCACGCCGCCTGCCCGGCCGGGACGCCGCCCTCGTCCAGCAGCGAGAGCAGCGCCTCCAGCAGGTCGAGGTAGTGCTGCCCGGACGGCCGGGCCACCAGCGCCGACTGGGCGAGGCCGGGGTTCTCGAACAGCACTTCCGTGTACGAGGTGAGGACCCGCACCAGCCGCTCGCGCCAGTCGCCCGGCGTCCTGGCGGGGCTCAGGTCGACCGCGCCGAGCAGCTCGTCGAGGATGGCCGCGTGCAGTTCGGCGGTGTTGCGGACGTACACGTAGAGCGAGGCGGGGCCGGTGTCGAGCTCCTGCGCCAGGCGGCGCATGGTGACGCGGCCGAGTCCTTCGGCGCGCATCAGCCCGACGGCTGTGGAGACTATGCCGTCCCTGCTGAGGGCGGGTTTCGCGGGCCGTTCCCGGCGGCTCCGGGGGGAGCCGGTGTTCGCTGTCATGACCGCAATGGTAACGAACATGTTCGTTACGAACGAGTTCGTCGCGAGGGAGGGGGAGCTACGGGAGCCGCGGGAGCCGTTTTCCGGGGTCGCTGAGGGCCGTACGGGGGTGTGGCCCGTAGGTGCGCCGGACCGTCTTCGTACGCTGGTTCGCATGCGCATGGACGCCGGAGTACCCGCCGACCCCGCGCGACCCATGCCCGTCCCGCCCCGGCGCCTGCCCGTCCCGCCCGTCCTGCCTGTCCTGCCCGTCCTGTGGCGGCAGCCCGGCCCCGCTCCCTGACGGCAGCCACGGCCCGACCACCGCCCCGTACGACGGCCCCTCGCCCGTACTCCGAAGCCCGTACCCCGAAGCCCGTACCCCGAAGAAAGACACCACCGCCCCGTACGACAGCTCCCTCAACGAAAGACACCACCATGCGCATCGGCATCGACGTCGGAGGAACCAACACCGACGCCGCCCTCCTCGGGGACGACGACCGGGTGCTCGCCGCCGCGAAGTCGCCCACGACACCGGACATCACCTCCGGTGTCACGGCGGCCATCCGGGCCCTCGACCCGCCCGTCGAATCCATCACCGCCGTGATGATCGGCACCACCCACTTCCTCAACGCGCTCATCGAGGGCGCCCGGCTCGCCCCCGTCGCGGCCGTACGGCTCGGCCTGCCCGCCACGGCCGCGCTGCCGCCCATGACCGACTGGCCGGACCGGCAGCGCGCCGCGGTCGGCGGACACGGCTACCTGTGCCACGGCGGCCGGGAGTACGACGGCCGGCCGCTCTCGCCGCTGGACCCGGCCGAGCTGAAGCGGACCGCGGCCGACATCGCCGCCCGGGGCATCACCTCCGTCGCGATCTCGTCCGTGTTCTCGCCCGTCGCCGAGGAGGACGAGCGGCGCGCCGCGGACATCCTCCGCGCCGAACTCGGCGACGCCGTGCACTTCTCGCTCTCCCACGAACTGGGCCGTATCGGACTGCTCGCGCGGGAGAACGCCACGATCGTCAACGCCGCCCTGCGCGACCTCGCGACGGTCATCGTGCAGTCCTTCGGCGAGGCCCTGGCCAAGGTGTCGATCACCGCGCCGTTCTTCCTGTCGCAGAACGACGGGACGCTGATGGACGTGGACTTCGCCCGTACGTACCCGGTGGCGACCTTCGCCTCCGGGCCCACCAACTCCATGCGCGGCGCGGCCTTCCTGTCCGGGCTCGGGGACTGCGCCGTCGTCGACGTCGGCGGTACCACGGCCGACGTCGGCATCCTCGCCGGCGGCTTCCCGCGCGAGGCGGCGGGCGAGAGCGAGGCCGCCGGCATCCGCACCAACTTCCGCATCCCCGACGTCCTCTCCCTCGGCATCGGCGGCGGCTCCCTCGTCTCCGACGACGCGGAGACCGGCCCCCGGTCCGTCGGCTACCGGCTCACCGACGAAGCCCTGGTCTTCGGCGGCGCCACCCTGACGGCCACCGACCTCGCGGTCGCCGCGGGCCGCGCCGACATCGGCGACCGGGACCGGGTCGCCCACCTCAGCCCCGAGTTCACCGACCGGGCCCTCGCGCGGATCGCCGAGCGGCTGGCCGAGAGCGTCGACCGGATGCGCACCTCGGCCGCGCCCCTGCCGGTCGTCGCCGTCGGCGGCGGCTCGATCCTCGTGCCCAAGACCCTGCCCGGCTTCGACGACGTGCGCAGACCGGGCCACTTCGGCGTGGCCAACGCGGTCGGCGCCGCCATCGCACAGGTCGGCGGCGAGGTCGACCGCGTCTTCCAGGTGCCCGAAGGCCGCCGCGAGGCGGTGCTCGCCGAGGCCCGCGAGGAAGCCGCCGACCGCGCCGAGCAGGCGGGCGCCCGTCACGGCAGCGTACGGATCGTGGACATCGAAGAGGTACCGCTCGCGTACCTGCCGGGCGGCGCGACGCGCATCCGCGTCAGGGCCGTCGGCGACCTCGACCTCGGCAGGCTCGGCACCCAGCGGCACGACGGAGCGACCCCCAATGCGTGAGATCACCCTCGACATCCTCGACGACATCGCCCGCGGCGCCGGCATCCTCGGCACCGGAGGCGGCGGCGACCCGTACATCGGCAAACTGCTGGCCCGCGAGGCGATCCGCAAACACGGACCCGTGCCCGTCGTCGCCATCGACGAGGTGCCGGCCGACGCCACCGTCGTCCCGGTCGCCGGGATGGGCGCGCCCACCGTGCTCCTCGAACGCGTCCCCAACGGCGGCGAGGAACTGACCGCCCTGCGCGCCCTGGAGAAGCACCTCGGCCGCCCCGCCACCCACATCGCGCCCATCGAGGTCGGCGGCGTCAACTCGATGCTGCCCATCGCCTGCGCCGCCGCGGCCGGCCTGCCCATCGTCGACGGCGACGCGATGGGGCGCGCCTTCCCCGAACTGCAAATGGTGCTGCCCGGCCTCATGGGCGTCGCCAACTCGCCGATGGCGCTCGCCGACGACAAGGGCAACACCATCATCGTGGAGGCCGTCGACAACCACGCCGCCGAGCGCATCGCCCGCGCCGTGTGCGTCGAACTCGGCTGCCAGGTCTCCTGCGTGGACACGGTGCTGCGCGGCGACCAGCTGGCCGACGGCCTCGTACCGGCGACGCTGACACTGGCCGGCCGCCTCGGCGCGGCGGTCCGCGAGGCGCGGGCCGCGCACACCGACCCGGTCGCCGCGGCCCGCGCCATGCTCTCCGGAATCCCGCTGCTGACCGGCAAGGTCGTCGACGTCGGCCGGCGCACCGAGGGCGGCTTCGCGCGCGGCCGGGCCCGGCTGGAGGGCATCGGCGACGACGCGGGCCGGGTGCTCGAACTCGACTTCCAGAACGAGCACTTGCTGGCCACCCGCGACGGCGTGACCGTCGCGACGACGCCGGACCTGATCTGCGTCCTGGACAGCGAGACGGGCTCACCCGTCACGACCGAGGGGCTCCGCTACGGACTGCGCGTGAGCGTCCTGGCGGCGCGCTGCGACCCGCGGTGGATCTCCCCGGCCGGCCTCGCGCTCACCGGGCCGCGCTACTTCGGCTACGAGGCGGACTACCTGCCGTTCGGGTCGGGGAGGGGGTGAGGCGGCCGGGCGGCTGAGCGGGCGGGTGAGGCGGCGTCGGGGGGCTGAGCGGGTGGATCAGGCGGCGGTGGCCCGAGAGCCTGTGCCCACCCCTTGGCCGTAAGCGCATGCGGTCGTATGCGCATGTGGTCGTACGCGCGTCGGCAGAACCGCCGGTGCCGCACCCCCTGCCGAGGTCGCGGCGCGCGATCGTCATCCTGGTAGGGATCCCGACCGTGAGGAGACCCGCATGAGTTTCGCGCTCCACCCCGAACTCGTCCCCGCCATCGCCCAGCGCATGGCGGCGGGACCACCGCCGCCGCCCGCGGACCGCGGCGATTGGCGGCGGCTGCGCGCCGACGGCGAGGCGGGCCTCGCAGCCGCGGAAGCCGGGCTGCCCGAATCCGCGGACATCGGCCGACGGGAGTTCACGACCACGTCCCACGAAGGAGCGCGGGTGTCACTGCGCTGGTACACCCCGCCGCGATCCGGCGAGACGCCGGAACAGCCCGGCCCGGCGGTCGTCCACCTGCACGGCGGCGGCATGATCCTCGGCTCCGTCCAGCTGTTCGACCGTACGGTGGCGGGGTACGTCGCCGAGAGCCGCGTACCGATGCTGGCCGTGGACTACCGGCGCGCACCCGAACACCCCCACCCCGCCCCCGTCGAGGACTGCTGGGCGGGGCTGGCCTGGCTCGCCGAGCACGCGGCCGAACTCGGTGTCGACCCGGCGCGCATCGCCGTCATGGGGGACAGCGCCGGCGGCGGACTCGCCGCCGGTACGGCCCTGCTCGCCCGCGACCGCGGCGTGGCGCTCGCCCGGCAGATCCTCGTCTACCCGATGCTCGACGACCGCAACACCCGCCCCGACCCCGTCCTGGCGCCCTTCACCGGCTGGAACTGGGACTACAACTACACCGGTTGGCACGCTCTGCTGGGCGACGCCGTCGGCACGCCCGACGTGCCCTGCGCCGCGGCCCCCGCGCGAGCCGACGACCTGACGGGACTGCCCACCGCGTACATCGAGGTGGGCGAACTCGACATCTTCCGCGACGAGTCCCTCGACTACGCCCGCCGCCTCACCGCCGCCGGGGTCTCCACCGAACTGCACCTGCACCCCGGCTGCCCGCACGGCTTCGACCGCCTCGCCCCCGCCGCCGACATCGTGCGACGCTCCCGCGCCGACCGGCTCCGCGTCCTGCGCGGCCTGTGACGGACGTCCTGCGCGACCTGTGAAGGCCCCGCGCCGACGGCCCGCGCACACCACCGCGGCCTGCACGTACGCCCGGCGCGGCCCTCGGTATGGCGGTCGGCGCGGCGCTCGTTCGACGGGGCACGCGACGTGACACCCGGCGCGGTGTGAAGCCGACCGTCGGCACGCTTCAAGCCAATCTCGTCGACTTCGCCCATTTAGGCGGCCGTTGCGGCAGCACTCCGAAACAATCGACGCGTTTCGTACGGGCGTCATGAACGTCGCGAGGGGTACGGACGAACATCGTGAACGGGGGGCGCAGCGATGTCCGAGGAGTACGACTACATCGTCGTCGGAGCCGGTTCGGCCGGCTGTGTGGTCGCCGCGCGGCTGACCGAGGACCCCGGCCGTACGGTCTTGCTGATCGAGACGGGGCCGCCGGACACCAAGCCGGAACTCGCGACGCCGTCCGCCTGGCCCGGCCTGGGCGGTACGGAGGTCGACCACGGCTACAGCACGGTGCCGCAGCCGGGCATGGGCGGCGCGGCGCACCCGTACCCGCGCGGCCGGACGCTGGGCGGTTCCAGCGCCATCAACGCGATGGTGTTCCTGCGCGGCCACCGGGCGGACTACGACCGCTGGGCGGCGGCCGGCTGCGCGGGCTGGGGGTACGACGCGCTCCTTCCCGTCTTCCGGCGCATGGAGACCGTGGCGGGCAAGGATCCCGCGTACCGCGGCGACAGCGGGCCGATGCGGCCGGCGCCGGTGAGCGGCGGCAACCCGCTGTCCCAGGTCTTCGTCGACGCCGCGGTGGCCGCCGGACACCCGGAGACCGACGACTTCAACGGCGCCCGCCAGGAAGGCGTGGGCTGGCACGATCTGAACATCGTCGACGGCCGGCGGCAGAGCGTGGCGAGCGGCTACCTGCACCCCGTCCGCGCCGGGCGCCCCGACTTGACCGTCTCGACCGGCTCCCACGTGCGGCGCCTGCTCCTCGACCGGGGCCGGTGCACGGGCGTGGAGTTCTTGCGCCGCGGCGAGACCGTGACCGCGTACGCGCGCGCCGAGGTGATCGTGAGCGCCGGCTCCGTCGACTCGCCCCGGCTGCTCCTGCTGTCCGGCATCGGCCCCGCGGACGAACTGCGCGCGACGGGCGTCCCCGTCCGCCACGACCTGCCCGGCGTCGGCCGCAACCTGCACGACCATCTCCTGTGCGGCCTCGTACACGCGGCGGCCCGGCCCGTCCCGGTCGGCCTTGCCAACCTCGCGGAGTCGTCGCTGCTCTGGCGCAGCGACCCGGCCCTGCCGGGCCCCGACATGCAGTTGATGTTCATGCATGTGCCGCTGCCTCCGCCGACGGGGCCGGTCCCCGCGGACGGTTTCACCGTCGCCGTGTCGACTGTCCCCGCGAGCCGCGGTTCGGTACGCCTCGCCGACGCCGATCCCGGCACTCCGCCCCTGATCGACCCGGCATATCTCGGAACCGAAGCGGACGTCCGGCGCATGCTGCACGGCATCGGCATGGCGCGCCGGACCGTCGCGCAGAGCCCGTTCGCGCCTTGGTGCGAGCGCGAGGTGTACCCCGGCCCGGACGTCGCCGACGAGCGGTCGCTGCGCGCCTTCCTGGCCGAGGCCACCGGCCCGTACTTCCACGCCGCGGGCACCTGCGCGATGGGAACCGGCCCCGACGCGGTGGTCACTCCGGAGCTGCGGGTACGCGGCCTCGCCGGGCTGCGGGTGGCCGACGCGTCCGTGATGCCGACGATCGTCTCCGTCAACACCAACGCCGCCGCCATCATGATCGGCGAGCGGGCGGCCGAGCTGATCCGCCAAGAGGCGAGGTAGCCCCGAGGCCGCCCGGACCTCAGAGCGCGTCCGGACCTCGGCGCGTCCGGGCCTCCGAGCGTCCCCGCTCCCGGCGGGCCCGCTCCGCCTCGGCGCGGCGCCGGGCGCTCAGCCCTGGCGCGCGGGCTCCGTCCAGCGCAGGACCGCGCCGAGGCCGCCCGAGGGGGCCTCGGCGGGATCGTTGATCACGACGGCGTCCGCGCCGCTCGCCACCGCCGCGCGCACCAGGGCGTCGTCCGCGCGCGCCGAGACCGGGCTCACTTCGCCCAGGTATTGAAGGTCCGAGGCGCGCACGCCGACCTGGTCGGGGTCCGGGCCGACCCAGACCTCGCGGGGCGCGTCCGAACCCTTCGGGCCCAGGATCAGCGTCGCTATCCGGTGCTCCCGCGCGGCCTCGACCAGCGCCGGGACGCCCGCCGCCGCGTACGGGGCGGTACCACCCACGGGCTCCGCTCCGGCGTGGAAGCGGTCCATCGCGGCAGCGGCCCGGTCGCATTCGTAACCGGCCAGGACCTGGGCGAGATCCCGCTCCAGGAGCGCGTTGTGCGCGGCCTCCGGGCCCCGGCCGCCGTGCTCGCTCTCGTACGTCACGGCCCGCAGGGGCTCGGGGAGCTTGTCGTGTACGGCCCGGCGCTCGCGGACGTCGCCGGTCAGGAGCAGGACGTCGGCCCCGCTCTCCTCGAACGCCTCGGCGGCGGCGTCGGCGATCTCACCTGCGTTGTGCTCCCAGGTGTTCTCCACCTTGTTCTGGAAGCGGCGTTCGGACCAGTCGGCCGAGGCCGTGCGGTGGATCGGCCAGTCCGCGCCGCTGACCTGCCCGGCGTCGGCGCTGTCGCCGCCGCCGTTCCCGGCGGCGCGCAGGGCGAAGTCCGCCCCGGTGCGGTCCAGCGAGACGACGAGGCAGACCGGCGCCTCGCCGACCGTCTCGACCAGGGGCGCGAGCCGGGGCAGCGGGCCCCACGCCGCGAACGGCGCGGAGGGAGCGCCGGGGAGGGGCACATCGAGCACGACGTCACCGCCGGCGGCGAAGAGGGCGCGCCCGGCCGACGCCGTCGTCCCCTCCTCGCCCGCGTCGGTCAGCCGGTCGTGGACCGCCCGCACCGTGGCGTCGTCCGCGCCCTGCTCCCGCAGCTCCGCGGCGGTGGCGCGGGCCGCCAGCTCCTGCCGCTTGTCCGCGTCCTCGGTGTTGTGGGTGGTGTCGACGTAGACCGACGCCCAAGGGCCCGGCCGGTCGCCGACCGGCTTGAGGAATGAGAGTCGCATGGCACTTCCTCCTCGATATCTCCGGATGCGTGTTTCCAGCGCCGTGGACGCCTGTCCCGGCGTCCTCACGGGTTCCCTTTCTCGATCCACTGCAACACATGTCTGTGGGAATGCCCACAGATCTCCTCCCGCGCCGGGGCCGCCACGCGCACCCCGGCAGATGTTGAAAGTCCAGGGCGAGCCTGTTAAGCCGGAGGAGTGACGGAGCCGGGCCCGTGTGAACGTACGGACACCGGGGCCCGGCAATTGCCGACAGGCGTATCGGGCCTATGCGCCCGCACCCCAGGAGGCGGAAATGGGCATGCAGCACGGAGCGGACAAGACCGGACCCGCACGCGACGACATGATGAAGAAGCAACTGCGCGGCGAATTGAACGCCGACCGGTGGCTGCGTACGGACGAGGAACACGAACTCCAGCCCGCCGGCGAGGACCAGCCGGCCGTAGCCCGCGACCCCGCCGACGCGTTCGGCGGCGGCACCTCGGCCGGTACGGGCGTGCCCCAGGGAATGACCGAGCGGGATGTGGCGGTCCGCTCCGACCTCGCCCGCCACCTCGGGCGCGGCATCTACCCGGCGGACCGGTCCGCCGTGCTGGAGTCCCTGCGGGAGCACCACGCCCCGGACCAACTGGTGGACCTGGCCGAGCGGCTGCCCGCGAGCGAGCGGTACGAGAACGTCCAGGGCATCGCCGCCTCACTCGGCCTCGGCACGGAACACGGCCGGGCCTAGGCATCAGCGGGGCCTGAACATCAGCAGGGGCTGACCGCGACGGCCGGGCCTGACCGCGAGGGTCGGGCCGCTCCCCGTGTTCCCCGGAAGGCCGGGGAACACGGGGAGCGCGGTCAGTTCACGCTGCGGATGATGTTCCAGTCCGGATCCGTACGGTCGTCCTGGTGCGTGAACGCGTCGTGCGCCGACGCGACCGCACCCCGTTCCGAGGACGTCGGCCCGCCGTCCTCGGGGGCCGCGGCCGCGGGCGCCTGCCGCGAGTGCCGCGAGCGGTCGGACGAAGCGCGGTGGTCACCGTTGGACTCTGAGGCGGACACTCCTGCTCCTCTCGTTCGCCATGAGGCACGGGCTCGTGGCACCGGCTCCCGGCGCGGGCGGCCCGCCGCGTGCCGGGCGGATCTCACGCGTCCCTGCGGCCTGTGCGTCCCGAGTTCCCGGGTGGCTCACGGCGAAGCCTACGTACGCCCGCCCGGCCGCGCATGCGGAGCGTCGCGACCGGTCACCGCCGGGTGACCGCGGCCGCGAACCCGCGCTCCGCGTCCCGGCGGTGACACACCCGCGGGCCCTCGCGGACCGGCTCGAAATGCCGAGCGCGGCATGGACTGGTTGGCTGGGCAAGGTGTCACGTCCGGCGTTCGGGGCACCCGTGGACGGCCGGGCCCGGCCACGTGAATCGCCTTTACGGAATTTCCAGGGTCTCCAGAGTTTCCGAAGCTAGGAGCGACACCATGCCGGCAGGTGCGAACAAGAAGCGCGAGCGTCAGTACGAGCACATCAAGGACCAGGCCGAGGAGCGCGGCACTTCCGAAAAGCGTGCGAAGGAAATCGCCTCGCGCACCGTGAACAAAGAGCGAGCCCGCGCCGGAGAAGCCAAAACGGCCAGTAGGACCTCGACCCGCGATCCCAAATCCGCCTCGGAGCGCGGTGGTGAACGCTCCCACAAGGGACCCGTGAGCCCGACCAGGGACCAGCTCTACGAAGAAGCGAAAAAGAAGAACGTCGAAGGCCGCTCCACCATGAACAAGGAACAGCTCCGCAAAGCCGTCGGCCGCTGAGCCGACAGCCGAATCGCACTGCCGCGACGCGGGGCATCACCGGCCGACCTTTTGGAGGAACAGCCATGCTGAAAGCCATCGCGGACGTCTTACGCTCCGTCGGCGGAGCCATCGCCACCGTCGTCACCCTGCCGTTCCGCGCCATCGCCCGCCTCTTCGGCGGCGCCTCGGACAGCACCCGCGGCAGGCACTGACACCAGGCCGCCGAAGCGCGGCCGCTACCGGCGCCAGGCCGCCGAAGCGCGGCCGTACACCGACCGGCGGCTCCGGCCGCCCTCCGCGCGAAGGAGGGCGGCCGGAGCCGACGTGGTTCGGCGGCGTGCGCCGGTACGACGCGATGGCGATGGTGCTGATGACAGCGACGGCGATGGTGCCGTGGTCTCACACCAGGCCTTCGCGGGCGGCGGGGGACGGCGGGGCGGAGCCGTCCGGGAGCCGTCGGCCGAATGTCTGGAGGACGAAGTCCTCCTCGAAGTGCTCGCCCGTCACGGCCAGGCTCGGTACGGACGCGAGGACGCTCGCCAACTCGCAGCCGGTGCGGACGTGCTCGGCCACCCGGTGGTTCCAGTGGACGGCGACGACCGTGCCGCCCGGCTCCAGCGCGTCGACGGCGCGGGTCAGCAACCGGTCCAGGGTCTCGGTGTCGAAGTAGTAGAGGAGTTCGGAGAGCACGATGAGGTCGAAGGCGCCGTCGGGCCACTCCTCAGGCACGGTGAGGCGGCGCACCTCGACGTTGGGGAGGTCCCGAGTGCGGCGGGCCGCGCTCTCCACGGCCGACGGGACCCGGTCGCAGGCCAGCAGGGAATCGCACCGCTCCGCCAGCCGCGACGTCAACTCCCCGACAGAGCAGGCCGGTTCGAAGGCCCGGCGGTAGCGGCGCTGGGGCAGGGAGGCGACGGTGAGCTCGTACTTGCGGTGTTCGTACCAGCGCTCCGCCAAGTGCCAGGGGTCGGCCGCCTCCCGGTACAGGGCCTCGAAATACGAGGACGGGGTGGATGGTGCGGACGGTGTGCTCACTGGAAAACGACCTCCACGTCACGCGGCTGGTGTGCGGTCTCCAGGCGCCCCGCGTCGATGAGGCCGGTGACGCGGGCGAACCGTGCGGCGGTCTCCCGCCGCACGGCCTCCGGAACGCTGCCGTCCGCCGCGAGGCCGACGGGCCCGTTCTCCCGGCAGGACGGCGGGGAAACGGTGACGTCAGCCATGCGCACACTCCCTGTCGGCTGCCTGGTCCCCTCCACTCTGGTGCCTCTTCGCCCCGCCCGCCTCCCGGCGTCCGCCGTTCGACCGGCGGGGCCGCCGAGCTACGGGCGCGAGGACGCATAGGCCGTACGGGCGTCAGAGCCTCCGCGCGTACGGGCCGGGCCGCCGGTCAGGCGACGGCCGCGGCCCGGCGCCGTACCAGCAGGCTCTGCACCGCGAGGGTCACCGCCAGATACAGGTAGAGCGTCGAGACGCCGAGCAGCCCGACCCCCGTGGTGTGGTCGATCCACCGGTCCATGCCGATATGGACCGCCAGCGAGACGAGCCACAGCACTGTGGTGACCACCGTGCCCTGGCGCAGCGCCTGCCCCTCGGGCGCCCGCCACACCCGCACCGTACGGGCCCGGGCCGCCCCGAACCCCGCCGCGATGACGAGGCTCGCCGCCGTGAGGGCGATCGTCGCGGCGCCCAGCGGGTGGTACTTCACGACGGAGGCCACCCCGAAGACCACCGCGACGATTCCGAGCAGGCCCAGCAGCCCCAGCAGAAGCAGCGGACCGCTGCCGTACACCGGCCGCGTCCGCAGCTGCCGGCGTATCACCAGCGCGACGATCACGAGTCCGATCACGATGCCGCCGTTGTCCATGGCCGAGGCCACCCCCCTGTGGTGCCGGTGCCGGCTCATGGTGCCTCGCCGACCGGCACCAGATCATGATGATGCGACAAGTAGATCGCTATAGGTATCAGACCGCGTCGTCGGGGATGGCGGTGGCCGTACCGGAGACATGGGAGCGGGGGTCGCCCGCGCGGAGTTCGACGGTGAGCAGACCTGGACGGCCGAGGTCGTGCCCCTGGTGGAGCGTGAGCGTCGCCGGCGTCGCGACCAGGCCCAGTTCGCGGACGTACGCGCCGAACGCGGCCGCCGCCGCACCCGTCGCCGGGTCCTCCACCACGCCGCCGACCGGGAAGGGGTCGCGGACGTGGAAGACGTGCCCGTCGCTGTTGCCGCGCTCGCGCCAGACCAGGTGGAGCGTCGTCAGGCCGAGGCGGCGCATCAGCGCGGACAGCCGGTCGAAGTCGTAGTCGAGGTCGGCCAGGCGCTCGCGGGTGGCGGCGGCCAGGATCAGGTGGTGGGCGCCCGCGAACGCGATCCGCGGCGGCAGTTCCGGGTCCAGGTCGGCGCGGGCCCAGCCGAGGGCGGCGAGTGCCTCGTCGAGATCCGGCGATGCGGCCTCCCGCACCGCCGGCTCCACGCTCGTGAGCGTGGCCCGCAGCACGCCGTCCGCCGCGCCCACGGCGACCGGCACCACCCCGGCCGGGGTGGCGAAGACCAGGTCGCCGGGGCCGATCCGCTCCGCGAGCGCCACGGCCGAGGCGATGGTCGCGTGCCCGCAGAAGGAGACCTCGGTGAGCGGGCTGAAGTAGCGGATCGTGAAGGAGCGGCCGGGCGCGCCTCCCAGCCCCTCCGGCGGCGGGGTGAGGAACGCGGTCTCGCTGTAGCCCAGCCGGGCGGCGATGCCGAGCATCGCGGCGTCGTCGAGGCCGGCCGCGTCCGGGACGACGCCGGCCGGGTTGCCGCCGGCGGGATCGTCGGAGAAGGCTGCGTAGCGCAGCACCTGGGGGTCGCTCGTGACAGCGCTCGAACCAGCGCGTGTGACAGCCATGACTGCGCAACTCCCTTGGGGATCGGGGGTATTCCCGACTCCCGGCCGATACGTCCTATCCCCCGAGCCGGTACGTTCCATCTCCCGTACCGGTACGCTCCGCCTCCCGCACCGGTACGTCCCGGCGCCCCCGCCGTCAGCTCTCCAGCCCCGCGTCCCTGGCCAGGAGCGCGGCCTGCACCCGGTTCTCGCACTCCAGCTTGGTCAGGATGCGGCTCACGTACGTCTTGATGGTGGCCTCGCTCATATGGATGCGCCGGGCCGCGGCCGCGTTGGACAGCCCCTGGCCCAGGAGCGCGAGGACCTCCCGCTCGCGGTCGGTGAGGGTGGCGAGCCGGCTGCGGGCCGCCTCGGCGCGGCGTCCGGTGTCGCCCGCGGCCAGCGAGTCCACGACGTGTCGGGTGGCCGCGGGGGACAGGTAGGCGTCGCCGGCCGCCGCGGCCCGTACCGCGCCGATCAGCTCCGCCGGGGCGGAGTCCTTCAGCAGGAAGCCCGCGCTGCCGCTCGACAGGGCCCGCAGCACGTTCTCCTGCTCCCCGAACGTCGTCAGGATCAGCACCCGCGCGTCGGGCCGGGCCCGGCGCAGTTCGGTCAGGGCCGTGAGCCCGTCCATGACCGGCATCTGGATGTCGAGCAGGATCACGTCCGCGCGGTGGGCCCGGGCCAGCTCCACCGCGTCCCGGCCGTCGCCCGCCTCCGCGACGACGTCGATGTCGTCGGCGGAGTCGAGGATCATCCGGATACCGGCTCGGATGAGCGGTTCGTCATCGGTGATGAGGACCCTGATCACTACTCTCCTGCGGGCCTGAGCGGCCGGTCGTGTGTGCGGCTACCGGGACATCATCCCCGACCGGGCCGCCCGCCGGGCCCCGGGGCCGGACGGCGGCGGCCCGGTCGGAGCTACGACTTGACCTCGAACGTCTTCTTCTCGACCAGCCGGCCGCCCTTGAAGCAGAACCGGTAGACGATGTCGTTGTCCGAGTTCTTCGCGTCCTCCATGGAGAGCAGGCTCAGGCACTCGGCCCCCGCCGGCTTGGGCGGCGCGCCCTTGCGCAGTCCCTGGGTCAGGAAGGACTTGCCGTCGGGCAGTTGGTCGCGCACCGACGCCTCCGACTGCCCCACCTCGATCTCGTCGTACTGCTCCGGCTCGATCGTGCTCCGCTGCACGTGCTGGAAGAGCTTGATCCCCCCGAAGACGACGGCGGCCACGACGATCAGCGCCGTCAGTCCGCAGCCCAGGGCCCAGCCCCCGCGTCGCTTGTTCCTGTTCACTGCTCTCGCCAGCTCCTTGGGCAGGCCGTTCCCTTCGATGACCGGATCACTGTCACCGTGGGAGCCCGTCCGGGGCAGCCGCCGAAGGTCGTCCGCCGCGTCGACGATCGTCGTCGGCCGCGGCGCGGGCGCGTCCGGCGCCGCCGGGCCGTACGGCAGCACCCCCGCCAGCCGGAACCCGCCGTCCGCCGTCGGACCGGCGTGCACCATGCCGCCGACCAGCCGGGTCCGCTCGCCGAGCCCGGTCAGCCCCTGGCCGCCGCTGATCGCGGCCCGCCCGGCCCCGGCCGGAGGCGGGCCGTTGACGACCTCCACGACCAGGGAGTCCGCGTCGTAGTGCAGGGCGAGTTCGATCGGCGCGCCCGGCGCGTGCTTGTGCGCGTTGGTCAGCCCCTCCTGCGCGATGCGGTACGCGGCGTGGTCGGCGGCCGGGGTGAGCGGCCGCGGCTCGCCGACGCGCCGCACCTCCACGCTCGTACCGGCGGCGCGGGAGGCGCGCGCCAGGTCCTCGACGCCGTCCGCGACCCCGGCGGCGGGCCCGGCGTCCTGGGGCGGGCCGGGGACCTGCGTGCCGTCCCGCAGCAGCCCCACCACCTCGCGCAGTTCGCGCATCGCGGTCACGGACGCCTCCCGCAGGACGCCGACGGCCTCCCGCTGCCGCCCGGTCAGCTCGCTGTCCACCTCCAGCGCGCCGGTGTGCACCGAGATCAGCGCGAGCTGGTGGCCGAGGCTGTCGTGCATGTCCTGCGCGATGCGCTGCCGTTCCCGCAGCCGGGCCTGCCCGGCGACCATCTCGCGTTCGCGCAGCAACTGGGCGTTGTAGTCGCGCAGCGTGTCCAGCAGCGTGTGGCGCTGCGACGAGTAGCGGCTGATCAGGCCGGGCAGCAGGATCAGGGCCAGCATCAGCAGGGAGCCGAAGACCACGGACGACGGGAGGACGCGGGGGAGGTCCTGCACCAGGGACGCGGCGACGCTCAGGACGTACGCCACGGCGAAGACGACGGTGGCCCGGCCGTGCCCGGCGATCCGCTTCCCCGCCGACCAGGCGGCGACGGGGGCCAGCGGGAGGAGGCCGGAGATCTCGGGCGAGCCGATCGCGGCCAGCAGCAGTACGGTCGCGGGCAGCACCCGGCGCAGCGGGGAGAGCAGCGCGACGGCGACGGCCACCGCGATGGTCCGCGGGGTCTCCCCGGCCGTGTCCTCCAGCGTCAGGGCGGTCAGCCCCAGCACCACGCTCAGCAGCGTCTCGCCGACGATGCGGCCGAAGGACCACATGCCGGGCGCGAAGAGCCGCCGGAACGCCTCGGCCAGCCGCCGCGGCGCCCGGCGCAGTCCCTCCGCGAGGCTTCCCCCGTGTTTCACAAGTCTCACGCCACCACGTTAAACAGCTCCTTTCACCACCGCAGTAACCATTGGTCGCGGCCCGCGACGACGAAAGTCGCGCGGCCGCGGCGCCCGATGAGATCCGAAGCTGCGCCCGAAGAGGTCCGTAGCGGCGCCCGAAGAGATCCGTTCTGATCGCACACGTGTCCGCACAGGGAGCCGCAAGGGAAGCTGGTTAGGGTGGGGCATGGCCCGGCTCGCGGAACTCGCGCGCAATCGTTGCCGTCAGTTGACGTCGGGACTGCTGCGCACAGCCTCCCACCTGCGATAGGACTGGTGCATGGTGAAGATCCTCATCTCCGCGGACATGGAGGGCGCCACCGGGGTCACCTGGCCGGCCGATGTGCTGCCGGGAGCCTCGCAGTGGGAGCGCTGCCGGCATCTGTTCACGTCGGACGTGAGCGCGGCCGTGGCCGGGTTCTTCGCCGGGGGAGCTGACGAGGTGCTGGTCAACGAGGCACACTGGTCCATGCGCAATCTGCTGGTGGAGGAGCTGGACGAGCGGGCCCAACTGCTCGTCGGCAAGCACAAGACGCTGAGCATGGTCGAGGGCGTGCAGCACGGCGACGTGGACGGCATCGCCTTCGTCGGCTACCACACCGGGGCCGGCACGGAAGGGGTCCTCGCCCACACCTACCTCGCCAATTCCATCACCGGCGTCTGGGTGGACGGCGCGCGCGCCAGCGAGGGGTTGCTGAACTCCCTGGTCGTCGCCGAATACGGTGTGCCCGTGGTGCTGGTGACGGGCGACGATCTGACCTGTGAGGACGCCAAGGGCTATGCGCCGCGCGCCCGTTCGGTCGCGGTGAAGGACTATGTGTCGCGGTACGCGGCGATCTGCCGCACCCCGGCGCGTACGGCGTCCGACATCGAGGCCGCGGCGCGGGAGGCCGTGGCCCTGGCACGGCGGCACGAACCGGTGCAGGCCGGACCGCACACCGTTGAGCTCGAATTCGACGCCGAACACCTGGCGGGCGCCGCGACCGTGGTGCCGGGCGTGGAGCACACCGGGGAGCGCCGCGTCGCCTACACCACAACGACCATGTACGAGGGCATCCGCGCCTTCAAGGCGGTCACCACCGTCGTGTCGGCCGCGGTGGAGGAACAGTATGGCTGAGGAGTCCCTGAGCGACGGCGGCGACGGCGGTGGCGACCGGGTGGACAGAGCGGCGCTCGACGAGGTCGTGCGCTGCACCAGCGAGTTGATCCGCATCGACACCACCAACCGGGGCGGCGGCGACTGCCGGGAGCGGCCCGCCGCCGAGTACATCGCCGAGCGCCTCGCCGACGCCGGCATCGAGCCGACGCTGCTGGAGCGCGAGCCCGGCCGTACGAACGTGGTCGCCCGCATCCCCGGCGCCGACCGCGGCGCGGACGCGCTGCTCGTCCACGGCCATCTCGACGTGGTCCCCGCCGAGCCCGCCGACTGGAGCGTGCACCCCTTCTCCGGGGAGATCCGCGACGGCGTGGTCTGGGGGCGCGGCGCGATCGACATGAAGAACATGGACGCGATGGTCCTGGCGACCGTACGGGCCTGGGCGCGGGCCGGGGTGCGGCCGCCGCGCGACATCGTGCTGGCCTTCACCGCCGACGAGGAGGACAGCGCCACGGCCGGCTCCGACTTCCTCGCCGAGGAGCACGCCGGCCTCTTCGAGGGCTGCACGGAGGGCATCAGCGAGTCCGGCGCCTTCACCTTCCACGCGGGCGGCGGGATGCGGCTCTACCCGGTGGGGGCGGGGGAGCGCGGCACCGGCTGGCTCCGGCTCACCGCGCGCGGCACCGCGGGCCACGGCTCCAAGGTGAACTCGGACAACGCCGTCAGCAACCTCGCCGCGGCCGTCTCCCGGATCGCCGACCACCAGTGGCCCGTCCGCCTCACCCCGACCGTACGGGCCGCGCTCACCGAACTGGCCGCGCTGCACGGCATCGAGGCCGACCTGGACGCCGCCGACTTCGACGTCGACGAACTGCTCGGCAAGCTGGGGCCCGCCGCGGCCCTCGTCGCCCCGACCGTCCGCAACAGCGCCAACCCGACCATGCTCGACGCCGGGTACAAGATCAACGTCATTCCGGGCACCGCCGTCGGCCACGTCGACGGACGGATGGTGCCGGGCGGCGAGGAGGAGTTCCACGCCACCCTCGACCGGCTCACCGGGCCGGACGTGCACTGGGAGTTCCAGCACCGGGAGGTCCCGCTCCAGGCGCCCGTCGACTCCCCGACGTACCGGGCCATGCGGGCCGCGATCGGGAAGTTCGACCCGACCGCGCACACGGTGCCGTACTGCATGTCCGGCGGCACGGACGCCAAGCAGTTCTCCCGGCTGGGCATCGTCGGCTACGGCTTCTCGCCGCTCAAGCTGCCCGCCGGCTTCGACTACCAGGCACTCTTCCACGGCGTGGACGAGCGGGTGCCGGTCGAGGCGCTGCACTTCGGCGTCCGCGTCCTCGACGACTTCCTGATGCGGGCGGGCAGCCAAAGCCCGCCCGCTCCCCGGCCACGGCAGTAGATCCCCGCCGAACTCCCCGCCGCAGTACCGTCGCAGTCCCATCCGACCCGCACCGTCCCCGTCCACAGGAGGCGTAGCCATCATGACGACCACGGCGCCCTACGGAGCCTGGCCCTCCCCGATCGACGCCGCGCTCGCCGCCTCGCGGGACGGCCGGCCCGGCTTCCTCGGCACGGTCGGCGACGAGGTGTGGTGGATCGCGCCCCGCCCCGAGGAAGGCGGCAGGCGCGCGCTGATGCGGCTGCGCGCCGACGGCGTCGAGGAGTCGCCGCTGGCCGCGCCGTGGAACATCCGCAGCCGGGTCGTCGAGTACGGCGGCCACCCCTGGGCGGGCGCGCCGCGCGAGCACGGCGGCCCGTTGATCGTCTTCAGCGACTTCGCCGACCAGCGGCTGTACGCGTACGAGCCGGACGACCCGGACGGCGCCGCCCCCCGACCCCTCACCCCCGTCTCGTCCGTCGGCGGCGGGCTGCGCTGGGTGGACCCGACCGTCCACCTGGAGCGGGGCGAAGTCTGGTGTGTCCTGGAGGAGTTCACCGGCGAGGGGCCGACCGACGTGCGCCGCGTCATCGCGGCCGTACCGCTGGACGGCTCCGCCGCGCGGGACCGGGACGCCGTCCGCGAACTGACCGACGACCGGCACCGGTTCGTCACCGGGGCCCGGCTCTCGCCCGACGGGCGGCAGGCGGCCTGGATCGCCTGGGACCACCCGCGGATGCCCTGGGACGGCACGGAGCTGCGCGTCGCGGAGACCGCCGAGGCGGCGGCGGGCGGCTTCACGGGCGCGCGCACCGTCCTGGGCGGCCCGGGCGAGGCGGTCGCCCAGGCCGAATGGACCGCCGGCGGAACGCTGCTGGTCGCCACCGACCGCACCGGCTGGTGGAACGTGCACAAGGTGGACCCGGCCACCGGCGGGACCGTCGCCGTCTGCCCGCGCGACGAGGAGTTCGCGGGCCCCCTGTGGACGATCGGCGAGCGCTGGTTCGCGCCGCTGGAGAACGGCACGGTCGCCGTCGTCCACGGCCGCGGCACGACCGCGCTGGGCATACTCGACCCGGAGAGCGGCGAACTCGTCGACGCGCCGGGCCCCTGGACGGAGTGGGCCCCGACGCTGGCGGTCAGCGGTACCCGCGTCCTCGGCGTAGCCGCCGGCCCCCGCACCGGCTACGAGGTGGTGGAGCTCGACACCTGCACGGGCCGCAGCCGGGTCGCCGCCGCCGGGCACACCGACGCCGTGGACCGCGCCTACTGCCCCGAGCCGCTGATCCGCGTCTTCACCGGGCCGGACGGCCGCGACATCCACGCCCACGTCCACCCGCCGCACAGCCCCGACCACGTGGGCCCCTCCGACGAGCTGCCGCCCTACGTGGTGTGGGCCCACGGCGGCCCCACCGGCCGCGTCCCGCTCGTGCTCGACCTGGAGATCGCCTACTTCACCTCACGCGGCATCGGCGTCGTGGAGGTCAACTACGGCGGCTCGACGGGGTACGGGCGCGAGTACCGCAACCGGCTGCGCGAGATGTGGGGCGTGGTCGACGTCGAGGACTGCGCCGCCGTGGCCGAGGCGCTCGCCGACGAGGGCACCGCCGACCGGGCGCGGCTCGCCATCCGCGGCGGCAGCGCGGGCGGCTGGACGACGGCCGCCTCGCTCACCTCGACCGACCTCTACGCCTGCGGAACCATCAGCTACCCGGTCCTGGACCTCGTCGGCTGGGCCTCCGACGGCACCCACGACTTCGAGTCCCAGTACCTGCACACCCTGATCGGCCCGCTCGCCGAGGTGCCCGACCGCTACCGCGACCGCTCGCCGCTGCACCGCTCGGCCCACCTCTCGGTGCCCTTCGTGCTCCTCCAGGGGCTGGACGACCCGATCTGCCCGCCCGTGCAGTGCGAGCGGTTCCTCGAAGCGATCAAGGGGCGCGGCATCCCGCACGCGTACCTCTCCTTCGAGGGCGAGGGCCATGGCTTCCGCCGCGCCGACACCATGATCCGGGCGCTGGAGGCCGAACTCTCCCTGTACGCGCAGACCTTCGGCTTCGACGCCGCGGACGTGCCGGAGCTGCGGCTCGCCGAGTGAGCGTCCCGCGTGCCCCGGCATCCGGCCGGGGCACGCGCTAGAGGTCCTGTTGTCGCCGCGCCCCGTCGCTGACCTTGATCATGACGGCGACGAGCAGCCAGTTCGCGACCATGGACGAGCCGCCCTGGGCCAGGAACGGCAGCGCCTTGCCGGTCAGCGGCATCAGGCCGGTGACGCCGCCCGCCACCACGAAGACCTGGAGGGCGAGGACGACGGCGAGGCCGAGGGAGAGCAGCTTGCCGAAGGGGTCGCTGGCGAGCAGGGAGGTGCGCAGACCGCGCTGGATGAGCAGCGCGTAGAGCACGATCACGGCCATGGTGCCGGCCAGCCCCAGCTCCTCGCCGACGCTGGTCAGGATGAAGTCGGAGCGGCCCGCGAACTGGATCAGCTCCGGGTGGCCGAGCCCCAGGCCCGTACCGCTGACGCCGCCGGAGCCGAAGCTGAACAGCGCCTGCGCGGCCTGGTCGGAGACGAGGCCCGGGGGCCGCTGGTCCGGCGGCAGGTAGATGTCGAAGGGGTGCAGCCAGGCGACGATGCGGCCCTTGACGTGCGGCTCCGTCGAGCCGACCGCGAACGCGCCGACCGAGGCCATCAGCACGCCGCAGATCACCCAGCTGGTGCGTTCGGTGGCGGCGTAGAGCATCACCACGAAGAGGCCGAAGAAGATCAGCGAGGTGCCCAGGTCGCGCTCGAAGACGAGGACGAGGAGGCTGATGATCCAGATCGTGAGGATCGGGGCGAGCTGTCGGCCGGGCGGCAGTCGCATGCCCAGGAAGCGGCGGCCCGTCAGGGTGAGCGTGTCCCGGTGCGTGACGAGGTACCCGGCGAAGAAGATCGCGATCATGACCTTCACGAACTCGCCCGGCTGGAACGAGAGCTGCCCCAGATGCACCCACCGCTTCGCGCCGTAGGAGTCGCCCTTGAACATCGCCGGGGCGATGAGCAGCACGAGCGCCGCGGCCATGGTCAGGTAGATATAGCGCTGGAGCCGCCGGTAGTCCTTGAGGGCCGCGATCACCGCGATGGCCACGCCGACGCCGACGACGGTCCATATCAACTGGCCCGGCGCCATCGCGCCGGAGTGCCAGCGCTCCTTGTAGGAGTGGTCCAGCCGGTGGATGAGGACCAGCCCGAGACCGGTCAGCAGCATCGCCAGCGGCAGGATCAGCGGATCGGCGCGCGCCGCGAACCGGCGCACCGCGACATGCGCCACCAGCGAGCAGCACGCCTGCGAGGCCACGAAACCGGCCAGCCCGTCGGGGAGCGAGCCGGTCAGCCCGAGCCCCGCGTCGGTGTAGCCGAAGGTGACGATGAACAGGACGAAGACCAGCAGCAGCGCCTCGGTGCGGCGCGGGCTCCCGGCCACGGACGCGGCGCGCCATCTGCCGCCGTGGGCCTCCTCGCCGGGGCCGGTGAGGGTGGTCGCCTCGCCGGTGTCGGTCATGGCCAGGGGCTCGGTGCTCCGTCCACGCACGGGCGTCCTCCCGGTTCAGGCGGTGGTACGGCCCGCGGGGACCACGTCCGTACGGGCTGATCCGATCATCTCGGACCGCCGCTGAAGAGAACCTGAGGTTCCTGAAGGGGCCTTCAGGAACGAGGGCCCCGCCGGCCGTCCGCGCTCGCGGGGAAGAGGGCCGCCAGCCACGCCCCGGGGGCGTCCTTCGGCGCGGGCTCCACGCGCAGCGTCCCGCCGTGCGCCTGGGCGATCTCCCGGGCGATGGCGAGCCCCAGCCCGGTGCCGCCGCTGCCCCGGTCGCGGGCCGGGTGCAGCCGGGTGAAGCGCTCGAAGACCCGCTCCGCGGACTCGGGCGGGATGCCGGGCCCGTCGTCGGACACCCGCAGCGACGCCTCGCCGGTCGCCGGGTCCAGGGCCGCGGAGATCCGTACGGCGGCGCGCGCGTACCGCTGGGCGTTGTCGACGAGGTTGGTCAGCAGCCGCTCCAACTGCGCGTGGTCGCCCCGGACCGGCACCGGCTCGTCGGCGGCCAGCGTGATGGGCACGCGCGGCGAGCGGCGCCGCGCGATCTCCTCGGCGGCCAGCAGCGCCAGGTCCACCGCCTGGTCCGGGCGCTGCACGCGGGCGTCGAGCCGGGCGAGCAGCAGCAGGTCGGTGATGATCTGCTGGAGCCGGTCGGCGTCGCCGAGCGCCTGCCGTACGGACGCGGCGAGCCGGGGGTCGCTGGAGCCGGCGAGCCCCACCTCCAGCTCGGCGCGCAGCGCCGCGATCGGGTTGCGCAGCTCGTGCGAGGCGTCGGCGACGAACTGCCGCTGCCGGCAGACCGCCTGCTCCAGCCGGTCGAGGGTGGCGTTGACGGTGCGGGCGAGCCGCGCGATCTCATCGCCGCTGTCCGGGTCCGGGACCCGGCGGTCCAGTTCGCTGGCGGTGACGGCGGCCAGTTCGCCGCGGATGGCGGCGACGGGGCGCAGCGCCAGTCCGGTCACCGCCCAGGCGATGCCGACGGTCAGGGCGATCAGCAGGGGCGCGCCGATCAGCAGGGTGAGGGCGAGGGCGCTGGTGGCGTTGGAGACGTCGTTGAGGACGGTGATGCCGTAGACGTAGCGGTCGCCCCCCGGGGAGGGGGCCCGTACGACGACGGCCACGCTGCGCTGCCCGCCGGCGGCCTTCGCGCAGCACAGGACGCGGGTCGCGGAGTCCTGGCCGGGCGGCGGCCGGAAGCCCGCGAGGCCGGCGGCGCGGGCCGCCGGGTCGGGGCCGGTGCCCGCGAGCACCTGTCCGCGCGGGCCCAGGACGAAGACGGAGTCGACGCCGCCGTCGGGTTCGGGGAGGCCGGCCGAGAGGCGCCCGCCGCCCGGTCCGGCGCCGAGTCCGGCGGCGGTCTTGCGGGCGGCCAGTTCGGTGCGTTCGGCGGCGTTGTCGAGGAGGTTGTGGCGCAGTACGAGGTAGAGCCAGCCGCCGCCGGCGGCGAGGATGACGGCCATGGTCAGGGCCGCGGCGACGGTGGCCCGGGCCCGTACGGTGCGGGGGCGGAGCCGGCGGAGGGGGCGGTCAGCCGTCATCGGGCGTCACCCGGTAGCCGACGCCCCGCACGGTGCGGATGGAGCGCCGGCCGAAGGGAGCGTCGATCTTCTTGCGGAGCGAGCTGATGTAGACCTCGACGATATTGGGGTCGATGTCGCCGGGGGCGTCCCAGACCTCGTGCAGGATGTCCGCTTTGGCGACCGCCTGGCCGTCGCCGGCCATCAGGCAGGACAGGACGGCGAGTTCGCGGGTGGTCAGCTCGATCTCCCGGGCGCCGCGCCGGCAGGCGCGCGCGGCGATGTCCAGGACGAGGTCGCCGGCCTGGAGGGTGGTGGGCCGCTCCCGGCCGGCGCGGCGGCCGAGCGCGCGCAGCCGGGCCAGCAGGACCACGAAGGAGAAGGGCTTGGCGAGGTAGTCGTCGGCCCCGGCGTCGAGCCCCTCGGCCTCGTCGTACTCGCCGTCCTTCGCGGTGAGCATGAGGATCGGCGTACGGTCCTTGAGCCGCCGCAGCCGTCCGCAGACCTCGTAGCCGTCGAGGCCGGGCAGCATCACGTCGAGGACGAGCGCGTCGTACCCCTGGGCCAGCGCGAGTTCCAGGCCGCGCCGGCCGTCGTGCGCGACGTCGACCCAGTGGCCGGCGGCGGCCAGCCCCCGCCGGAGGGTGTCGGCCAGCCGCTCTTCGTCCTCGACCACCAGAATGCGCACCCGCAAAGACTACATTTGCGCTCTCTCCCGGCCGGCGGGCGCGGGGGCGGGTGCGGCCGTGGGCGTACGGGCGGCGGGGACCACGACGGGGGAGCCGTCGCCGGGGGCCGCGAGGACGTCGGCGTCGATGCCGTACAGCGTCCGCACCAGCGCGGCGTCGACGACCTCCCGTGACGGGCCGTCGGCGACGATCTCGCCGTCGCGCATGGCGACGATGACGTCGGCGTAGCGGGCGGCGCTCATCAGGTCGTGCAGGACCATCACGACGGTGCGGCCCGCGGCGGCCACCGACCGGACCAGTTCCAGGACCTCGACGGCGTGGCCGAGGTCGAGGGCGCTGGTGGGCTCGTCGAGGAGGACGAGGGGGGTCTCCTGGGCGAGGACCATGGCGAGCCAGCAGCGCTGGCGCTGGCCGCCGGAGAGCCGGTCGAGCCGGCGGCCGGCCAGTTCGGCGGTGCCGGTGGCGTCCAGGGCGGCGCGCACCGCCCGCTCGTCCTCGCGCGACCACTGGCGGAACAGCCCCTGGTGGGGGTGGCGCCCGTACCGTACGAGCCCGGCGACGGTGACGGCCTCGGGGGCCTGCGGGGCCTGCGGGAGCAGCGAGACGAGGTGGGCGGCGCGGCGCTGGCCGAGCTGCCAGATGTCGGCGCCGCCGACCGTCACCGTGCCGGACCGGGGCTGGTGGAGGCGGGCGATGGTGCGCAGCAGGGTGGACTTGCCGCAGCCGTTGGGCCCGACGATGGCGACGACGCGGCCGGCCGGCACGGTGAGGTCCACGCCGCGGACGGCGAGATGTCCGGGGTAGCCCGCCTCGACCCGTTCGACGACGAGGTCGTGGGTGGTCTCTGCCACGGTCATGCCTTTCTGGAGGAGCGGCGGGAGGGGCTGCCGGTGCGCGAGCGGCCGTCGCCGCTGATCAGGACCCACAGCAGGAACGGGCCGCCGAGGACGCTGGTGACCACGCCGACCGGGATCTCGACGGGGGCGATGACGCGGCCGAGGGCGTCCGCCGCGGCGATGAGGCCCGCGCCCACCAGCGCGGAGCCCACGATGGGCACCCGGGTGGGGCCGCAGAGCCGGCCCGCGAGGATGGGGGAGGCGAGCGCCACGAAGGCGATCGGGCCGCCGATGCCCACCGCGACGCCGGCCAGCGCGACGGCGAGCGCCAGGGTGAGGCCGCGTACGAGCCGGATGTTGACGCCGAGGGCGGCGGCCATGTCGTCGTCGAACCGCATGACGTCGAGGCGGCGGCCGGCGATGAGGGCGAGCGGGATGAGCACGACGAGGCAGAGCAGCAGCGGCCGCCCGACGGCGTAGTCGCGGCCGTTGAGGCTGCCGACGCTCCACAGGAAGACGCCGCCCGCGGTGTTCTGGTTCTGCCGCGACATCACGAGGTTGGTGACGGCGCCGATGAGGGTGGAGACGCCGATGCCGACGACCAGGACGCGGTAGCCGCGGGTGCCCGCGCCGCCGGCGCACGCGACCACGACGACCGCGGCGGCGACCGCGCCGAGCGGGCCGAGCCACCAGTCGCCGACCATCGCGGTCGAGCTGCCGACGACGGACGCGACGACGGCGGCGGTCGCGCCCTCGTTGACGCCGATGACGTCGGGGGTGGCGAGCCGGTTGCCGGCCAGCGTCTGGGTGAGGCAGCCGGAGACGCCGAGGGCCGCGCCGACCATCAGCCCGACCAGGATGCGCGGCAGCCGGAAGTCCTGGATCAGCATCACGGTCATCCGGTCGCCCGTGCCGAACAGCCCCCCGAGGGTGTCGGCGGGGCTCAGCCCCGTGGAGCTGGCGAAGGTGGCGAGGGCGACGACGACGGCGATGACGAGGGCGAGGCCGACGGAGACGAGCGCGGTGCGGCGCGGGAAGAGCCAGGAGAGGGTGCCGGTGCGCAGCACGACGCTGTCCGGCGGGGTGAGGGGCGCGTCGGGGACCGTACGGGCGTCGGCGCGCGGTTCGGTCACGCCCTCGGTCGTGCGCTCGGTCATGCGGAGGCCCCCGCCGCGCCGAGGCCGCTCATCCGGTTCGACCGGGCGATCCAGATCAGCAGCGGCCCGCCGAGGAGCGCGAGCAGCACGCTCACCGGGGTCTCCCAGGGG
The DNA here is from genome assembly GCF_040654875.1 of Streptomyces sp. NPDC050610. Classification (NCBI taxonomy): domain Bacteria; kingdom Bacillati; phylum Actinomycetota; class Actinomycetes; order Kitasatosporales; family Streptomycetaceae; genus Streptomyces; species Streptomyces sp. NPDC050610. The sequence goes on along the minus strand of NZ_JBFAIV010000003.1, from coordinate 220,731 downwards.
CGGATGACGACGCGCGCCAGGATGTCGGCGGCGATCATCACGTCGGCCCCGATGAGGGCGGAGAGCAGGAGTTGGGGCGCCATGCGGGGGCCGGTCACGGTCCGCGCCGCGTAGGGGGCGAGCAGCCCGAGGAAGGCGATGGGCCCGGCGAGCGCCACGGCGGCCCCGGCGAGGAGAGTGACCGCGCCGGCCACCACGAGGCGGATGCGGCCCGGGTGGTGGCCGAGTGCGCGGGCGGCGTCGTCGCCGAGGGCGAGGGCGCCGAGCGGGCGGGCGGAGCCGAGCGCGACGAGGAGGCCGACGACGACGAGCGGGGCCATGGTCAACGCGGTGGAGGTCTCGATGCCGGCGAGGGAGCCGATGGTCCAGTAGCGGTACTCGTCGAAGGTGGCCTTGGTGCCGAGGAGTACGTACGAGGTCGCGCCGTGGAAGGTGGCGCCGAGCGCCGATCCGGCGAGGACGAGCCGCAGCGGCGAGGCGCCGGCGCCGCGGCCGGAGGCGGCGAGCAGCAGGACGACGGCGCTCGCGGCGAGCCCGCCGGCCAGGGCCCAGACGAGCATCGCGTACGAGGAGTCGGCGCCGAAGTAGGTGAGGCCGACGACGACGCCGAGCGCCGCGCCGGAGTTGACGCCCAGGAGGCCGGTCTCGGCGAGCGGGTTGCGGGTGACGGCCTGGAGGAGGGCGCCGGCGGTGCCGAGGGCGACGCCGACGAGGACGGCGGCGATGGTGCGCGGTACGCGGACGTCCATGACGGCCAGGTGGAGTTGGGCGTCGGCGCGGGCGGCCCGGTCGCCGAGCAGGAAGTCGAGTGCGCGGCCGACGGGCTGGCTGCCGGTGCCGATGAGCAGCGAGAGCAGGGCGAGCACCAGGAGCGCCAGGGTGAGCGCGAGGGCCGTCCAGCGGACCCGGCCGCGTGAGCCGTCGGATATCGGGGGCTCGGGGTCGGGTGGCGCGGGGATCTGGGCCCCGCCCTCTTGCGCAACCAGCATGAGGTTAGCCTAACCTAATGCATGGTGGGGTCTCGGGCGGGTTGAGCCGACGCGTCCGACACTCTGCCATGCCCTCGTGTACCACGACGCGTTGACCTCATCTCGTCGTCCGCCCCTCATGTCGTCCCCAGAGCTCGGAGATCCACACATGTCCTCGCCCCGTTCCTCGCGCACCCGGCTGACCGCCGCGGCCGCGATCGCCGTCGCCGCCGCGCTCTCCCTCACCGCCTGCGGTTCGGACGGCAAGGACAAGACGGACAGCGCGAAGGCGGACGGCGCCCAGGGCGATGTCCACCGGGTCACCGACGCGACCGGCGCGCAGGTGGACGTGAAGAACGCGCCCAAGAGGGTCGTCGTGCTCAGCGAGATGGACCTCGACAGCTCGCTCGCGCTGGGCGTGAAGCCGGTCGGCCTCACCGCGGGCCGCGGCCAGCAGGGGGCCCCGGAGTACCTCAAGGACAAGGCGCAGGACATTCCGGTGGTCGGCGCGGTCACCGGGCCGGACGTGGAGAAGGTCCTCGCGGCCAAGCCGGACGTCATCCTGGCGGGCCAGATCAGCGACCGCCAGGTGCTCACGCAGATGCGGCAAATCGCGCCGACGGTCGTGACGATCGGCAAGGACAAGGACTGGAAGTCCGCGCTCTCCCTCACCGGAAAGATCCTCAACAAGGAAGCCGACGCGAAGAAGTTCCTCGCGGACTACGACAAGAAGGCCGGCGAGGTGAAGAAGGCGATCGGCGCGAACGCCGGCAAGACGGTCAGCGTCGCCCGCTACTCCGGCAAGGGCACGGCCGTCATGCAGCAGGGCGTCTTCGTCAGCGATGTGCTGAAGGATCTGGGCTTCAAGCGCCCCGGTATCCAGAACCAGAAGGGCGCGGGCCACTCCACGCCGATCAGCGATGAGGACATCGAGCAGATCGACGCGGACTGGCTGTTCATCGGCACCCTCGCGGCCAAGGGCAAGGACGCGGACCTCTTCGCGGCGCTGAAGAAGAAGCCGGCGTACGAGCAGCTGGGCGCGGTCAAGGACGGCCACCTCACCGAGATCGACGGTTCGAAGTGGACGAGCCTGGGCGGTCCGCTGGCCGCGATGTCGGTGCTGGACGACATCCAGAAGGCCATGGCCAAGTGAGCTGAGGGCGACGCGGATTGGGGGAGTGGTGGACGCCGGCCGATGCGACGCTCACCACTCCTCACCAGGCTCAGCGCCATGTTAGGTTAGCCTTACCTAACTTCCAGGAGGGGATTCCGTCGTGCAGCAGCCAGAACTCGCCGGACGCGTCGCGCTGGTCACCGGCGCCGGGCAGGGCATAGGCGAGGCGGTCGTCCGCGCACTGATCGAACGCGGAGCCCGGGTCGCGGCCCTCGACGCGACCCCCGACGGCATCAAGGCGCTCGAAGCCGAATTCGGCGCCGCCCGCGTCACCGCCCACCTCGCCGACGTCACCGACAGCGCCGCCGTCGAACGCGTCATGGACGACGTGGAACGCACCACCGGCCCCCTCGGCATCCTCGTCAACGTCGCCGGAGTGCTGCACACCGCACCCGTCGTCGACCTCACCGACGAGGACTGGAACGCCACCTTCGCCGTCAACACCACCGGCGTCTTCAACACCTCCCGCGCCGCCGCCCGCCGCATGAGCGAGCGCCGCGCCGGCTGCATGGTGACCGTCGGCTCCAACGCCGCCGGCGTGCCCCGCACCAGCATGGCCGCGTACGCCGCCTCCAAGGCCGCCGCCACCATGTTCACCAAGTGCCTCGGGCTGGAGCTCGCCCGCAGCGGCATCCGCTGCAACGTCGTCTCGCCCGGCTCCACCGACACCGCCATGCAGCGCAACATGTGGACCGACCCGCAGGCGCCGCTGCGCGTCATCGACGGCGACCCCTCCAGCTACCGCGTCGGCATCCCGCTCGGCCGCATCGCCGAACCCTCCGACATCGCCGACGCCGTGGCCTTCCTCGTCTCCGACCGGGCCCGCCACATCACCATGCACGACCTCTACGTCGACGGCGGCGCGACGCTGCGGGCCTGACGCCCCGTGCTACCCGCCCGGCCGCTCCCCGCGGCCACCGCGGACGGCCGGCGACCGGCGGAACCGGAGCCCGACCGGCCCCGCGCCCACCCCGCCCCCACGCCGCCGGAGCCCACCGGCCCCGCCGCGGCGAGCACTTCCCCCACCCCAGCCGGCGCCACGAGCGCCGGAGAGACGGAGCACCAGGTGACCAGGGCGCATGACGTCGCCGAGCGTCCGATACCCGGCACCGCCGGCGGCACGGCCGTCCCGGCGGACCCGAAGACCGTGAGCCCCGCCCCCGAGGCCGCGCACCGCCCGGCGACCTCCGAGACCCCGGCCGCCCCCACCCGGCCGAAGGCCCCCCGGACCCGCGCCGCCGCCTCCGGCGCTCCCGGAGCCGACACCGTGGGCGTGGCCACCGGCCTCCTCGACGCCTACGCTCCCGGCGACACCCGCTTCTTCGCCTCGCCGACCAGGACCCTCCTCGCCCACGGCGTACGGGCCGAAGTACCGCACGACGAACGGCCGCTGGCCCGCCGCGTCGCCGAGACCCTCGAAGCCCGGCGCGCCGCGGGCGACCCCGCGCCGATCGTCGTCGGCGCCGTCCCCTTCGACCAGGACGCGCCCGCCGCCCTCGCCGTGCCCGAGAGCACCCGCTGGGCGCCGCCGCTCGCCGAGGACCCGCTGATCGCGCTCCCCGCCGCCGCCCCCGAGGCCACCCGCTGGCGGATCCGCCCCGCCCCCGAGCCCGCCGGCTACGGCGATGCCGTCGCCGAGGCCGTACGCCGCATGCGCCGCGGCGACTTCAGCAAGGTCGTGCTCGCCCGCACCCTCGAACTCACCGCGCCCGACGACCCCGACGCGCCGGACCTCCCCGGCCTCCTCCAGCGCCTCGCCCGCCGCGACCCCACCGGCTACACCTTCGCCGTGCCCACCGGCCCCGGCCGCACCCTCCTCGGCGCCAGCCCCGAACTGCTGGTCTCCCGCCGCGGCCGCCGCCTGGTCGCCAACCCCCTCGCCGGCTCCGTGCCGCGCAGCGCCGACCTCGCCGAGGACGTCCGCCGCGCCGCGGCCCTCCTGGAGTCCGCCAAGGACCTGCACGAGCACGCCGTCGTCGTCGACGCAGTACGCGACGCCCTCGCCCCGTACTGCGCGGACCTGGACGTACCCGCGCACCCCACGCTCGTACGCACCGCCGCCATGTGGCACCTGTCCACCACCGTCACCGGGCAGCTCGCCGAACCCCGCGCCTCCGCCCTGGAACTGGCGTGCGCCCTGCACCCCACCCCCGCCGTCTGCGGCACCCCCACCGGCACCGCCCGCGACGTCATCCGCGAACTCGAACCCTTCGACCGCGGCATGTACAGCGGCGTGGTCGGCTGGGGCGACGCCGACGGCGACGGCGAATGGGTCGTCACCATCCGCTGCGCCGAGGCCGACCGGGGCGCGCTGCGCCTCTACGCGGGTGCGGGTATCGTCGCGGCGTCCACGCCGGAAGCGGAGACCGCCGAGACCGGCGCCAAGTTCCGTACCTTCCTGCACGCCGTGGGGGCAGACCAGTGATCCTCGAAACACCCGCGACACCCGACGCGCCGACCTGGCCCGCCGACTACGCGGAGCGCTACCGCGCCGCCGGCTACTGGCGCGGCGAGACCTTCGGCTCGATGCTGCGCGAGCGCGCGCTGAACCACCCCGACCGGGTGGCGGTCGTGGACCCCGCGGGCGAGGGCCGCCGCTGGACGTACGGGCAGCTCGACGAGCGCGCCGACCGGCTCGCCGCCGGGTTCCTGGCCCGCGGCATCGCCAAGGGCGACCGCGTCGTCGTCCAGCTCCCCAACATCGCCGAGTTCTTCGAGACGGTCTTCGCGCTCTTCCGGATCGGCGCGCTGCCCGTCTTCGCGCTGCCCGCCCACCGCGAGAGCGAGATCCGCTACTTCTGCGAGTTCACCGAGGCCGTCGCCTACGTCATCCCCGACGTCAACGGCGGCTTCGACCACCGCGAACTGGCGACGAAGGTACGCGCCGACGTCCCCACCCTGCGCCACGTCTTCGTGGCGGGAGACCCCGGCGAGCACAGCGGGCACACCGCGCTCGCCGACGCGGCGAGCGAACCCGTCGCCGTCGAGAACGGCCCCCGCCCCGACGACCTCGCCTTCCTCCAGCTCTCCGGCGGCTCCACCGGCGTCCCCAAGCTCATCCCGCGCACCCACGACGACTACATGTACTCGCTCTGGGGCTCCAACGAGATCTGCGCGGTCGACGAGGACAGCGTCTACCTCTGCGCGCTCCCCGCCGCCCACAACTTCCCCCTCAGCTCGCCCGGCACGCTCGGCGCCCTCTACGCCGGCGCCCGCGTCGTCCTCGCCCCGCAGCCCAGCCCCGACGTGGCCTTCCCGCTCATCGAGCGCGAAGGCGTCACGATCACCGGCGTCGTGCCGCCGCTCGCCCTGGTGTGGACCGAGGCGGCCGCCACCACCTCCTGCGACCTCAGCAGCCTCGACGTACTGCTCGTCGGCGGCGCGAAGTTCAGCGAGGAGGCCGCCCGGCGCGTCGGCCCCGCCATCGGCTGCACCCTCCAGCAGGTCTTCGGCATGGCGGAGGGGCTCGTCAACTACACCCGGCTCGACGACCCCGACGAGACCATCGTCACCACCCAGGGCCGCCCGATCTCCCCCGACGACGAGATCCGGGTCGTCGACGACGAGGACAACGACCTCCCCGTCGGCGCGACCGGCCACCTGCTGACCCGCGGCCCGTACACCATCCGCGGCTACTGGCGGGCCCCCGCCCACAACGCCAAGTCCTTCACCCGCGACGGCTTCTACCGCACCGGCGACGTGGTGCGCATGACCGAGGACGGCTACCTCGTCGTCGAGGGCCGGGCCAAGGACCAGATCAACCGGGGCGGCGAGAAGGTCGCCGCCGAGGAGATCGAGAACCACATCCTCGCCCACCCCGCCGTCCACGACGTGGCCATCGTCTCCATGCCCGACGACTACCTCGGCGAGCGGACCTGCGCGTACGTCGTGCTCCGCGACGGCGCGGAGCCGATCCGGCCCGTCGCCGTGAAGAAGTTCGTACGGGAGCGCGGGCTCGCCGCCTACAAGGTCCCCGACCGCGTCGAGTTCGTCGAGGCCTTCCCGCAGACGGGCATCGGCAAGATCTCCAAGAAGGATCTGCGCGCCGCCATCGCCGAGCGGCTCAGAGCGCAGACCACCACGCGCTGAGCACCGGCCGGGCGCCCGCACCGCACGGCGGGCCGGGCGCCCGGCGGCAACGCAGCGCACGACACAGCACCTGAAAGGCACCCCATGGCACTGCCGGCCATCGCCCCCTACCCGATGCCCACCGCGGCCGACCTCCCGGCCAATCGCGTCCAGTGGACCGTCGACCCCGACCGCGCCGTCCTGCTCGTCCACGACCTGCAGAACTACTTCCTCGACGCCTTCACCGCCGACGCCTCCCCGGTCACCGAACTCCTCGCGGGCGTCGAACGGCTGACGAAGGAGAGCCGGGAGCGCGGCGTCCCCGTCGTCTACTCCGCGCAGCCCGGCGGCCAGACCCCCGCCGAGCGCGGGCTCCAGCAGGACTTCTGGGGGCCCGGCCTGCCCGACGACGAGCGGCTGAAGGCCGTCGCCGAGCGCGTCGCGCCGCAGGACGGCGACACCGTGCTGACCAAGTGGAAGTACAGCGCCTTCGTCCGCACCGACCTCGCCGAGCGGATGGCCGCACAGGGCCGCGACCAGCTCATCGTGGTCGGCGTGTACGCGCACATCGGCGTGCTGATGAGCGCCTGCGACGCGTGGATGCGTGACATCCAGGCGTTCCTCGTCGCCGACGCCGTGGCCGACTTCTCCGAGGCCGACCACCACATGGCGCTGCGCTGGGCCGCCGCCAAGTGCGCGGTCGTCACCACCGCCGACCGCATCTTCGAAGGACGCTGACCCCATGGCGCTCACCATCCAGCAGATCCGGGACGACGTGGCCGATGTGCTCGGCGAGGACCCGGCCGACATCCCCGACGACGAGAACCTCGTCGACTACGGCCTCGACTCCGTCCGCATCATGACCCTCATCGAGCGCTGGCGCCGCGACCACGGAGCCGAGGTCACCTTCGCCGACCTCGCCGAAGCGCCGGGAATCGACCGCTGGTGGGCGCTGCTGGGGGAGCCGGCATGACCGTACGCACCCCCGAACGGACCCCGGCCGGGGCCGCCGATCCCGAGCCCGCGGGACTCGCCCTCACCGCGGCCCAGGCGGGCATGTGGTTCGCCCAGGCCCTCGACCCCGACAGCCCGGCCCAGAACACCGCCGAGTGCATCGAGATCCACGGCCCCGTCGACCCGGCGCTGTTCGCCGAGGCCCTGCGCCGCACGGCCGGCGAGGCCGAGGCGCTGTGCGTACGGCTCGCGGAGACGGCAGAGGGGCCCCGCCAACTGCCGCTGGCCTTCGGGCCCGTGGACCCCGCGATCGCGCCCGTATCCCTCGGCGCCTCCGCCGCGGGCACCACCGCGCCCGGCGCCTCGGACGCGTTCCTCGGACTGCCCGCGGGCGCGCCGAGCACGCCGCACGACGGCGAACTCCCCTTCCCCCTGCGGGTCTTCGACGCCCGCGCCGAGGCCGACCCCGACGCCGCCGCGCGCGCCTGGATGCGCGCCGACCTCGACATCCCCTTCGACCTCGCCGCCGGACCCCTCTTCGCCCACGCCCTCTTCCGCGTGGCCGACGACCGCTGGCTCTGGTACCAGCGCGTCCACCACGCCGTCATGGACGGCTACGGCTACTCCCTCCTCGCCCGCCGCGTCGCCGAGACCTTCACCGCCCTCGCCGCCGGCGAGGACCCCGGCCCCAGCCCCTTCGGACGCCTCGCCGAACTCGTCGCCGACGACGCCGAATACCGCGGCTCCGACGCGTACGAGAAGGACCGCGACCACTGGGCCGAGGCGTTCGCGGACCGCCCCGACGCGCCCTCGCCCGCCGGCCGCACCGCGCTGCCCTCGCGCACCTTCCTGCGCCGCACCGCCCACCTCGCCCCCGAGGCCACCGAACGGCTCCGCGCCTTCGCCGCCTCCGCACGGGCCACCTGGCCGGACGTCCTGCTCGCCGCGCAGGCCCTGTGCACCGCGCGCACCACCGGCGCCGGCGAGGTCGTCCTCGGCCTGCCGATGATGGGCCGCATGGGCTCCGTCGCGCTGCGCATCCCCGGCATGGTCATGAACGTGCTGCCGCTGCGGCTGACCGTCGGCCCCGACGCCACCCTGGCCCAGCTCACCCGCCAGGTCGTCCTCGCCATCCGGGCCGCCCGCCGCCACCAGCGCTACCGCTACGAGGACATCCGCCGCGACCTCGGCCTCCTCGGCGAGGGCCGGGCGCTGGTCGGACCGCTCGTCAACGTCATGCCCTTCGACTACGCGCTGACCTTCGCCGGCGCGCGCTCGGACGCCCACAACCTCTCCGCCGGCCCCGTCGACGACCTCACCGTCAACGTCTACGACCGCACCGACGGCCGCGGCCTGCGCATCGACTACGACGGCAACCCCGCCCTCTACACCGAGGACGAACTCGCCGTCCACCAGGGGCGCTTCCTCGACCTGCTGGCCCGCGTCGCGGACAGCGACCCGCACACCCCGCTCGCCGCGTTCCCGCTCGCCACCGCCGAGGAGCGCGAGCTGATCCTCGGCGAGTTCAACGACACCGCCGTGGCCGTGCCGCCCACCACCCTCATCGGGCCCATCGAGTCCCGCGCGGCCCGCACCCCCGGCGCCACCGCCCTCGTCCTCGGCGACGAGTCGCTCACCTACAGCGAGCTGAACGCCCGCGCCAACCGCCTCGCCCGCCGCCTCGCGGCCCTCGGCGTCGGCCCCGGCAGCCTCGCCGCCGTCGCCGTGCCGCGCTCCGTCGACCTGGTGGTCGCGCTCCTCGCCGTCCTCAAGGTCGGCGGCGCCTACCTGCCGCTCGACCCGGACTACCCGGCCGACCGGCTCGCCTACACCCTCGACGACGCCGCGCCGGTCTGCGTCCTGACCGACGCCGCCACCCGCCCCGCGCTGCCCCCCACCGAGCTGCCCGTCCTGGTCCTCGACGACCCCGCCCTCCGGGCGGAGCTGGCCGAATACGCCGCCACCGACCCCGGCCGCGCGCTCACCCCGCAGCACCCCGCGTACGTCATCTACACCTCCGGCTCCACCGGCCGCCCCAAGGGCGTCGTCGTCCCGCACTCCGCGATCGACAACCGGCTGCGCTGGATGCAGGCCGAGTACCGGCTCGCCCCCGACGACCGGGTGCTCCAGAAGACGCCGTCCGGCTTCGACGTCTCCGTCTGGGAGTTCTTCTGGCCGCTGCGCGTCGGCGCGACCCTCGTCCTCGCCGAGCCCGGCGGCCACCAGGACCCCGCCTACCTGGCCCGTACGATCAGCGAACAGCACATCACCACCGCGCACTTCGTGCCCTCCATGCTCCAGGTCTTCCTGACCGAGCCCGCCGCCGCCGCGTGCACGAGCCTGCGCCGCGTCTTCTGCAGCGGCGAGGCGCTGCCGCGCGAGTCCGTCGACCAGTTCCACCGCCTGCTGCCCGACGTGCCGCTGCACAACCTGTACGGGCCGACCGAGGCCGCGGTCGACGTCACGTACCACCCCTGCGCGCCGGGCGAGGAAGGGCCCGTGCCCATCGGCAGGCCCGTCTGGAACACCCGGCTCTACGTCCTGGACGCCGCCCGCGCGCTCTGCCCGCCCGGCGTCCCCGGCGAACTGCACCTGGCGGGCGCCCAGCTCGCCACGGGCTACCTCGGCCGCCCCGACCTGACCGCAGAGCGGTTCGTCGCCGACCCCTTCGGCGAGCCCGGCGCGGTCATGTACGCGACCGGCGACCTCGCCCGCTGGCGCCCGGACGGCAGCGTCGAATACCTCGGCCGCACCGACCACCAGGTCAAGCTGCGCGGCCTGCGGATCGAACTCGGCGAGATCGAGGCGGCGCTGAGCGCGGACGAGTCCGTCGCCGCGGCGTGCGTCCTGGTCCGCGAGGACACCCCCGGCGACCAGCGCCTGGTGGGCTATGTGACTCCGGCCTCGGCGGATGCCGCCGCCGAGGCCGGCCCGCCCGACGCCGCAGTGGACACGGCGGCGCTGCGCGACCGGCTGGCGACCCGGCTGCCCGACTACATGGTGCCCAGCGCCCTCCTCGTCCTGGACGGCTTCCCGCTCAGCGCCAACGGCAAGCTGGACCGCAAGGCGCTGCCCGCCCCCGAGATCGCCGCCACCGGCGGGCGCGCGCCCCGCGACCACCGCGAGGAGACCCTGGCCCGGCTCTTCGCGGAGGCGCTTGCGCTGCCCCGCGTCGGGGTCGACGACAGCTTCTTCGACCTCGGCGGCAACTCCCTGCTCGCCGCGCGCCTCGTCGCCCGGGTCCGGGACACCCTCGGCGCCCGGCTCGCCATCGGCGCGCTCTTCCAGGCCCCCACCCCCGCCGCGCTCGCCGCGCGGCTGCACGAGGCGGGCGACGCCGAACAGGCCCTGGACGTGGTGCTGCCGCTGCGCGAGCGCGGCGGGCGCCCCCCGCTGTTCGTCGTGCACCCGGCGGGCGGCATCAGCTGGTGCTACTCCGGGCTCCTCGCCCACCTCGGCCCCGACCAGCCGGTGTACGGGCTCCAGGCGCGCGGCCTCACCCCCGGCACGGCCGTCGAGCGGCTCCCGTCCACCATGGACGAGATGGCCGAGGACTACCTGGCCCGCATCCGGGAGGTACGGCCGCACGGACCGTACCGGCTGCTGGGCTGGTCGGTGGGCGGCGTCATCGCGCACACCGTCGCCGTGCGGCTCCAGGAGGAGGGCGAGGAGGTCGAACTGCTCGCCATGCTCGACGCCTACCCCTCCGACCAGTGGCGCGGCCGGGCCGGGCCCAAGGAGGCGGACGCGCTCGGCGCGCTGCTGCGGATGGCCGGGTTCGAGTTCGACGCGAGCGGGACGCTCACCCGGGAGCAGGTCACCACCACGCTGCGCACCGAGGGCAGCGCACTGGCCAGCCTCTCCGACTACACCCTGACGGCCGTCGTCGACATCGTCGTCAACAACGCCACCCTGATGCGGGAGCACCGCCACCGCGTCTTCGACGGCGACGTGCTCTTCTTCACCGCCACGGCGCCCCGCGCCGAGGACTGGCTGACGAGGGACGCCTGGCGGCCGTACGTCACCGGCGGCCTGGTCAACCGCGACATCGACTGCCTGCATCCGCAGATGACGCAGCCGGGCCCGATCGCCGAGGTCGCCGAGGCGGTGGCCGGGTACCTGGGGGAGCGCGGGGCCGTCCGTACGGGCTGAGCGGCGCGCGGGCGGCCTTCCGCCCGGCGGCCTCCGCCCGGGCGGCCCCGCCGGGCGGAACGGCCGACTCCGGCCCATCCTGGAACCGGAGGCGGTCGGCCGCCGGGCCCGGTGTGCGGGCCCGCGGCCCGCACACCGACGGAAGGGTCACGCCATGAGCTCCAAGACCTCGACGAAGACGAGCGGCGGCGCCTCGGGCGGCAGGGTCAGAGAGCTGGCGACGCCGGGCCGCGTGGTGCTGCTGGTGATCGCGGTCCTCGCGCTCGTCTTCGTCTTCGAGAACACCCGGCAGGTCAAGATCCGGCTGCTGCTGCCCGAGGTGACGGTCCCGCTGTGGATCGCGCTGGCCGTGATGCTGGTGATCGGCTGGCTGGTGGGCCGCTACGTCACCTTCGGCCGCCGCAAATAGCGGCCCCGATCCGCTACGCCACCGTGCCCGCGGGCTCGTCGGCGGTGCGCCGGAACTCGGCGCGGGCCAGTGAGGTCAGCGTGCGCAGGGCCGAGGTGGGCTGACGGTCCTTGTGCAGCACGAGATAGACGCCGAGGACGGGGCGGGAGGTCCACGGCAGCGCGGTGAGCCGGCCGCGCCGGATCTCGTCGGCGACCGTGGTGCGCGGCAGCAGCGCCACGCCCAGCCCGGCCTCGGCGCACCGCTTGAGCGCTTCCGTGCTGACGAACTCCATCGTCGCGGGGCGCACCGCGGCCTTCCTCAGCTCCCGGTCCATCACCTCGCGCTGCGCGCAGCCCTTCTCGATGAGCAGCAGCGTCTCGTCCGCCAGATCCGCGGTACGGACGACCTCGCGCCGCGCCAGATGGTGGTCCGGCCCGGCGACCAGGCGCAGCGCCTCCTCCGCCAGCCGGTCGGCGGTCACCATGGGGCCGCTCACCTCCTCTTCCAGGAGGAAACCGGCGTCGAGGTAGCCCTCGCTGAGCGAGGTCATCAGCGAGGTCCGGTTCGCCGCGCCGAACGCCACCTGGAGGAGCGGGAAGCTGTTCTTCAGCGCGCGCAGCACCGGCGGCAGGCGGTGCGCGCACAGGCTCTCGGGGGCGGCGATGCGCAGCGTGCCGCGCACCCGCCCCGGATCGCCGCCCGCCCGCTGCACCGCCTCCGTGGCCTGCTCGGCGTAGTTGAGGAGGTTCTGGGCGTGGTTGCGCAGCTCGCGGCCCGCGTCGGTGAGGACGACCCGGCGGCCGAGCCGGTCGAAGAGCGGCATGCCGAGATCCCGCTCCAGGGCCTTGATGTGCGCGGTGACGCTGGACTGCACATAGCCCAGTTCCTGCGCGGCGCCGGTGAAGTTCAACCGCTGGGCGACGACCACGAAGGTCGAGAGATGTTTCAGCTCCACTGATCAATCGTATTCTCGAATGGAAGCCATCGCAATCGTTCGTTGGACGCGATCGACGCCGACCGAAAGACTGGCTGGCATGCACCCATCCAGCACACAGCGCCGCCGCGGCTCCGCCGGCGACGAGCGCACCGGCCTGGCCGGACGGGACTTCCTCCTGCTGCTCGCCGCGACGGTGGGGACCTTCGCCAACTACGCCCCCCTGCTGTCGGTCGCGCCGCTATGGTCCGCCCGGGGCGGCTCCGGGAACGCCGGGGTGGGCGCCGTGACCGGCGTGACGATGGCGACGACGGTGGGCGTCCAGCTGTGCATGAGATGGCTGCTGCGGCGGATGAGCCTGCGTCAGGTCCTGGTGACCGGCGCGCTGCTGCTGGGGCTGCCCACCTTCGCGTACCCGCTCTCGACCGGGCTGGGCTGGGTGCTGGCGGTCTCGGCCGTGCGCGGCGTCGGCTTCGGAATGGTCGCGGTGGCGGGCAGCGCGCTGGTGGCCGAACTCGTCCCGGCGCACGCCAGGGGCCGGGCCGTCGGTTGGTACGGCGTCGCCGTCGGCCTTCCCCAGGTGCTCTTCCTGCCGCTGGGCGTGTGGCTCGCCGAGCACATCGGCTTCACCCCGGTCTTCGTCGCGGCGGGCGCGCTCAGCGTGCTGGCCGCGGCGGCGATCAAGGCGCAGCGGCCCGGTCAGGGGACACCGGGCGGAAACCGGGGCGCCAAGGCCGACAAGGTGCCGCTGCGGCCCTTCGGCCGGCCCTTCACCGTCCTGATCACCTCCGCGTGCGCGCTGGGCGGGGTGACGACGTTCCTCCCGCTGGCGCTCACCGGGTCCTCGGCCGCGCCGGTCGCGCTGTTCCTGCTCTCCGGCGCCATCGTGATCGGGCGGTGGGCGGCGGGGTTCTACAGCGACCGCAGAGGCACCGGGCGGCTGCTGGTGCCCAGCGTGCTGGCCTGCGTCGCGGGCATGGGCGGCTTCGGGCTGGCGACCGCGTCGTCCGGCGACGCCGCGGTACTGGCCGCGGTCGCGGGCTTCGTCTACGGCCTGGGCTTCGGCGCTCTCCAGAACGACACCCTGGTGATCATGTTCCGCCGGGCCGGACCGCACGGCCACGGAGCGGCCAGCACGGCGTGGAACATGGCCTACGACGCCGGCACGGGGATCGGCGCCGCGGCCGTCGGACTCACCTCGCACGCTCTGGGCGTCGACGGCTCCTTCACCGCCGCCGCGGTCCTGATCCTCCTGGCCGCCCCGCTCGCACTGCGCGACGCGCGGGCCGAACACCGCATCGCGGAGCTCTCCCCGGACGAGTTGCAGGCCGAGGCCCCGGCCCACACGACGTAGTGACTCCGGGTGGCCGGAACACGACGGGCCTTCTTGTACAGCGCCAGACCCTCCAACGATCATTGCCCATTACATAGAAGAGAAGGTGGACCCTTCATGGTGAACAGCTCCCCTCCCTCTCGTTCCCAGGGGACCTTCCGCCACGGCGGCCCCGGGGACGTGTGCGTGGACCTCAGCCACGAGATCGTCGCCGGCGCGACGGCCTATCCGGGGATGCCGCAGCCGGTGCTCACGGACCACATCTCCCGCGAGCAGTCGCGCGAGATGTACGCGCCGGGGACCGAGTTCCACCTGGGCAAGATCTGTATGGTCGGACAGACCGGCACCTACCTGGACGTCCCCTTCCACCGCTTCGCGGACGGCTACGACCTCACCGCCCTCGACCTGGCCCGCGTCGCGGGCGTGCCCGTCACCTTGATCGAGACGGACGAGCAGACCATTTCGCCGGAGTGCTTCGAGAAGGCCGACCTGCGCGGCCGCGCCGTCCTCATCCGGACCGGCTGGTCGCGGCACTGGGCCACGGACACCTACGTCAACGGTCAGCACCCCCACCTGTCCGCCGAGGCCGCGGCGCTGCTCGCCGAGGCCGACCCGGCGGTGGTGGGAATCGACTCCCTCAACATCGACGCCACACATATTCGCGAACGCCCGGCGCACACGGAATTGCTCGGCGCGGGCATCCCGCTGGTCGAGCACCTCACCAACCTCTCCCTCGTCCCGGAACAAGGGGGAAGATTCACCGCCGTTCCCATCAAGGTCGCCGGCCTCGGCACATTCCCGGTGCGGGCATTCCTTGGATACTCCCGATGGGCCTGACGTCGTCGGCCCTCCGACGAGAGCGGAGAAATGGCCAACCTACAGCAGCTCAGGACATTGGATTCGGTACGCTGCCACGGCGGAATCCACGCCGCGGCCAAGGCATTGCATTTATCCCCGTCCGCGGTGTCCCAGCAGATCAAGGCGCTGAGTTCGGAATGCGGATTTCCGCTGGTGGAGCCTGAAGGGCGCGGTATCCGGCTGACGGACAGCGGTTCGGTGATCGCCCAGGTCGCGTCGAAGATCGCCGACCTGTGGGAGACCTCCGTCTCGGAGCACCAGGAGCACGGGGCGACGCCGACCCGAGGCAAGCCGTGTGTGCGGCTCGGGGCCTTCCCCTCGGCGATGGGTAACTGCGTACTCCCGGCTCTCGGAGTCGGGAGTGACCTTCCCTTCGGCCTCGAACTGCACGAGACGAGCCCGCACGAGGGGCGGGACCTTGTGCAGGCCGGCAGCCTGGACGCCGCGATCTCCATACAGGAGGCGACCGAACCCGCGGACGTGCGCTTTCGCACGGTGCCGCTGCGGCACGAGGCCTTCGTCCTCGTCGGCCCGCCGAAGCTGCTCTCCGCCGCGGTCCGTTCCGGCTCGGACTCGCTGTCCGCCTTCCCCTGGATACTGCCGCGCGTCGGCTCGGACTGCGACCGCCTCGTCACCTCGCACTTCGCGCGCCACGGCATCCTCACCCGGACGGTCGGCCGTACGGACGACTGGGCCCTGGCCCAGGAGATGGCCATAGCCCTCCGGGCGATCACCTACGTTCCCTCGTCGGCGCTGGTACGGCGGGACGGGCTGACCCGGTCCGTGGACGTCGCCGGCATCCCGGCACCGGCGCGGACCATCGTTCTGGTCGCCAAGTCCTCGGCGGCGGTGACGAGCTGGTTCCTCATCCTGCGGCAGCGCCTCAAGCGCGCCTACTCGCGGACCTCGGCCCTCGCGCACAGCAGCTGAAAATCTGTCAGGAATTCCGCAGACGTACCAGACCCTGATATTCGTCCTTCAGTTTCCAGTCCGGGTCGGGCGGGGCGTGGTGGGGACGGGGGACATGCTCCGAGTACTGCTCCACGCGCACGTCATGCAGGTAACGGGGGCAGTTTTCGAATACCTGCCGCACCCGCACCTCGACCACGGCGTCCGCTTCCGGGAACGCGTCGAGGAGCCCGCGGTCCGTTGACACCCGCGCGGTGCCGTTCACCCGCAACTTGATCGGTTTGTCGTAGTCGATGAACAACATGCCGACCTGCGGATTGTCGAGAATATTGCCCAGGCTCCGGAACATGCCGTTTCCGTCGTAGCTGGGAAAGCGGAGCAGTCCGGGATCCGGAACGTGGACGAACCCGGGCAGGCCGCCCTTGTAGGAGCAGTCGGGGTAACCGTCCGCGTCGGCCGTCGCCAAGTAGAAGCAATCCGCCCGCCGCAGCATCGCGGCGGCGGTCTCGTCCAGGTGGTCGGTCACGTACTTGCCGGCGATGTGATCCGCCAGCCGTTGCGTGCGCAGGGTTTCCTGCATACGCAGCGCCCCTTCGCGATAGAAGTGCTGTTCCGTCATCAATGCCTCCCCTGTCCGTTGTGCGTGCCGATACGGAAATCGTTCCGCCTGCGCGCGCTGACACGGGAATCGTTCCGTCGCACCCACGGTCGCACAATGATTGTTCAAGCAATGAGCATGATGACGTACGCCTTTCACACACGACATCGTGCAGCCGCCGCGCCAAGCGGAATGAATCATTCACCCCACGGACGCGCGGCAGGGCCGCGGCCCTGCGGTGGATCACGCCCGCGACCGCGGCCAGTCGATCATTCTCATCTTCTGATGTATTCGGATCTTCCTCGGCCGGCAGCGGAAGGATCTCTACCAGTTGCTCGGCACGGCTCGGTCCGGGGCAGCGCCCCACGCGAACCGTGCGGCGTGGAGCCGTGTTGAGCACACCACGGACAGAACCACGGTCCTCGCTCTGGCAGAGAGGAAGAATATCGTGACATTCACCGCCGTGGGGACGGCGCTCGCCGCCTCGCACACCGAGCAGATCAGCAGCGCATTTCCGCGGCAGGGCGCACCCGATCCGATAGCGAGGGAAGCCCTGCTGAGCCGCCTGCACGCCCACTACGTGGCCTACATGGGCGGCCCCGAGGAATTCGGCAGCATCCCGCGGCTCAACGCGGACCAGGAAATCGTCGACATCGAGGAAGCCTGGCTGGCCTGGGAGGACGCGCAGGTCGACACGGCCACACTGCCCGCGACCGGGGAGGCCTTCCACGACTGGTTCCTGCAAGTGGCGGCACAGCACACGCAGCCGGACTTCTGCGATTACCTCGCCCATGAGGCGAGCCTGGAGGAGATGGCGCTCTTCTTCATGGGCGAGGAACTCGTCGACAGCAAATTCGACGACCTCATGGCCATGGTGCAGATCGGCACGGAGGGACACACCAAGCTCACCATCGCCGAGAACTACTGGGACGAAATGGGCGAGGGGAACATCGACCACGTCCACACCCGCATGTTCGAGCACTCCGCCGTCTACATGCGCAAGCGGCTGGCCGAAGCCGGCATCGGGCGCGAGGCGCTCTTCTGCCCCGAAGCCTTCGAGAACGCCAGCATGCTTCTGATGTACGGCATCCACCGCCACCTCAACCCCCGCGCGCTCGGGGCGATGGGGGTACTGGAGCAGAGCGCCTCACCGCGCTTTCAGGCCATGGTCGACGGCTGCAACCGGCTCGGCGTGCCCGCGGACGTCATCGACTACCAGCGCGTGCACGTGCACGTCGACGCCGACCACGGCGCCGAATGGTTCGAGGGCGTCTTCCTGCCGCTGGTCGGCCGCTCGCCGGAACTCCTGCGGGAGATCTCCTTGGGCGTGGCCACCCGGGTCCGGGTCGCCAATGCCTATTACCGGCGGATCTGGGACGCCATGCGCGGATTGCCGAAGCAAGGGTCGGAGCGATGACCACCGCGGCGTCGAAAGACTCACCCGGACTGCTCTTCCGCAAGAGCCGGGTCTCGGGCTGGGACGAGGCGGTCTTCACCTTCAAGTTGGTTCTGGCCATCGGCCTCGCCGTGGCCTGCGGCTATCTCGCACTGAGTCCGAATTGGCTCCTCGCGCTGACCGGTGCACTGCTCCTCGGCGCGTTATACACCCATATGGTGGAACTCCAGCATCAGTGCCTGCACCACTCCTCCTTCCGGTCCGCCAAACTCCACCGACTGGTGGGAATTCCCCTCGGCGTCCCTTTGCTGGTCTCCTACAGCCACTACCGCGTCAGGCATCTCCAGCACCACCGATATCTGGGCACTCCGCAGGACTCGGAGTTCTTCGGGTTCGACACCCGCAAACCGCTCACTTCGGGGCTGCTGCTCCGCGGCCTGCTGGACTACCCGCGGATCGCCGGCGTGTTCCGCGATGTGCTGCGCAGCTGGTCCGGCAACTGGTCGTACGACATCGGCCAGATCGCCGAGCGGCGGCGCAGAGAGATCATCGCCGAGTACCGGCTGTTCGGGCTGGTAGCTGTCGCCGCCGTGGCCGCCGCCGCCCTCGGCTTCGGCGGGCCCGTGCTCCGGCTGTGGGTCATCCCGCTCGCCTTCGCCGTGCCCCTGCACTTCCTGGTGGAGCTGCCGGAACACCTGCTGTGCGAATCCAGCACCACGGACGTACTGCGCAACACCCGCTCGATCCGGGGCAGTTGGCTGACCACCTGGTTCACCAACGGCAACAACCTCCATGTCGAGCACCACGCGGCGATGGTCGTACCGATCAACAGACTCCGGGAACGCCATCCCGAGGTCGAGGAACTCGCCGTGTACGTCGAGCGGAACTACGCCGGTTTCTTCCGCAAAGTCGCCGCCGTCGCGTGGGAGAACCGCAAGGGAACCGCCGGCGCCGAGCCCGGGGGGAGCCTGTGACGGCGGCTGGGCGCGGACCCCGGATGTCGGTCGCGGGGAGCGCCGCACGCCACGCCGCCCTGCTGTGCACGGAAGCCGTGCCCGACGCGGTACGGATGTCCTGTGTCGGAGACGTCGTCCGGATCGAAGTGCCGGAGGCCGACTTCCACATCCGCCTGGAGGCGGTGTCGGACGCGGTGACGCGGCTCCGCTTCCACGTCACCTTCCGGGAGGACAAGCCCGCGGGCGGCACATGGTGGTCGAGCCGGGAGATCGAGGTCCCCGCCGGGCCCGGGTCCGCGCCGGTGGGCCGGGCGCTGGCCGCCGAGATACGCCGCAGCCGGGACACGTTCACGCACGCGGTCAGCGAAGCGCCGCCCCTTGTGTCCACGGCCTGAGCGCCGGGGAACGAGGCGCCCGCCCGCGAACGACACCGTGCCGCGCCGTCCTCGCTCATGACCGAGGACGGCGCGGCACGGCCCACCACCGCATCCCCCGGACCACCGCCACCGCATTCGGCGGCACTGAGTGCCACACTGGATGTGTGCTGAAACGATCTATTGACGGAACGGCTCACGCCTGGGCGGCCCTCGGCGGAGACCCCGCCCACCTGGCGGCCATCAGCCACCACGGCCCCGACGACGCACTCCCCGCGCGACTGCCCGTACGGGAACTCGCGCGCTCTACCGTCGCCGTCGCCTCGCTCGCCGCGGCCGAACTCTCCGCCGCCCGCGCCGGCGGACCACTCCCCGCCGTCCGGGTCGACGACGGAGCGGTTGCCACCGCGTTCGTCAGCGAACGCCACCTGCGGATCGACGGCCGCGGCGGCTCGACCTTCGCGCCCCTGTCCCGGTTCTGGCACACCGCGGACGGCTGGCTGCGCACCCACGCCAACTACCCGCACCACCGCGCCCGGCTGGCCGCGGCCCTCGGACTCGACGCCACCGCGGACGACGAACTGCTGGTCGAGCAGGCCGCCGCGGAACTCGCGGGCCGCCAGGCCGAACAGGTGCAGGAAGCGGTCTACGCGGCGGGCGGACTCGCCGTCGCCGTCCGAGGGCCCCGGAGCTGGGCCGAACACCCCCAGGGCACGGCGGTCGCCGGACACCCGCTGCTGACCCTCGACCGGATCGGCGAGGCCCCAGCCCGTACGCTCCCGCCCGCCCCGTCCCGGCCCGCCGAAGGGCTGCGCGTCCTCGACCTCACCCGCGTCATCGCCGGCCCCGTGGCCACCCGCACCCTCGCGCTGCTCGGCGCCGACGTGCTGCGCGTCGACGCCCCGCAGCTCCCCGAGAGCCAGGCCGCCCACTCCGACACCGGCTTCGGCAAGCGCTCCACCGTGCTCGACCTCGGCGACGCCGCCGACCGGGCCGTCTTCGAGGAACTGCTCGCCACCGCCGACGCGGTGGTCACCGGCTACCGGCCGGGCGCGCTCGACTGGCACGGCCTCTCGCCCGAAGCGCTCGTCGAGCGCCGCCCCGGCCTGATCGTCGCCCAGCTCAGCGCCTGGGGCCCGTACGGACCCTGGGGCGAGCGGCGCGGCTTCGACTCCCTCGTGCAGGCCGCGAGCGGCATCGCCGCCATCGAGGCGGACCGGGACGGCCACCCCGGCGCGCTGCCCGCCCAGGCGCTCGACCACGGCACCGGCTACCTGCTCGCCGCCGCCGTGCTGCGGGCGGCCACCCTCCGGCAGGCGTCGGGCGGCTCATACCTGGCCCGCCTCGCGCTCGCGCAGACGGCGGCCTGGCTGGTGGACGACCTGAAGCCGGACGCCGGCGAGCCGACGGACGCGTACACCCCCGGCCGGTGGCTCACCGAGGCCGACGGCCCGCTGGGGCACATGCGGTACGCGCTGCCGCCCGTCTCCTTCGACGGCGGCCCGCGGGACTTCCCCTCGCTGCCGGGTCTGTGGGGCGCCGACAAAGCCGCTTGGCGGTGATCGGGCGCCTTCCTGTTCCTAGGATGGTCCGATGCCTGAAGACGACGCATATCTCGCGACCGGCCCCCGCGTGGGCATCCGCTCCGTCGAACGCGGTGACGGCGAGCGGTTCACGGCCCTGGCGCGGGCCAGCGTCGGACTGCACCACCCGTGGCTGGCGCCGCCCACCACGGACGAGGCGTGGGAGACGTACATCAGCCGGCTCGACGCCCCGGACCGCGAGGGCTTCATCATCTGCGAGCGGAAGACGGGCGAACCCGCCGGGTTCGTGAATATCAACAACATCGTGCGCGGCCTCTTCCAGTGCGGGGCCGTGGGCTACGGCGCGTTCGCGCCCAGCGTGGGGCGCGGCTATATGACCGAGGGCATGGGGCTCGTCCTGCGCCATGCCTTCGGGCCGCTCGGCCTGCACCGCCTCGAAGCCAATATCCAGCCGGGCAATGAGCTCTCGCTGGCGCTCGTGAAGCGGCACGGGTTCCGGCTGGAGGGCTTCTCGCCGGACTTCCTCTTCATCGACGGGGCGTGGCGCGACCATGAGCGCTGGGCCGTCACCAGCGAGCTGGCGGGGCGCTGAGCGCTCCGCCACGGCGCTCCGCCACGGCGCTCCGCCACGGTTCTTCCGCCGCCGCGGGCCGGTCCGTCGGCCGCGGGCGCGTCTCGGCTGGTCGCGCAGTTCCCCGCGCCCCTGCGGTGTCCTGAGCGTCACCGGGCCGAGCGGGGCGCGAGTCCGTCTGCTGCGGGCGCGCTGTGGCTGGTCGCGCAGTTCCCCGCGCCCCTTTGGGGCGCCAGGTATCGCTGAGCCCTGCGGGTGCGTCGTGGCCGGTCGCGCAGTTCCTCGCGCCCCTGCGGGGCACGAGTCCGGCCCCTGCGGGTGCGTCGTGGCTGGTCGCGCAGTTCCTCGCGCTCCTGCGGGGCTCGGGGCGTTCAGGTTCCGAGCAGGTGCACCAGGCCCTCGGAGAGTTCTGTGCGCCAGCACAGGTAGTCGTGGCCGCCGTTGAATTCGCGGTAGCGCACGTCGTGGCCGCCGGCCTCCAGTACGTCGCGCAGGCGGCGGGTGGCCGGGAGCAGTACCCATTCCTGTTCTCCGGCCGAGAGGCAGAAGCGCACGGGCAGGTCCTTCGCGGCCGCTATGACGCTCGTCAGCCATTGGGGGTCCGGGCCGTTGGGCCACCAGAAGGAGCCGGACTGGGCCAGCGCGTTGCCGAAGCGGTGCGGGGCGCGGACGGCGGCGTGGGCGGCCATCAGGCCCCCCAGGCTCTGCCCGGCCAGGACGGTGCGGGCCGGGTCGGCCGTCAGCGGCCAGCGGGCCTCCGCCCACGGCAGCAGCTCGTCGGCGAGGAAGTCCACGAAGTCGTCGTTGCAGGTCAGCTCCGCCCAGCGGGCGTCGCTGCCCCGGGACTCCGGGAACAGCGCGACCAGTGGCGGAATGCGGCCGTCCGCGATCAGGTTGTCGAGCAGCGTCGCGACGCCCAGGTCCGGCTGCCACATCTCGCCGTCGAAGAGGACGAGTACGGGCAGGTCGCGGTGGCCGTCGCCGGGCGGCGCGTACGCGCGTACCCGCCGCTCGTTGCCGAGGACGCCGCTCGCGACCGTATGCGTGGAGACCGTGCCGGCCGGAACGCCGGGGCGCGGCAGCCAGTCGGACTGGGCGGGCGCGTCGGGGAGTTCGACCACGGACACCGGCTCGCCGCCCCACCGCGGGGGGAACGAGCGGGGGTTGAGGGGGTCGCGGCGGCCCTGGCCGCGCAGCCACGCCCGGTGCTCGGCGCCTTCGAGCCCCGGCGACCCCTGCCCCTCGTCCACGCAGAGCGCGTACGTGGCCCGCCAGTCGCGGCGCATCCGCACCGACCAGTGCCAGATGTCGGTGCCCGGCACCCGGTCCATGAGGTTGTGCTCCAGCGCGCGCGGGTCGGCGACCTTGTTCGGCAGCACCAGGACGGCGCGCGTCGCGGCCGAGCCGCGCCACAGGAAGGTGACCACGGCGTGCTCGGCCGATCCGGCCGGGTCGGGCTCGATCAGCGGCGTGCCGGGCAGCGAGCGCCAGAATCCGGCCGCGTCCGGGCGCGGCCCGAGCGAGGCGATCAGCGGGCTGCTCGCCCGTTCTACGGGCGCGGGCCGGGGGATGGGCGGCGGGCGCTTGGCCGTACCGGTCGGCGGGGCGGACACCGGCATGGACACGACCTCCGAGGACGGGGCGAACGAGTTAGGTTCACCTTACCCAATGCGCCGCAGCCGCCCCGGCGGCCTCACCGGCCCGCGCGGCCGGCCCGCCTAGGGCCGTGACCGGCACAGCTTGCCGGGAGGGGCGCCCGCGTCCATGTCGGTGGCCTCGCTGCGCAGCTCCGCGTAGCCGTAACCGGCCTCGTCCAGTGTCTGGACCGCCCGTTCCTCCGCGAGCAGCGACGCCAGTTCGTCGCCCTCCTCGGAGTCGGCGGTGACCAGATAGCGGAAGGCGAAGGACGTCAGGTCCGGCCGGTACCGCAACGTCCCGCCCTCGGTGAACCGCCCCCGCTTCGCCTCGAACGCGTCCGCCTCGGCCAGCAGCCGCTCGCGCGCCTCGGGGTCCAGGGAGTCGAACCGCCCCCGCACCGTCACCCGGTAGGTGTGTTCCGTCGCCACCGCTTCCCGCCCCTCGGGTCCTGGCCTCATCGTTCTCGGGTCGGGGTTCAGGTTAGTTACCGCTCTTTGCGCAACCCTGACCGGGGGCGGCCCTGTTCACGGGGGCCCGAAGCGTGTTCCATGGTCATCGGGGGCCGCCGGGCACGGCGTGCCGGAGCGCCGCCGCGAGGCGGCGCCAGACGAGGAGCGAGGTTGCCGTGGCCACGACCATCCGACGTGCCGTCCTGACCCTGCCCGCCGCACCGCTCGGGCCCGAGAACCCGCTGCCCGCCCTGCTGCCGCGCGGACCGCACGGCGACGCGCACGTGCTCGACGCCCGGCAGCGCGCCGCCCTCCCCGCCGACATGGCCCTCCAGAGCGGCTACGCGCCGCTGCGCTCCGTCCTGCCGGTCCGGCTGCGCGACGGCTACACCCGCCACCGCGCCCCCGCCGACCTCGACGCCCTCGTCGTCGAGAACGACCGGCTGCGCGCCACCGTCCTGCCCGGCCTCGGCGGACGCGTCCACTCCCTGCGCCACAAGCCCACCGGGCGCGAACTCCTCCACACCAACCCGGTCCTCCAGCCCGCCGACTTCGCGCTCCACGGCGCCTGGTTCTCCGGCGGCATCGAATGGAACATCGGCGCCACCGGCCACGGCCCGCTGTGCACCGCCCCGCTGCACGCCGCCCGCGTCCCGGCCCCCGACGGCGGCGAGATGCTGCGGCTGTGGGAGTGGGAGCGGCTGCGCGACCTCGTCTTCCAGGTCGACCTCTGGCTCCCCGAAGGCGCCGACTTCCTGTACGCGGGGGTGCGCGTCCGCAACCCCGGCGAGCGCACCGCGCCCGTCTACTGGTGGTCCAACACCGCCGTACCCGAGGACGAGCGCACCCGCGTCCTCGCCCCCGCCGACGCCGCCTGGCACTTCGGCTACGACAGATCCCTGCGCCGCGTGCCCGTCCCCGGCGCGGGGGACGCCGAGTGCACCTACCCGCTGGGCGGCGAGCACCCCGCCGACTTCTTCCACGACATCGAGGACGGCGCGCGCCCCTGGATCGCCGCGCTCGACGGGCAGGGCCACGGCCTCGTACAGACCTCGACCGACACGCTGCGCGGCCGCAAGCTCTTCCGCTGGGGCTCGGGCGCCGGCGGACGCCGCTGGCAGCGGTGGCTGACCGAGCCCGGCGCCGGCGGCTACGCCGAGATCCAGGCGGGCCTCGCCCGCACCCAGCTGGAGCACGTACCGCTGCCGCCGGGCGGTGAGTTCGCCTGGCTGGAGGCGTACGGGCCGCTGTCCGCGGACCCCGCCGCGGTCCACGGCGCCGACTGGGCGGCGGCGCGCGCCGAGGCCGGGCGCCGGCTCGAAGCGGCCCTGCCGCGCGCCGACGTGGACGCCGCCTACGCCGCCTGGCGGCCGTACGCCGACACCGAACCCAAGGAGAGCCTGGCCACCGGCTCGGGCTGGGGCGCGCTCGAAACCGAACGCGGCGGCCACCGGCTGCCCGGCACCCCCTTCGACGCGGCGACCCTCGGCCCGCAGCAGGCCCCCTGGCTCGAACTGCTGCGCACCGGCGCCCTGCCGCCGCACCCCCGGCACCTGCCGCCCGGCCCCTCGCTCGTCGGCCCGTACTGGCGCGAGCACCTGGAGGCGGCGCGGCCGACCCCCGACGTCCGCTACCACCTCGGGGTCGCCCAGTGGCACGCGGGCGACCGCTCCCAGGCCGCCCGCAGCTGGGAGCACTCGGCCAGGGACCACTGGCCCTCGCTGCGCTGCCTGGCCGTCGCCGACCAGGAACGCGGCCACCGCGACCGGTCCGCCGAGCGCTGGCTCCAGGCGTTCCAGGACGCCGGCGACCGCTGCTGCGACGGCGTCGAGCAGCGGGCCGCGCTCGCCGCGCTCGGCCAGGAGGCGGTCCTCGCCCTGCTCGCCGCGGGCCGCCCAGGGGACGCGGCGGACGTGCTCGACGCGCTGCCCCGTGTCACCCGCGACCGCGGCCGCTTCCGGCTGCTGGCCGCCCGCGTCCTGCTCGCCCAAGGGGACGCGCCCGCCGCGCGGGAGCTCTTCGACCGGGGCTTCGAGGTGGACGACCTGCGCGAGGGCGACGAGGCGCTCGGCGACACCTGGTACGCCATCGCGGAACAGCTCGTGGCGGGCGGCGGCCCGGTCACCGACGAGGTGCGCGAGCGCGCGCGGGCCGAGCACCCGCTGCCGGCGGAGTACGACTTCCGGATGCGGCCCATGTGACGGGAGCGCTCCGACGATGGCGCAGAAGGTGCTTTATCGGGCGCGGAGCCGGGAAATATCCTCGCGGACGCTCCATATGTCCGTCAGGTTTCCGTCTCCCGCGTGCCGGCACCGGCATGCGTCCCGTCGTCAGGAGTACCGGCCATGCCCGCGCACCCCCGCCCGCAGCGCCCCGACGACAGCGCCCGACGGCGCGGCCGGCTCAGGCCGGCGGTGGCCGCCGAGGGCGGCGGCATCCACAAACCGCTGCCGCCCGATCTCTTCACCCTGCGCGGCACCAACGCCGAGACCGCGCCCGCCGCCCTGCGCCGCACCGGCTACCACACCCCCAACGACCGGTTCTTCGTGCGCAACCACACCACGACGCCCCGGCTGGACGCCGAGAGCTGGCGGCTCACGGTCTGGGGCGACGGGCTGCGCGGCGCGCCCGTCCGGTTCAGCTACGCCCAACTGCGCGCCCTGCCCGCCGTGGTCCGCGCCGCCTGCCTCGAATGCGCGGGCAACGGCCGCAGCTACTTCACCAGCCAGCAGGGCGACGATGTCACCGGCACGCCCTGGACGCTCGGCGCCGTCGGTGTGGCCCGCTGGCGCGGCGCGCGCCTCGCGGACGTACTGCGCCTCGCGGGCATCCGGCCCGAAGCCGTCGACGTGATGCCGCGCGGCCTCGACGACGCCTATGTCAGCGACGGCGTCGACCACGGCCGGGTGCGCCGGCCGATGCCCGCGGCCAAGGCGCTGGACGACGTGATCCTCGCCTACGAGATGAACGGCGAGCCCCTCCCGTACGACCACGGCTATCCGGTCCGGATCATCGCCCCGTCCTGGGTGGGCGTCGCCTCCGTCAAATGGGTCGGCGACATCGAGGTCTCCGACCGGCCGCTCAGCTCCCCGTGGACCACCGAGTTCTACCGCCTCTTCGGGCCGGACCACCCGCCCGGCGGCGCGCCGATGACCGTGCTCCCCGTCCGCAGCGCCTGGGAGCTCGACGCCGGAACGGCCCTGCCCGCCGGGGTCACGCACCGGCTCACCGGGCGCTCCTGGTCGGGCGGCGGGGGAGTGGCGCGGGTGGACGTCAGCACGGACGGCGGGGCCCACTGGAGCGCCGCGCGGCTGCGCGACGAGCCGTGCGGGGACGGCTGGGTGCGCTGGGAGACCGACTGGCGGCCCCGCGACCCCGGCCCCGCCGAGCTCCTGGCCCGGGCCACGGACACGGCGGGCCGCACCCAGCCCGACCGGTCCGTGCCCAACACCCAGGGCTACTTCTTCGACGCCGTGGTGCGCTGCCCGGTGACCGTGGTCTAGGGACCGCCGCCGGATACGCCCGTCACAGCGCCGGTTTGCGGTCCACGTACTCGAAGACGGAACCGTCCGGATGGCGGGCGACGAGGTTGCGCCCGATGGGCGACGGCACCGGCCCGGCGATGACCTGCGCACCCACCGCCCGCAGGTCGTCGACCGCGACGTCCACGTCCGCCACCGCGATGGTCGCGGTGATCTTGCGGAGGATCGACAGCTCCGCCTCCGGGCCGCTCATCAGGAAGAAGCAGCCGACGGCCGCGACCGAGACGGCGCCGCGCTGGAAGCGCTGCGCCTCGGCCCCCGTCAGCCGTTCGTACACACCGATCGCGGCGTCCAGATCGTTCACGCACACCCTCAGTGAGGTCCCCAGAATGTCCATACGGGACAGCCTAGTTGGGGAAGATCACGCGCGGCAGAGGAGTTCGCCGTTCAGTACGCCGAACCAGGCGTCCGGCTGCCGGCCCCACTCGCGCCACGCCTCGGAGATCTCGGCCAGCTCCCCCTCCGTGGCGTGCTCGCCGTCCACCGCGACCCGCGCGTACGAGGAGGCGACGGTGCGGTCCGCCCACAGACCGCTCCACCACGCGATCTCCTCGGGTGTGGAATAGCACCAGGTCGCCGCCGACGCCGTGACGTCGGTGAACCCCGCCTGCCGCGCCCAGGAGAGCAGCCGCCGGCCGGCGTCCGGCTCGCCGCCGTTGGCGCGGGCCACCCGCCGGTAGAGGTCCAGCCACCGGTCGAGGGCGGGCGGCTGCGGGTACCAGGTCATGGCGGCGTAGTCGGCGTCCCGTACGGCCACGATCCCGCCCGGCTCGCAGACCCGCCGCATCTCGCTCAGCGCCCGCACCGGGTCCCCGACGTGCTGGAGCACCTGGTGGGCGTGGACCACGGAGAAGGAGTCGTCCGGGAAGTCCAGCTCGTGGACGTCGCCGACGGCGAAGTCGACGTTGTCCAGGCCGCGTTCGCGGGCCACGCCGCGCGCCTGCTCCAGTACCCCGGCGGCGGCCTCCAGCCCCGTCACGCCGCCCTGCGGCACCAGCTCCGCGAGGTCCGCGGTGATGGTGCCGGGGCCGCAGCCGACGTCCAGGACGCGCATGTCCGGCTTGAGGGAACCGAGCAGGTAGGCGGCGGAGTTGGCGGCCGTGCGCCAGGTGTGCGAACGGAGCACCGACTCGTGGTGCCCATGGGTGTAGACGGCGGTCTCCTGCGGCATGGCGTCCTCCTCGGCCTGCGTGAAGCGGTGCCGCCACCGTACGCGCGCATCTCGGATTACGAGAGAGTCGTCTCACAGTATGGGCGCTCCCCGCCTGCCCCTTCACTCCTCCAACAGCCGGTAGACCACCAGCGCCTCGTTCTCCTTCTCCAGCGTCAGCCGCTCCGGGCACGGCATGACCTCCCCGTCGAAGGCCAGATGCGTGCCGTTCCGGAACCCGCTGATCCGCAACTGCCGCTCCCGCGCCGAGCCGAGCACCGGCGAGTGCTTCAACGCCCCCGTCAGCGCCGCCGTGAGCAGCCGCGTACGGGCCAGCCGACCGCCGTAGACGGCCCGTACGTCCAGCACCCCGTCCGCCAGGTCGTGCCGCCGCACCGGGGCCAGGCCGAGGCCGCGATAGGTGCAGTTGCCCACGAACAGCAGCCACAGCGAGCGCCGCCGCCCGTTCACCGTCACCTCGATCGGGGTCGCCGTGCGCAGCACGTGCACCGCCGCCAGCACCCCCGCCGGCCAGGCGCCGACCCGCGGCGCCCAGCGCTCGCGGACCCGCACCAGCTCCGGATAGGCGCCGATGGAGAAGGTGTTGAGGAAATACTCCCCGTCCCCGAACCGCGCCAGATCGACCGCCACCGCCTCGCCCCGGTTCACCGCCCGGCACGCGTCGGCGACCGTCTCGATGCCCAGGTCGTACGCGAAGTGGTTGCGGGTGCCGCCCGGCAGCACCGCCAGCGGCAGCCCGTGCCGGACGGCGGCGGTGGCGGCGGTGTTGACGGTGCCGTCCCCGCCGAACACGCCCAGCGCGCCGCCGAGTTCACGCGCCCGTTCCGCCGCCGCCTCCACCGCCTTGTCCAGCGGCTCGCCCTCGTCCGCGGAGCACTCGACGACCTCCGCGCCGGGCAGCGCGTCGCGCACCTCCTGGGCCCGGTCCGGGCGGGTCGACGTCCGCTGCCCGGAGCCGGCGTTGGTGACCACCACCAGCCCGCGCCCCTCCGGCAGCGCCGGCGCGTCGGCCTGCGGCCGGGCCGGGGGCGCGAGCTGGGAGCGCGTCGGCGCGAGCCCGCGCACCGCGTAGGCCGCGCCGGCGCCGAGCGCGGCGCCCGCCAGCACATCGCCCGGATAGTGGACGCCGGTGTAGACGCGGGAGAAGCACACGGAGGCGGCGAGCGGCGCGAGAGCCAGCCCCCACCAGCGGTTCTCGAACGCGACGCCGGTCGCGAAAGCAACCGCCGAAGCGGCGTGCCCCGACGGGAAGGAAGTGGTGAACGGCTGCCGGGCGAGCCGCCGTATCACCGGCACCGAGTCCAGCAGCGGCCGCCGCCGCCCCACCGACCTCTTGCCCAGGGTGTTCACGGTGGCCGAGGCAGCGGCGAGCGAGACCGCGCCGCGCAGCGCGGCCCGCCGGGCGGGCCGGCCTCCGAGCACGGCCGCGCCGGCGGCGATGCCCAGCCACAGGGCGCCGTGGTTCGCGCTGCGGGAGAGCCCCGGCAGCACGCGGTCACCGCCCGGCCAGTGCCGGGTGGCGACCTGGTGGAAGGCCGAGCGGTCCCATGTGTTCAACGGATTTCGCATGCGCGACGTCTACCCCGGCGCGCCGCCGGGATGCGGCACCGACACCAGGGGCCGGGGGCGGCGCCGCGTGCGCATGGCCGCTCGCGCGTGTTCAGGCCGAGGCGGTGCCCGGCCAGGTGTTGGGCGAGGCGCGGCTGATGTCGGCCAGCGCCGAGCCGGGTTCCTGTTCCTGGAGGAGGTCCCCGATGCTGATGACGCCGAGCGGCCGGCCGTTCTCGACGACGGGCAGCCGCCGTACGGCGTGCTCGCGCATCAGGCGGACGGCCGCCCGTACCTCTTCCTCGGGGCCGACCGTCACTGGTTCGCGGGTGCACACGGAGTGGCAGCTCACGGTCAGCGGGTCCACGCCGTCGGCGACGGCGCGCAGGGTGATGTCGCGGTCGGTGAGCACGCCGAGGAGCCGCCCGCCCTCGGCGATCAGCACATCGCCGATGCCCTGCGAGCGCATCAGCTGCGCGGCCTCGACCAGTGAGGCGTCTGGGGAGACCGAGGCGATCGCGGGTGTCATGACGTCCTTTACGAACTGGGCCATCTCTGTTCGACCTCTTATCGGTTTCTCGGTGATTCCCTTCCGTGCCGGCCCGCCGCGGTACCCGCGACGCGCGGGTGAGCACGTCAGAGCCGGATTGCGTGGAGCGGGTACCCGAGACGGCGTAATCGACACGAGGGGATCGCGGCCGTCCGCCCGCGGTCGCCGGGGTCGCAGCCGGCCGGCCCCGCGGTGACAATGGCGGCATGGCCGATCCGTTGCACACCACACTGCACAATCCGCTGCTCACCCGGCACGAAGAGGCGCTCGACCTGTTCACCGAGCGGCTGCGCGCCGTCCGGCCCGATCAGTGGGGCGCGGCGACGCCGTGCGCCGAATGGACCGTACGCGACCTCGTCAACCACCTCACCGTCGAACAGCTCTGGGTGCCGTCGCTGGTCCGCGACGGCTCCTCCATCGACGCGCAGGGCGACGCCTTCGACGGCGACCGGCTCGGCGACGACCCCGCCACGACCTGGGTCCGGGCCGCGGCGGCGGCCCGGGCGGCCTTCGCGGAGCCGAACGCGCTGGAGCGCACGGTCCATCTCTCCTACGGGGACAGCTCGGCCGCCGACTACTGCGCGGAGATGATCACCGACGCCGTGGTGCACTCCTGGGACCTGGCGCGCGCCATCGGCGGCGACGAGCGGCTGCCGGGCGAGCTCGTCTCCTTCGCGGCCCGCCAAGTGGCGCCGCACGCCGCCGACCTGGCCAAGAGCGGCCTTTTCGCGGAGCCCGTGGAACCGCCGCCGGGTTCGGACCCGCAGACCAAGCTCCTGTGCCTGCTGGGCCGCCGGCCCTGAGACCGAACCGTAGGGGCCGTAAGGGGCCGTAAGGGGCAGTACGGGCCCCTACGGCACCCGCGGGCGGCCGTGCTCAGCCGCCGGCCTTGTCGAATGCCTGGGTGAACGCCTCCCGGAACGCCTTGAGGTCGTCCGGCTTGCGGCTGGTGATCAGCGTGTTCGGCCCGCCCGTGCACACCTTGACCTGCTCGTCCACCCAAGTGCCGCCCGCGTTGCGGATGTCGGTGGCCAGGCTCGGCCAGGAGGTGAGGGTCCGGCCGCGCACCACATCGGCCTCGATCAGCGTCCACGGCGCGTGGCAGATCGCCGCTACCGGCTTCCCCGCGTCGAAGAAGCCCTTGACGAACGCGACGGCCCGCCCGTCCATCCGCAGCGCGTCGGGGTTGGCCACGCCGCCCGGCAGCACCAGCCCGTCGTAATCCGCCACCGCCGCCTCGTCCAAGGTCCGGTCCACGGCGAACGTGCCGGCCTTGTCGAGGTGGTCGAACGCCTGGATGCGGCCGGACTCCGTCGACACCAGCTCGGGCGTGCCGCCCGTGTCGAGCACGGCCTGCCAGGGGTCGGTCAGCTCGATCTGCTCCACGCCTTCGGGCGCCACCAGAAAAGCGATCCGCATGATGCTCACTTCCTTACACGCTGCGCGCGCGGTTCTCCCGCGAACGGTGGGACTCCTACGAACGTAGGCGAGGCGCGGACATCCCGACACTCGACGGGCTCCGCCGCCCCGCGGAGACGGGTGTCCGCGGGAAGCGGGAAGAAAACCCCGTTTGGGCCCCGCACGGCGGGGCACCCGAAAGTATGTGCTTCGGACTGGAGGCACGCCCGTGGGAGCGGATCATCGCTCCAGGCGTGCTCTGTCCGCCTCGCGCAGTGCGCTCCCGCGGTGCCACCACCCACCCACCGCTGAGGAGACCAGCAATGGCCACCGCGATCACGGTACGCACACACCGTCGGCACCCCCATGACGACGCCCCTGACACGATGGGCGACTTCCGCCGCATCGTCGCCATGCCCGACGGCCCCGAGAAGGACGAGCTGAGGCAGCGCGTGGTCCGGGCCTGGATACCGATGGCCGAGCGCCTGGCGCGGCAGTTCCGCAACCGCGGCGAGTCCGTCGAGGACCTTCAGCAAGTGGCCCTGCTCGGCCTCGTCAAGGCCGTCAAGAGGTACGACCCGGACCGCGGCACCGCCTTCGAGAGCTTCGCGGTGCCCACCATCGTCGGCGAGGTCAAGCGGCACTTCCGCGACCACATGTGGGGCCTGCACGTCCCCCGCCGCGTCCAGAACCTCCGCAACCGGGTGCGGACCGCCACCCACGAACTGACCCGCTCGCTCGACGGCCACGGCCCGAGCGTCGCCGCCCTGGCCCGCCACACCGGTCTCACCGAGGAAGAGGTGCTGGTCGGCCTGGAGGCGATGGAGAGCTTCACCACCCTCTCCCTGGACGCCGAACTGCCGGGCGCCGAGGACGGCTACTCCCTCGCCGACACCCTCCGCTCGCCCGAGCACGGCTTCGACCTCGTCGTGGACCGCGAGGCCCTCAAGCCCAAGCTGCGCGCCCTGCCCGAGCGCGAGCGGAACATCCTCTACATGCGGTTCTTCTGCGACATGACGCAGAGCCGGATCGCCGACCAGCTCGGCATCTCCCAGATGCACGTGTCCCGGCTGATCAGCCGCACCTGCAACCGGCTGCGCCGCCAGGTGCTCCAGGAGGCCGCGTGAACCCAGCGGAAGTGAGGCGGCGTCAGGAGGCGGCCTCCGCCGTGTCCCGGCCCCGGGACGGCTCGACGGCCGCCATGGCCAGCGCCACATGCCGGGATATCCGGTCCACCACACCCGCCTCCGCCATCTCGAACGCGTGCCGCGCGCCCGAGCGCAGGAGCGTCAGCGCGCCCCGCACCGGCGACGCCGGGCCCGGCCGCAGCGGTACGCACACCAGCGAGGTGACCTCCGCCCGTACCAGCAGCGCGGCCCCGTCCCCATCGCGGCCGAAGAGTTCAGGATCGTCCGGGCGCACCTGGAGCGCCGAGGTCCCCGCGGCCGTCGCCTCGACCACCAGCGGGCAGTCGGCCGGGTTGCCCTCGGCCACCGCCGCGCGCAATCCGTCCGCCTGCGACGGGCCCAGCACGACGACGCGCCGCAGCGTCCCCCCGTCGTTGAGGTCGGCCACCACCCAGTCCGCGAACTGGCCCTGTAACACCCGCGCCGCCCGCTCCAGCAGTTCGGCCGGGCCGCCCGCGCGCCGGCCCAGCAGCGCCGTCGCCATCGCGTCGAGGAGGTCCATCAGCTCGGCGTGCCGGGTCACTTCCGCCAGGTACGGACCCGCCGCGGAGCCCTGGGCCGCGACCTGCTTGGACTGGGCGGCCTTCGAGGCGGCCGGCGCGGGGCCCGGCCGTTCGCCGTCGGCGGCGGGCTGGAAGACGGCCAGCACCGCGTTCCGCAGCTCGCCCGACGGCCGCAGCGCCGTCAGCGTCACCCGCAGGGCCGCGCCCGCCCGGCCGCCGGGCAGGTGCACCAGCAGGCTGCGCGCCCCCTCGCCGCGCGCGACCGCCGCGACTTGACCGCGCAGCGCCGCCCGCCCGTCGTGCCGCAGCGACCCCGTGAGCCGCCGGCCCGTCGCGAACCCCGCGCGCATCCCGAACAACTGGGTCGCCGCGAAGTTGAGCCGCCGGACCACCGTCTCCCGGTCGAGCAGCGCCACCGCCATCGGCATCCGCTGGAACAGCGCCCGCAACAGCTGCTGTTCCTGTCCGCTCTGCCCGCGCAGACCCTCCGCGCCGCCGCGCGCGGCGGCGGCCAGCTCCTCGTACCGGGGCCACAGGACGTCCGCGGCGTGCTCCAGTTCGAACAGCGCGGCGTCCAGCGCGGACAGCCGCTCCTGCGCGGGCAGTGCCCGCGCGGTGCGCAATTCGTCGACGCGGCTGCGGAAGTCCGCCAGTTCCGCACCGAATTCCTCAGCCCCGGTCATGGGCACACCGTAGCCCGGACGGGTGACGGCCAGCCCAGCAGATTCGGCCTGTTGTCATCGCTCCGTATTCGCCGTCCGTTTCCGGTACGGGCCCGGCGGGCAGCCGGACAGTTAGGGCACGGGAGGAACGAATCGAACCGAAGGGACTGATCCAGCCCATGCCGGACCGTATGAGCACCTCAATCGCGCAGGTCGCCGGCGCCTCCGAGTACGGCGCGGCGTCCCTCGACCGCGGCCTCGCGCACCTCGCCGAGCAGACCGCCTGGTGCGCCCCCGAGATCTGCGGCGCCACGGTCACGGCCGTAACCGACGGCGCCGACGACGCGTCCACGGCCGCCACCCACCCGGACCTGTCGACCCTGGTGACGGCCCAGTTGGAGACCGGCGAAGGCCCCATACCGGCGGCCCTCGACACCGGCCGGGAGGCCGCCGCGGACGACCTCCTCCACGACCGCCGCTGGCCCGGCTTCCGGGCCCGCGCCCTGGACGCGGGCGTGCGCTCCAGCGCCACCCTCGTCTTCAGCCGCGACGCCCTCACCGTCACCGTCAGCGTCTACGGCTTCCGCCCCGGCCCCCTGCGGCAGGAGACCCACGAGGCCACCGAGATGCTCGGCGACCTCGCCCTCACCAACTTCGTCCGCGACCGCCGCTACCGCCGGGCGCTCGCCGAGGTCGACCAGCTCGACACGGCGCTGCGCCGCCGGCCCGTCGTCGACCAGGCGTGCGGCATCGCGATGTACGTCCTGGGCTGCGACGCGGAGGAAGCGTTCGACCTGCTGCGGCGCCACTCCCAGCGGGCCAACCGCAAGCTCGCGGACCTCGCCGAGATCGTCGTGCGCACCCGCGGCCACGGGCTCGAAGGCGAACTGCGCAAGCTCCGCCGGAACGCCGCGCCCGCCGCCGAGGACGCGCCTGCCGCCGGGCCCGCCGCCGCGGCCCGCCCGACGGGGACCTGACCCGGCGCGTCCGCTCCGGCCACGCGCCACCCCGCGCCTGTAGCCGCGAGGTCTGCGAAGGTGGACGGGTCCGCACTCTGCCGACGGCCCGTCCACCCACTCGCAGCCGGAGGTCCGGATGCAGCCCACCGCCCCGGCTCTGTCCGCGCCCGAGAGCGGGCTGCCCGTCCTCGCGGAACTCGCCGAACAGCTCGCCGCGGCGGCCGGCCGCTCCGCACCGGAGCCCGCCGGGGGAGGGCCCGCCCTGCACGCCGCCGCCCGCGGATACTTCGCCCGGCGCGGCCTGTGGACCGACGCCGGCCAGCTGATCGCGGCCCCCGGCGCCCAGCCCCTGCTGCTCGCGCTGCTCGCCTCGCTCGGCGGCGACGTGCTGCTGACCCGCCCCTGCGCGGCCTGGTACACGCAGGTGGCCCGCCTCGCCGGCGGCGCCTCGTACCACGTGCCCGTGCCCGCCGAGTGCGGCGGCGTCCCCGACCCGTTCGCGCTGCTGGAGACCGTGCGGCGGATTCGCGGCGAGGGCGGCAGGCCGCGCGCCCTGGTGCTGTCCGTCGCCGACGACCCCACCGGCACGCTCGTACCGCCCGAGACGCTGCACGAGGTGTGCGAGGCCGCCACGGCAGAGGAACTGCTGGTCATCAGCGACGAGACCTGGCGGGACACCCGGTACGACGCGCACGGCACCGTGGTCGTCGGCCCCGCCGAGATGTGCCCCGAGCACACCGTCGTCCTCACCGACCTCGCGGGCTCCCTCACCCCCACCGCCTGGCCGGCCGCCCTCGCCCGCTTCCCGGACACCGGGCCGGGCCGGGCGCTGCGCGCCCGTACGCTCTCCACCTGCACGGCCCTACGGGCGCTGCTCGCGCCCCCGGTCGCCGCGGCCGCCGCCCACGCGCTCGACGAGCCCGCGCCGGTCCGGGCCCGGACGGCCGCCGCCGCCCGGCTCTTCGGCGCGCTCGCCACCGCCGCGTACGGCCGCCTCACCCTCGCGGGCGCGCTCTGCCGGCCGCCGCAGGCCGGTCCGTTCCTCTACGCCGACCTCGGCGAACTGCGCACCGCGCTCGCCGCCCGGGGCATCACCGACTCCGTGGAGCTGGAGGACCACCTCAGCGCGCGCCTCGGCTGCCACACCCCCGGCGGCCACCGCTTCGCCGACAGCCCCGACGCGCTGCGCGTCCGCTTCTCCCCGCTGGCCCTCCTGACCGGCGACGCGGCCCGGCAACGGGCCCTGGACGCCGCCGAGCCGCTGGAGTCACCGGACGTCGCGCAGGCGCTGGCCCGCTTCGGCGCGGTGCTGGGGGAGCTGGCGGGGGGCTGAGCGAGCGGCGCTCCCGCCTCAGCGCTCCCGTGCCCGCCGCCTCACCGCTGCCGCACCTTGCGCCACACCGTCGGCGCCGCGCTGACCAGCAGCGTCAGGCCGACGGCGGTCGCCACGCCCTCCCACGGCCGGGGGAAGAGGGAGCCGCCGAGGATGCCGATCAGCTGGTACGTGGCGGCCCAGGCCAGGCAGGCGGGGACGTCGCCGCGGACGAAGCGGCGCATCGGCGTCCGCGACAGCAGGCACGCCAGCATCACCGGGATGCGGCCCGCCGGCATCAGCCGGGAGAGGACCAGCACGGCGACCCCGTGCTCCTCCAGCTTGGTCCGCGCCTGCGCCAGCCGCTCCGGCGCGGCCCGGTCGCGCAGCCGTTCCAGCCATCGTGAGCCGTTGCGGGAGCGGACGCCGCGCTGTCCGAGCCAGTAGAGCGCGATGTCGCCGAGGAACGCGCCGAAGGACGCGACGCCGAAGACCACCAGCAGGGCGAAGGGGTCCGTCTGGTGGACGGCGACCACGGCGGCCGAGCTGACCACGGCCCCCGTCGGCACCACCGGCACCAGCGACCCCAGGAACACCAGCAGGAACAGCGAGGGGTAGCCCACCGCCTGCTGCGTCGACTCCGGCGGCACCTGGCGGGCCAGCTCCGCCAGGGCCATGCGGCCGTTCACCCCGCGGCCCCCAGCCGCACGCTCTCGCCGTGCCCCAGCCGGTGCACCGCGGTCCGCGGCGCGAGCCGGGCCGCGTGCCGTACGAAGTCGTCGCCCGGCGCGTGGAATTCGTGCGGGCGCACCGCGTCCATGCCGATCGGCCAGTACGTGCCGTAGTGCACCGGCACCGCGTCGCGCGCCGCGAGGCGGGCCAGCGCGAGCGCCGCCCGGCCCGCGTCCAGATGGCCGTGGCCCAGGAACGGGCCCCAGCCGCCGACCGGGAGCAGCGCCACGTCCACCGCCCCGACGGCCTCCGGCATCTCGTCGAAGAGCCCGGTGTCGCCCGCGAAGTACGTCGCGGCCTCCCCCCGCACCACATAGCCGAGCGCGGCCGCCCGGTGCGGCCCGTACGGCAGCCGGCGGCCGTCGTGCGCGGCGGGCACCGCCCGCACCACGACGTCCCGCACGCGGAGCTCGTCGCCCGCCGCCACCTCGGTGACCCGCAGCCCCCGGTCCGCCGCCACCTTCCGCAGCCCCGGCACGGCACGGCCCGCGCCGCGCGGCACCACGAGCCGGGTGCCGGGCGCGAGCCGGCGCAGCGAGGCGGGGTGCAGGTGGTCGGCGTGTAGATGCGAGACGAGCACGATGTCCGCGGCCGCGGCGGCGGGCGGCGGCACCGGGCCCCGGCGGCGGCGCAGGTGCGCGAGGCGGCGGGCGAAGAGGGGGTCGGTCAGCACCCGCACCCCGGAGTCCTCCACCGTCGTGGTGGCATGACCCCACCAGGTGATCTCGACCGGCACCCGCCGCCTCCCATCGTGTCGTGTCCGCGTGTCCGCTGCTGTCCGCGCTCCGCCTGAGCGTAGTTGAGTCCGGTTCGCACGCGAATCCGCCCATTCCCCACCGGGGCGGCAGCCCTCGGCAGGCGCACCGAACAGGAAGTAAAGTGTGCCGAGTTGACGGAACAGCGGTTCGATTGGTGGGCAGTTCGCAGTGGTGGACGTCTCGCGGCTGGCGGTCTGGAGCGCGGAGGGCTACGACAGCGCCCGGCCCCGGCTCGTACCGCATCTCAACGCCTTCTACGAGGTCGCCGTCGAGCTGGCGGCGGCGGGCGAGCGGCAGGCGCCGAAGGTGCTCGACCTGGGCGCGGGCACGGGCCTGTTCGCCTGCGGGCTGGCCTCGGTGCTGCCCGAGGCCACCTTCGACCTCGTCGACTCCTCGGAGCGGATGCTGGCGGCGGCCCGGCCCGCCCTCGACCTGTTCGCGGTGGGGCACACCCCGCACGTACGGGACCTGCGGGAGGCGCTGCCGCCCGGCCCGTTCGACATCGTGGTCTCCGCGCTCGCCATCCACCAGCTGCCCCGGCCCGACCAGCGGCGGCTCTACGGGCGGGTCCGGGAGGTCCTCGCGCCGGGCGGGGTGTTCGTCAACGCGGAGCAGGTCGCCGGGCCCGAGCCGGGCCTGGACGCGCTGTACGGCGAGGTATGGCTGCGCGAGGCGGCGGACCGCGGCGCGAGCGGGGAGGAGATCGACGCGGTGCGCGAGGAGCTGGTGCGCGGCGACCCCGCCCCGGTCGCGGACCATCTGGCGTGGCTCGCGGAGGCGGGCTTCCAGGGCGCGGACTGCTTCTACAAGCGGTACGGCTTCGCCGTGTTGGCGGGCTGGGGCTGAGCGCGTCGCGGGAGGCGGGGAGTTCCCCTCGATCTGAAGTTAGGTTAGCCTAACCTTGCATCGGAAGGGGTGGGCATGTCAGTGACCGCGGCGACCGGAATCCCGGCGGCCGAACGCGAACGGGCCGCCAGGCCATGGCTGTTGATGGTCCTGGCCTGCGGAGCGCAGTTCCTCGTCGTGCTCGACGCGACGATCATCTCCGTCGCCCTGCCGCCCATCGCCCGGGACCTCGGCTTCACCGCCTCCTCCATCGGCTGGGTCGTCACCGCCTACACCCTCGCCTTCGCCGGATTCCTGCTGCTCGGCGGACGGCTGGCCGACCTCTTCGGCACCCGCGCCATGTACCTGACCGGCCTCGGCGTCTTCACCGCCGCCAGCGTCGGATGCGGAGTGGCGAGCGGCTCCGGCTGGCTCGTCGCCGCCCGCGCCGTGCAGGGGATCGGCGGAGCGCTGCTCATGCCGACCACCCTGACCATCGTCCACCAGGCGTACGCCGAACCGCGGCGCAGGGCGCGGGCGCTCGGGCTCTGGTCCATGGTCGGCGCGGTGGGGGCCGCCGCCGGCACCCTGTGCGGCGGGGTGCTGACCGACACCCTCGGCTGGCGCTGGGTGTTCCTGGTGAACGTGCCGATCGGCGTCGCCGTCCTCGCCATCGCCGCGCTCACGCTCGCCCGCCGGGCCCGTACGGAAGCCCGCCGCCAGCCCCTGGACCTCACCGGCGCACTGCTGGTCACCTGCGGCCTCGTCGCACTGGTCTACGGCGTGGTCTGCTTCGGCGGCGACGGGGGAGCGGCCCGGGGCGGCTGGTTCCTCGGGGCCGCCGCGGTGCTGCTCGCCCTCTTCCTCATCAGCCAGCACAAATGGGCGCGCAGCCCGCTCGTACCGCTGCGGATCTTCACCCACCGCTCCGTGAGCAGCGCCAACGCGGTCATGTTCGGCCTGGGCCTCGGATACCTGGCCAGCCCCGTGCTGATCTCGCTCTACCTCCAGAACGTCCAGCACTTCTCGCCGCTCCGCGCCGGGCTCGGCTTCCTGCCCGCCGCCTTCGCGGTGATGATCGGCGCCCAGTTCGCGGGCCGGCTCACCCCGCGCTGGGGCGCCCGGCGCACCGCCTTCACCGGCCTCGTCCTGGTGTCGGCCGGCTTCCTGCTGCTCTCCCGCCTCGGCCCGCACACCTCCTTCTTCCCCTCCGTCGTGCTGCCCGTCGCGCTCTTCGGCCTCGGCGCGGGCCTCGCCTTCACCCCCATCACGGTGGCCGCCACCGGCGGCGTGGACCCCGCCATGACCGGCCTCGCGTCCGGCCTGCTCAACACCGTCCGCCAGGTCAGCACGGCGCTGGGCATCGCCGGGTTCTCCGCCGTCGCCAACACCCGCACCGGCGGGGACGGCTACGGCCTCGCCTTCCTCCTCGCGGGCATCATCGCGGCGCTCGCCGCCGCCGGGGCCGCCACCCTGATACCGGGGCGGACGCCCCGCGTCACCCCGCGTACTCGCTGAGATCGATCGCGTGCACCCGCAGCGGGAAACCGTAGAGCGGGTGCGTCGTCTCGCGCTCCAGCTCCATGCCGAGCTTGCGCATCACATTCTCGGACGCCGTGTTGCCCGTCCGGTGAATGCTGATCACCCGGTCCAGCCCCCGGTCCTGCAGCGCGAACTCCAACGTGGCCTGCGCCCCCTCCGACGCGTACCCCTGCCCCCAGAACTGCCGCGCCAGCCGCCACCCGATCTCCACCTCGTGCTCCACCTCCGGGAGGAACGACGGCACGGACAGCCCCACGAACCCGGCCAGCTCACCGGAGGCCAGCAGCTCGACGGCGAACAGCCCGAAGCCCTCGTCGTCCCACTCCTCCTCCCACCGCTCGACGGCCTCGGCCGTCTCCTCCCGGTCCCGGACCGAACCGTCCCCGATCCACTCCATGACCTGCGGATCGGCATTGATCTCCGCCATCGGGCCGAGGTCGTCCTCGTGCCAGCGGCGGAGCAGAAGTCGGGGCGTACGGATCTCAGTCACGGCGCTCATACTGCCCAGGGCGCGCGCCCGAACGCCAACCGGCTTGCGCCGGGGCAGTGGCGGGTGGCGCGCTGCCGCGCCGGCGGGCTCGCGCGGGAGGTCCGGCCTGCGCGTGCCGATGTGCCGATCGGCGTGTGCCGGTGCGCGCTGCCGCGCCACCACGTCGTACGCGCTGACGCCCGACCCCGCACGTGCCGTGGCTGCGGCCCGTACGTGCTGCTGGACCGTCGGCCTGTGCGTGTCCGAACGTCGGCCCGTGCGCACCGCCGCGCCGACTGGCGTGCCGCCGGAACGCCGGCCCGTACGCCCCGGAGCGCCCACCGGCGCGTCCCGGAGGTCCGGCCGGTGGGTGGCGTCGCGCCGGCGGGCTCGCGCCGGAGGTTCGGCCTGTGCGTGCCGATCGGCGTGTGCCGGTGTGCCGGCCGGTGCGTGCTGCCGCGCCACCTTGTACGCGCCGGAGTTCGACCCTGCACGTGCCGTGGCTGCGGCCCGTACGTGCTGCTGGACCGCCGACCTGTGCATGCCGGAACGCCGACCCGTGCGCGCCGGAGCGTCGTATAGGCGTCCCGGAGGCCTGGCCCAT
The DNA here is from genome assembly GCF_040654875.1 of Streptomyces sp. NPDC050610. NCBI lineage: Bacteria > Bacillati > Actinomycetota > Actinomycetes > Kitasatosporales > Streptomycetaceae > Streptomyces > Streptomyces sp. NPDC050610. The sequence continues at coordinate 179,702 of NZ_JBFAIV010000003.1, read as the reverse complement.
GCGCGCCGGAGTTCCGGCGTGCGCGTGCCGATGTGCCGATCGGCGTGTGCCGGTGCGCCGGCCGGTGGGCGCTGCCGCGCCACCTCGTGCGCGCCGGGGCTCGACCCTGCACGTGCCGTGGCTGCGGCCCGTACGTGCTGCTGGACCGCCGACCTGTACGCACCGGAGCCTCGTATGTCGCGTCCGCGCGCTACCGCGCCGACTGGCGTGCCGCCGGAACGCCGACCCGTACGCCCCGGAGTGTCCACCGGCGCATTCCGGAGGTCCGGCCGGTGCGTGGCGTCGCGCCGTCGGGTTCGCGCCGGAGGTTCGGCCTGCGCGTGCCGATGTGTCGACTGGCGTGTGCTGGTACGCCGGCTGGTGCGCGTTGCCGCGCCACCTGGTACGGGCCGGGGCTCGACCCCGCACGTGCCGTGGCTCCGGCCCGTGCGCGCCGCCGGACCGCCGGTCTGTGCGTGCCCGAACGCCGGCCTGTACGAGCCGGAACGTCGTATGGCGCGTCCGCGCACCGCCGCGCCGACTGGCGTGCCGCCGGAACGCCGACCCGTACGCCCCGGAGTGTCCACCGGCGCGTCCCGGAGGTCCGGCCGGTGCGTGGCGTCGCGCCGGCCGTCGGCTCCCGGCCGCTCCTCTCGGCGCTATGACAGGCTGTGAAGCGAGTCCGCGTGCGCGATGCGGGCGGCGGACGTGAGGTGAGAACGGCGTGCAGGTGCCCCGATGGCGGACCGTGGGCATGGCCCTGTTCCGGGTGCTGGTGGTCTGGGCGGTCGGCACCGCCACCATGGTCGTCCTCGCGGCGATCCTCCCCGACTTCCGGCTCCAGTCCGCCGACGGCGACAGCGCCACCCGGATCGCGATCACGGCGGCGGCCGGCGCCGGGGCGTTCGGCCTGCTCAGCGCCCTGGTCTGGCCCGTGCTCGTACGGGCCCTGCTGCTCGTGCCCGCCTTCGTGCTCGGCCTCCTGGTCTTCTTCCTCAACGCCTCGCTGCTGCTGATCGCCCTCGACCTGGTGCCCGTCGGCAACGGCAGGGTCGGCCTGAAGACCGCCGTCGTGGTCGCCGCGGTGATGTCCGCCGCCTCCTCCGCCACCAGTACCGCGCTCACCGTCCACGACGACGGCGCGTACCGGCGGCGGCTCGCCCGCCTCGCCGACCGCCGAAGACGCCGCGAAGACGCCGAGGCGGCCGACGCCGCCGGGGACGCGGCCCGTCCGCTGCCGCCCGGCACGGTCTTCCTCCAGCTCGACGGCGTCGGCCACGACGTCCTGCGCGACGCCCTGCGCGAGCGGCCCGGCACGGGCGGCCGGCCCCGGCCGCCGCTGATGGAGCACGTCGCCGAATGGGCCGCGACCACCCACCGCCTCACCCCGTGGCGCACCGACTGGTCCAGCCAGACCGGCGCCAGCCAGCTCGGCATCCTGCACGGCTCCAACGAGGACGTGCCCGCCTTCCGCTGGTACGAGAAGGAGAGCGGCGAGGTGATGATCAGCAACCGGCCGACCAGCGCCGCCGAGCTCCAGCGCCGCGCCGCCGCCCGCAGCGGCCACGGCGGGCTGCTCACCGACGACGGCGCCAGCCGCGGCAACCTCTTCACCGGCGGCGCCGACCAGCTCGCCCTGGTGCTGTCCATCGCCGCCCGGCGCGGCCGGAACAACCGCTCCCGCTCCGGCTACTTCGCCTACTTCTGCGACCCCGCCAACGCCGCCCGCACCGCCGCCTCCTTCGTCGCCGAGCTCTTCCGGGAGATCGGCCAGTCCCTCGCCGCCAGGGCGCGCCGCCGGCGCCCCCGGGTGGGGCGCGGCGGGCTGTACCCCTTCATCCGCGCCTTCGCCACCGTCGTCGAGCGCGACGTGGTGGTGGCCGCCGTCATCGGCGACATCCTCTCCGGCCGCACCGCCGTCTACGCCGACCTGGTCGCCTACGACGAGGTCGCCCACCACTCCGGGCCGCGCAGCCGCGACACCCACCAGGTGCTGCGCCGCCTCGACCGGTCGCTCGCGCTGATCGCCAAGGTCATCGACCACGCGCCGCGCGACTACCGGCTGGTGCTCCTGTCCGACCACGGCCAGAGCCCCGGCGCGACCTTCGCCGACCGCTACGGCCTCACCCTCCAGGACCTGGTACGGGCCGGGTGCGGGCTGCCCGTGCCGCGCCGTGCCCGGCGCACCCGCAGCGGCGCCGAGGCCCGCGTCGCGGTGCGCGCCGCACTGCGACGGCCGGAGGCCGCGGAGGCCCCGGAGCGGGAGACCCGGCCCGGCCCGTCGCGGGACCCCGTCGTGCTCGGTTCCGGGAACCTCGGCCTCGTCTCCTTCCCCGACCTCCCCGGCCGCGCGAGCCGCGAGGAGATCGAGCGCCACCACCCGGCCCTGCTGCGCACCCTCGCGGAGCATCCGGGCATCGGCTTCCTGCTCGTACGCTCCGCCGAACACGGCCCCGTGGTCCTCGGCCGCGACGGGGCCGAGCACCGGCTGGACACCGGCGAGGGCGCCGAGCGCAGTCCGCTCGACGCCTTCGGGCCGGGAGCCGTCGAGGCCGTGCGCCGCACCGCCGGCTTCCCGCACGCCGCCGACATCATGGTCAACTCCGCCTGCGACCCGACGACCGGCGCCGTGCACGCCTTCGAGGAGCAGATCGGCTCGCACGGCGGGCTCGGCGGCGAACAGGGCCGCCCCTTCCTGCTGTGGCCCCGCGAGCTGACCCCGCCGACGGCCGACGGGGCCGAACTCGTGGGCGCGGAGGGCGTTCACGCGGTCCTGCGCCGCTGGCTCGACGAAGCCGCCGCCCTCCGGCCGCGGACCGGACCGCCGCTGGACGAGAAACTGGCCGCGGGCCGCGTCCCGTAGTTCCTTATGCCGTTCCTGCTCTTCTTTTCCCCCGGTTTCTCCGTAATGCACACTGGTCCGGCCATGTGCCTGGCGGGCCCTATAATCCCCCCATGGCACAGAAGGTAGTTACCACTTACGTTGACGATCTGACCGGCGAAGAGTCGGCGGAGATCGCGAAGCACACCATCCTTGTCGACGGCGCCGGAGTCGAACTCGACCTCACCGACGAAAACTACGACAAGCTGCTGGAGCTGCTTCAGCCCTATCTGCACGCCGAGGGCGCCCGGCGGGTCCGGGGGAGCGTGGCGGCCTCCAAGGGCAAGCCGCGCAAGGCGCCGGCCGCCGGGGAGAATACGGCGGAGATCCGCGCCTGGGCGAAGGCGAACGGATACGAGGTCAACGACCGCGGCCGAGTGCCGGCGTCGGTGAAGGAAGCCTACGAAAAGGCCGGCCGCTGAGTCCGTGCGTTTTCGGGAATGCCGGGCCCCAAGGTAATCGCCTTGGGGCCTTTGCTATTGGCGCGGCCGGCCGGCCGCCGAAATCCGGTGCGTACTCGCGGCTACGATCCCGCGCCTACGAACCGTACGTACGATTCGCCGTACCGCCGTCCGCACCGCGGCCGATGCGGTGGACGAATCGTCGCGGTGCGCGGTGATCGCTGAACGTTTTACGGTCGCGGACAGCGCCTCGCGCAAGGAAACGCGGTGATTTGTCCGTGCGGCGTGGTTCGGTGAGCATGTTCTGTCGCCCGGAACCGTACGGGGGCCTGCACGACGAGAGGCGCACCACCTCATGCACGACACCGACGGCACCCACACCCGCCGCTTCGGGCTCCCCACCGCGACCGCCCTGGTCATGGGGAACATCATCGGCGGCGGCATCTTCCTGCTGCCCGCCTCGGTCGCCCCGTTCGGCACCGTCAGCCTGGTCGCCTTCGGCGTGCTGACCATCGGGGCCATCGCGCTCGCGCTCGTCTTCGGGCGGCTCGCGAAGCGCGACCCGCGCACCGGCGGACCGTACGTCTACGCGCGATCGGCCTTCGGCGACTTCGCCGGGTTCCTGTCCGCCTGGTCGTACTGGACGATGACCTGGGTGAGCAACGCCGCGCTCGCCGTGGCCGGGGTCGGCTACTTCCATGTGCTGGCGGGCGGCCGGCACTCCATGGGCGTGGACCTCACGGTCGCCCTCGTCGCGCTCTGGCTGCCCGCGCTCGCCAACCTCGCGGGCACCCGCTGGGTCGGCGCGGTCCAGCTCGTCTCCACCGTGCTGAAGTTCGTACCGCTGCTCTTCGTCGCGGTCGTGGGCCTCTTCTTCTTCGATCCGGACAACCTGGGCGCGTTCAACGAGGGCGGCGGCAGCGCGGTGGGCGGGCTCTCGGCCGCGGCCGCGATCCTGCTCTACAGCTATGTGGGCGTCGAGTCGGCGGCGATGAGCGCCGGCGAGGTCCGCGATCCGGAGCGCAACGTGGGCCGGGCCAGCGTGCTCGGCGTGATCGGCGCGGCCGTCGTCTACCTGCTCGGCACGGTCGCGGTCTTCGGCACGGTCGCCCATGACAAGCTCGTCGCCTCCACCGCCCCCTTCTCCGAAGCGGTGAATGTGATGTTCGGCGGCGAGTGGGGCGGCACGCTCATCGCGGTCGCCGCCGTCGTCTCCATCGTCGGCGCGCTCAACGGCTGGACGCTGATGAGCGCGCAGGCCCCGTACGCCGCCGCGAAGGACGGGCTGTTCCCGGTCTCCTTCGCGCGCAAGCGGCGCGGCGTGCCGACGTTCGGGGTGCTGGTCGGCACGGTCCTGGCCTCGCTGCTCACCGTCGTCAACTACGTCTCGGGCTCCGGCGGCGTCTTCAAGATCCTCGTCCTGATCACCACCTTCTCGGCCACCGTGCCGTACCTGCTCGCCGCCGCCGCGCAGCTCTACTTCCTGCTGACCGGGCGGCGCGAGCAGGTCCGTACGGGCTCCTTCGCGCGGGACGTCGTGCTCGCCGCCGTGGGCTTCGGTTTTTCCTTCTGGCTGGTCGCGGGCGCCGGGTACGCCGCGATCTACCAGGGCGTGCTGTTCCTCTTCGCCGGCATCCCGGTCTACGTGTGGATGGCCGCCCGCCGTCAGGCCGTGGCGCCGCCGTCGACGACCAGGTCCGCGCCGACGGTGGACGCGGCGTCCTCCGACGCGAGGTAGAGGACGGCGGCGGCGATCTCCTCGGGGCGGGCGGCCCGCCCGGTGAGCATCTCCCGCCGCATCCGCTCGGTCTTCTCCCGCGGGCTCTCGCCCGGCAGCGTGGACATGGGGGCGTCCACCTTGCCGGGGCTGACCGCGTTGACGCGGACGCCGTCGGCGATGTGGTCGAGGGCGGCGTTGCGGGTCAGCGCGGACAGCGCCGCCTTGCTCGCGACGTACGCGCCGAGGCCCGCCGCCCGCTGGTGCGCGCCGAGGTTGGACGAGACGTTGACGACGGCGCCGCCGCCGTGCGCCCGCATATGGGCGATCTCGTGCTTGAGGGACAGGAAGACGCCCGTGACGTTGGCGTCCAGGGCCTGCCGGAAGTCCGCCTCGGGGATGTCGGCGACCGGGGCCGACGGCACGAACAGCCCGGCGTTGTTGACGGCGACGTCGAGCGAGCCGAAGCGGTCCACGGTCTCCTCGACCAGGCGTTCCACGGACCGCGAGTCCGTCACATCGGCGGTGACGGCGGCGCCCGCACCGCCCGCGGCCTCGATGAGCGCCACGGTCTCCTTGAGCGGTTCGGCCCTGCGGCCGGAGACGACGACGTTCGCCCCCTCGCGGGCGAAGGCGAGGGCGATGCCGCGCCCGATGCCGGTGCCGCCGCCGGTGACGAGGACGGTCTTGCCGGTGAAGCGTGCGGTCATGGGTGGTGACTCCTCTGGAGAGATATGGCGTTGCGAAAATACAAGAACGAACGGTCTCGAATAAGGGCATGAAAAGCGAAGAGGGACTCCCCTCGCGTGTTCTCAGTCCAGCAGTGACAGGGCCTGCCGCGCCGCGTCCCGCAGCCGGGCCGGCTCGCTGCCCGACTTGCCGACCACCCGCATGCCCTGGAGCAGTACGAGCAGCATCCGGGCGAGCGCCGCCGGGTCCCGGTCGGCCGCGAGCTCCCGCTGCGCCCTGGCGCGCAGCAGCGCCGAGGTGAGCGCGGTCTCCATGCTGTTCCAGTTGGCCTCGACCCGGCGGGCCGCCGCCGTGTCGTGCGGCGCCAGCTCCACGGCCGTATTGGCGACGAAGCAGCCGCGCCGCAACTCGTCGCGGGCGGACTCGTCCGCGAAGCGCCGCACCAGCGCCCGCACGGCCGGCAGGGCCGGCCCCGGCTGGGACAGCGCCTCGACCATGGGCGGGGTCTGCTGCTCCCCGTACCGTTCGAGCGCCTTCAGGTACAGCTCGCGCTTGCCGCCGAAGGTGGCGTAGATGCTCGCCCGCGCGATGCCGAGGTGCTCGACGAGGTCCGCCATCGACGTCGCCTCGTAGCCGCGCCGCCAGAACAGCTCCACGGCCGACTGCAGCGCGGCGTCCGGATCGAATTCCTTGGTCCTGGCCACATCGGGAACTCTAGGAGTATCGAGAACGGTCAGTCAAGAAAATGGGTGGGTGGCCCGGCCGGCCGCTCCCCTGCGTCCTGCGCCGGGGGACAACCGTCGTGTACGGACGTTTGGTCACTGGGGTTCGGTCACTTCAGCTCGACCTGGAAGACCTTGTCCGAACCGGCCGGCTGGTGGCCGTTGAGGTCGGCGTTGGTGGTGGAGAGCCACAGGGTGTTCTCGCCGGGCACCGTCTCGACGGTGCGCAGCCGCCCGTAGCTCTTGGTGTAGTACGCCTTCGGGGTGCCCGCGTCCGTGCCGTCGACCGGGATGCGCCACAGGCGCTGGCCCTTGAGGGCCGCCATGTACAGCGCGCCGTCGGCGTAGGCGACGCCGCTCGGGGACGCCTCGCCGACCTTCCATTGGCGCTTGGGGTTGGTCATGCCCGAAGTGGAGCACTGGCCCTCGCACTTGGGCCAGCCGTAGTTCTTGCCGGGCTCGATGAGGTTGAGCTCGTCGAACTTGGCGTCGCCCAACTCGGCTTCCCAGAGCCGCCCTTGCGGGTCCCAGGTGAGGCCCTGCGGATTGCGGTGGCCGTAGGAGTAGACGAGGGTGCCGAACGGGTTGCCGGGGGCGGGGTCGCCGTCGGTGGTCATGCGCAGGATCTTGCCGTTGAGCGCGGACTTGTCCTGTGCGAGGTCGGATGTCTGGGCGTCGCCCGCGGTCGCGTAGAGATAGCCGTCCGGGCCGAACTTCAGCCGTCCGCCGTTGTGGAACCTGTTCTTCTTGATGCCCTTGACGAGCACCTTGTAGTCGCTGAGCTTGGACCCGTCGAACGTCATGCGCGCGACGCGGTTGCCCTCCGCCGCGGTGTGCATGAAGAAGACGTGGTGGTCGCTCTTCCAGTTCGGCGAGACGGCCGCCCCGAGGAGGCCGCCCTCGCCGCCGGTGGCCACGGCCTCGGGGACCTTGCCGACCTGCTTCTTGGCGCCCGACCGCGTGAGCGTGAAGACCTTGAAGGAGTCGCGCTCGGTGATCAGGGCCGAGCCGTCGGGGAGCCAGCTCAGGCCCCAGGGGATCGTCCAGTCGGAGGAGACGGTCTTGACGCCGCCGGGGGCGGAGTCGGAGGTGTCAGCCGCTGTTCGCGGGCCGGCCGCGGCGGGCCCGGCGGTACGGGGCTCGGCCGCGCCGCCGGGGTCGGCGGTCGCCAGCAGCAGGCCGGCTGCCAGCGCCGTCGCGGCGGCGGAGGCCGTCAGGGCGTGGCGGGCGGCTCCGGTTCGTGTGCGCATGGGGGATCTCCGATGGGGAAGCGCGGCCCGCGCCTCGGGATCGGCGCGGCCGTCGTTGCCGGTGCGGGAGGTTGCGCGCTGGTGCGGCTGCGAGGCCGGGGGAGGCCGGACACCAGTGGAGGTCGAGTGATTGGAAGGTTTCCTTCTGGTTCGGCGGTTCGGCGGGAACGTACAACTCTGTCGTGCCCAGGTCAAGGGAGTGGAAGGTAGGAGGTCTCTATCCGGCGCGTTCGCGGGCGCCGGTGGTCTGGAATTTTCGCCCGGCGCGAGGCATCGCCCCGTATCGCCCGCCGAGTGGGGAAAGGGTCGCTGGTGGGTCCTCAGCGGCTGTTTGCCGCTCTCCGCCGAGCCTGCTGTTCCGCTGCCGGCTCGCGATAGATCGGACCAATGTGCTCGGCCCTCTTGACCGTGTCCTGTCGACTCGCGATTCTGCATCGGAAGGGAACGCGACGGACGGCGGCCGTCGCCCAACGCCCGTCGGCCAGGAGGCGGTTCGGGGGAGAGCGCCTTGTGCTGCGGGCTCGACGCCCCGTGTCCGCGCGCGGACGTACGGACCCCGCGCCGCTGACCGCCCCCGACCCGGAAGGCAGGCCCCTCCCGATGAACGCAGCCCCCGCGCCCGTACAGACGTCACGCGTGCTCGTACGGACGTCGTCCATGCTCGTACGGACGTCGTCCATGCTCGTACGGACCTCACCCATGCTCGTACGGACCTCACCCGCGCTCGTGCGGTCGGTCCCCGCCCCCGTGCCGAGTCCCCGGTAGCGCCGCCGCCATGAGCAGCAGACTCCGCTGCGCCCTGACCGCCGCCGCGCTGGCCCTGGTGACGCTCGCCGCGCCGGCCGCCGGCGCCGACGCCCTCGCCCGTCCGGCGCACCCCGCCCCGGCCGTCGAAGCGGCGACTCCGCGCGCCCCCGCCGACTGGTCCTCAGCGGTCGTGGACTCGACCGTCGCGCGCTACACCCCGGACACCATCGGCGGCTGGTCGTACCCCGTGGGGCTCTACCTCTACGGCCAGTACCTCGTCTACCGGCGCACGCACGAGCCCCGCTATCTCTCGTACATCAAGGAGTACGTGGACCGGTTCGTCGACAGCGCGGGAAAGATCGGCCAGGGGTTCAACAGCCTGGACAGCATGCAGGCCGGGCGGCTGCTGGTCGTCCTGCACCACGAGACGGGCCAGGACCGCTACCGGATCGCCGCACAGAAGATCCGCAAGCGGCTCGACAGCTATCCGCGAACCGCGGACGGAGGGTTCTGGCACGCCACGGCCGCCAGCAGGGCGCACCAGCTCTGGGGTGACGGGGTGTACATGGTGAACCCCTTCCTCGTCGAGTACGCGCGCGAGTTCGGTGACCGGGCCTACGCCTACGACGAGGCGGCCCGGCAACTGACCGTATACGGCGGACACTTGCAGGAATCCAACGGGCTGCTGAAGCACGCCTACGACGAGTCGGGGGCGGCGGGCTGGGCCGATGAGGACACCGGGCGCTCGTCGGAGAGCTGGTGCCGCGCCGTCGGCTGGTACTCCATGGCGGCCGTCGACGTCCTTGATGCCATCCCCGCGGACCACCCCCGGCGCGCGCGGCTCCTGACCGTCCTGCGGCGGCTCGCCGCCGGGCTGGAGAAGTACCAGGACCCCGCCACCGGACGCTGGTTCCAGGTCGTCGACAAGGGGGGCCGGTCCGACAACTGGACCGAGACCTCCTGTTCGAGCATGTTCACCTTCGCCCTCGCGCGCGGCGCCCGTCAGGGCTACCTCGACGCGGGCTACGCGGATGTCGCGGAGCGCGGCTTCCAGGGGGTGCTGGAGCGGATCTCGCTCGGCGGCGACGGGCGGACCGAGCTGTCCGGCATCTCGGTGGGCACCAACGTCGGCGACTACGGCTTCTACGTCAAACGCCCGCGCGCGACCAACGACTTCCACGGACTCGGGGCCTTCCTGATCATGTACGAGCAGCTACGGCACCCGGCGGCGGCAGCGGCGCACGGCGGCCCGGGAGGGACGGCATGAGCAGGAGAGTGTTCACCAGGGTCGCGGCGGCGCTCGCGCTGCTGCTCGGGCTGCTCGCCCTGCCCGGCGCGGCGCGCGCCGAAGTGGAGCACCCGCGCCAGGAGTTCCTGCGCGGCTCGGTCTCCGGCCTCTTCCTGCACTGGGGCGAGCGCACGTACCCGCAGCACACCGACTGCGCGCGGTGGGAGTCCGACGTCACCAAGGGCGGCTGGTCCCCGGCGTACTGGGTGCGCGAGGCCCAGAAACTGCACACGCGGTACCTCGTCCTCGCCACCTTCCACAGCCGCCTCGGCTACGCCCGCGCCTGGCCGTCGAAGATCCCCGGCTCGTGCAGCACGAAGCGGGACTTCCTCGGCGAGCTGATCACGGCGGCCGAGGCGAAGGGCCTCAAGGTCATCCTCTATATGACCGACGATCCCCAGTGGCACGACCAGGGCGGCCACGAATGGCTCGACTCGGCCGCGTACTCCCGCTACAAGGGCCGCGACATCGACCTCACGGAGCGGGACGGCTTCGGGGAGTACTCCTACGACAACTTCCATGAGGTCATGGACCGTTACCCCCGGCTCGGCGGGTTCTGGATCGACAACGACAACGACTACTGGCTCGACCACGGCCTCTACCGGCAGATCCGTGAGGAGCGCCCGGACTACACGCTCAGCAACAACAACGAGGACACGCCGATCATGGACATGATCAGCAATGAGCAGAAGACCGGCATGTCCCCGGCGTACGACTACCCCCAGGCCGTCTACACCGCGGCCCCCCGGCTCATCGAGGCCGACTTCAAGCTCCCCTCCAAGGGGGCCTGGTGGTACGACGGCACCGACCCCGCCGTCGACCGGGCGCTCACCCTCGGCCGGCTCGTCACCAACGCGGGCTCCTCCATCAAGGCGCTGATGGCGGAGACGGCGCAGGTCAACGGGCGCTTCCCGGCGAAACAGGAGGCGTTCAACGACTTCGCCGACGGCTACCTCGACGCGATCTGGCCGTCCCTGCACGGCACCGAGGGCGGCGGCTACCTGCACGGCGGCCTCCAGCCGGGGCAGTGGAACGACGGCGCGTACGGCGTCACGACCGTCAGCAAGGCCGACCCCGACCGGCATTACGTGCACGTCCTCACGCCCCCGAAGGGCGACGCCCTGCGCGTCCGCGACAACGGCTACCGGGTGGCGGCCGTGAGCGACCTGCGCACCGGCGAGCCCGTGCCCTTCACCCAGTCCGGCGGCGCGCTCACCCTCCGCCGCACCGGCGGCTGGGACCCGTACGACACCGTCTTCCAGGTGCGGACCGCCGGCCGTACGGGCATCCTGCCGCCCGCCTCGTACCGGATGAGCGCCGACGCCGCGGCGAGCGGCCACGCGCCCGCGGCGGCGGCCGACGGCGACTACCGCACCTACTGGGACAGCGCGAACACCCTCCCGGTCTCGCTCCGCTTCGACCTCGGCGCGGACCGGACCGTGCGCTACCTCGCCCTCAACCAGCGCGAGGACTCGGTGAGTTACGCCCGTTCCGCCACCGAGCAGTCCGCGCGGATCAAGGACTACCGCGTGTACGCGAGCGAGGACGGCCGGAACTGGGGGAGTCCGATCAAGAGCGGCACCCTGCCCAGCCACCGGGCGGTCGCCTTCATCGACCTCCCCGCGACCATCGCACGGCACATCCGGCTGGAGGTCCTCAGCACCCACGCCGCGGCCTCCGACAAGACCCGCTACCAGCGCCTGCGCGTCGACGAGGCATGGCTGGGCACCGCCTACGCCACGCCCGCCGCCGGACACCGGAAGGAGGCCAGTCCATGACGCGCCGCGCACGGCCGCCCGGCCTGTACGGGCGTGCGGGATTCCCGACCTGACCGACGACCGACCATCGAACCTTGAATTCCCCCCATTGAAAGGCAGGCACAGCCCATGAACGACCACCAGGACCAGACGGCCCCCGCCGCCCCCACCCGCACGGACACTGCCGCCGGCGCCGGCCACACCGTCTGGACCACCCCGGACTACGACGTCATCGAGACCGGACTCGAAGTCACCGCCTACTCCCTGTCCGCTCGCTGAGCGCCCCCGCCATGCTGCTGCGCGTGCTCGGCACCGCGGCGGGCGGCGGGCTGCCCCAGTGGAACTGCGCGTGCCCCGGATGCTCCGGGGCACGCCGCCGTCCGCAGCGCGTCCGCCGCCACGCCTCCCTCGCCGTACGGGCCGACGACGCCCGCTGGTACCTCGTCAACGCCACCCCCGACATCGGCGACCAGATCGAATCGCACCCCGAACTCCACCCCGGACCCGGCCCCCGCGACACCCCCGTCGCGGGCATCGTGCTCACCGACGCCGAGCTGGACCACACCCTCGGCATCGCCCGGCTGCGCGAGGCCCGCGCCCTGGACGTACTGGCCACCGGGCCAGTGCGGGGCGCGCTGCTGGACCGGCTGCGGCTGGGCGACATCCTCGGCCCGTACACCGGAATCACCTGGCGGCCGCTGTCGTACAGTCCCCAACCGCTGGTCGAGGGCGGCCCGTTGGAGATCAGCGCCATTCCGGTGGCCGCCAAGAGGCCGCGCTACGCCGCCGACGACGCGGCCGCCGACGACTGGGTGGTCGCGCTGCGGCTGGCCGACCGCTCGACGGGCGGCACCCTCGTCTACGCCCCGGCGCTCGCCGCCTGGCCCGACGCCCTCCAGCGGGCCGCCGCCGAGGCCGACTGCGTGATCGTCGACGGCACCTTCTGGGACGACGAGGAGCCCCGGCGGGCCGGATTCACCGAGCGTACCTCGACCGGCATGGGCCACCTGCCGATCGACGGGCCGGGCGGCACGGCCCGTCTCCTGCGCAGGCTCGGCGCTCGCTGCCTCTACACCCACCTCAACAACACCAACCCCCTGGGTGATCCGGCCGCCGAGGAGTACAAGATCCTGGCGGAATGGGGCATCGAGGTGGCCGCCGACGGAATGGTGATCGAACTGTGAGCACGCCGACTGCGAGCACGCCGAAGGAAGCAAGCGCCCTGAAAGGCACGAGCGCACTGGAAGAGCGGCTGCGCGACGTCGTGGCGCGGCGCTACCACGACCGGCACTCCTTCAACCGCCGTATGCACGACGGCGAACTGACCCCGCCCGAGCTGCGCCGCTGGATTCGCAACCGCTTCCACTACCAGCGCTGCATCCCCGTCAAGGACGCCCTGATCACGGCCAAGTTCGACAGTCCCGAGCTGCGCCGCATGTGGGTGCGGCGCATCCAGGACCACGACGGCGGCGCCGACGGCGAGGGCGGCATCGAACGCTGGCTGCGGCTCGGCGAGGCGGCCGGTCTGAAGCGCGATCAACTGCTCGACACGGATGCGGTGTTGCCTGGCGTGCGGCTCGCCGTGGACGGCTACGTCAACTTCTGCCGGCTGCGCTCCCCGCTGGAGGCCGTCGCCGCCTCGCTCACCGAACTGTCCGCGCCGGACATCATGCGCACCCGCATCGACGCCTTCGAACGGCACTACCCCTGGATCGAGGCCGACGGGCTCGAATACTTCCGCACCCGCGTCGGACAGGGCGGCCGCGACAGCAAGGAGGCGCTGCACCTCGTCCTGGAATGGGCCCGTACGGAGGAACAGCAGGACCGGGCGGTGGCGGCGCTCGCCTTCAAATGCGACGTGCTGTGGTCCCTGCTGGACGCGGTGGACCACGCGGACGGCGACGAGGAGCCCCCGGCGTGAACGACTGGCGGCCCGCCCTCGTCCCGGCGGCCGTGCTGCGGCACGACGCGGTGCGCGACGCGGAACTCCTGCTCCTGCCCGAGCGGGTGGTGGTGCTCCGCGGCACGGCCGCGGAGATCCTCCGGCTGTGCGACGGCGACCGCGACGTGTCCGCGATCGTCGAGGAGCTGGCGGCGCGCTACCCCGGCGCGCCCGTGGCCGCAGAGGCCCCGCGCTTCCTCGACCGGGTGCGCGGGGAGGGCTGGCTGCGATGACCGTCCCGCGCCCCTGGGCGCTGCTCGCCGAGCTGACCCACGGCTGCCCGCTGCACTGCCCGTACTGCTCCAACCCCCGCGAACTCACCCGAAAATCAGCCGAGTTGTCCACCGAGCAGTGGCGGAGCGCGATGCGCCAGGCCGGCGCTCTCGGGGTGGTGCAGACCCACCTCTCCGGCGGCGAGCCGCTGCTCCGCGCCGACCTGGCGGAGATCGTCGACGCCGCCGAAGCCGCCGGCGTCTACACGCAGCTCGTCACCAGCGGCGTCGGCCTCACCGCCACTCGCCTCGCCGCCCTGAAGGCCGCCGGGCTGCGCAGCGTGCAACTGTCCGTACAGCACTCCGACGCGGCGGCCAACGACCGCATCGGCGGCCGCAGGTCCTTCGCCGACAAGGATCGGGCCGCCGCCCTCGTACGGGCCGCGGGGCTGCCCCTCGGCCTCAACGTGGTGCTGCACCGCGCCAACCTCGACGCCGTCGGTGACCTCATCGACCTGGCCGCGGCCTGGGGCGCCGACCGGATCGAGCTGGCCAACACCCAGTTCTACGGCTGGGCACTGGAGAACCGGGCCGCGCTGCTGCCCACCCGCGACCAGCTCGACCGCGCGCGGCAGACCGTGGAGCGCCGCCGCTGGGCGGGCGGCCCGGAGCTGGTGTGGGTCGTGCCCGACTACTTCGACGGCGAGCCGAAGCCGTGCATGGGCGGCTGGGGCGCGCGCTCCCTCACCATCGCGCCCGACGGCACCGTGCTGCCCTGCCCGGTCGCCGCCACCCTGCCCGGCCTCGATCCGCCCAGCCTCCGCGACCACTCGCTGGAGTGGATCTGGAACCGCTCCAAGGCGTTCAACGCCTACCGCGGCACGGACTGGATGCGGGACCCGTGCCGTACCTGCGCCCGCCGCACCGAGGACTTCGGCGGCTGCCGCTGCCAGGCGTACGCGCTGACCGGGGACGCCGCCCGTACGGACCCGGCCTGCGCGCTGTCCCCCGACCACCGCCTCGTACGCGCCCTCGTCGACGACGCGCCGGGCGGCGGGGCCGGGCCCGTGCCCGGCTTCGTCTACCGCGGACCGGGGGCCGGCCCCGCCCGGCCCGCGTCCTCGCCGAGCGACGCCGACCACCGGGCGTAGAGGAGCCCGAACGGCCCGCCCGCGACGGCCAGTTCGCGGGGGGTGCCGTCCTCCACGACGCGGCCCCGCTCCAGGACCAGCACCCGGTCGGCGGCCAGGACCGTGGACAGCCGGTGCGCGATGATCACCGCGGTGCGGTCGGCGAGCAGCGCGCCCAGCGCCCGCTGCACCGTCAGCTCCGTCGGGATGTCCAGGCTCGACGTCGCCTCGTCCAGCAGCAGCACGGTCGGATCGGCGAGGAACGCGCGGGTGAGCGCCACCATCTGCCGCTGGCCCGCCGAGAGCCGGTTGCCCCGCTTGCGGACCTCCGTGTCGTACCCCTCGGGCAGCCCCGAGATGAACGCGTCGGCGCCGATCGCCTCCGCCGCCGCCCGGATCTCGGCCCGGCTCGCACCGGGCCGCGCCAGCGCGATGTTCTCCGCGATCGAGCCGGTGAACAGGAAGTTCTCCTGCGTCACCAGCGTCAGCTCGCGGCGCAGCTCCGCGTCGGCGACCTCCCGCAGATCGACGCCGTCCAGCAGCACCTGGCCGCTCGACGGATCGTAGAAGCGGGCCGCGAGCTTGCCGATGGTGGACTTGCCCGCGCCCGTCGCGCCCACCACGGCGACCGTCTGCCCGGCCGGGATGGTCAGGTCCAGGCGGTGCAGGACCAGCGGCCCGCCCGCCGGGTAGCGGAAGTCCACCTCGCGGAAGACCAGCTGCCCGCGGCCGGGGCGGCCGGGTGTGAGCGGCACCGGGGCCGCCGGCTCCGGCACCGAGGACGGCGTGGCGAGGAAGCCGGAGATCTTCTCCAGCGCCGCGCTGGCCGCCGCGTACAGGTTGGTGAACGTCGCCAGCTCGTCCAGCGGGTCGTAGAACCGGCGCAGATAGAGCACGAACGCCGTGAGGATGCCCAGCGGCAGCGCCCCGTTGTTCACCCGCCAGCAGCCGAGCGCCAGTACCAGGGCGAGCGCGATGTTGCCCGCCAGCCGGACTCCCGCCGTATAGCGAGCCACCACGCTGAGCGCCTCGCTGTGGGCGTCCCGGAAGACCTCGTTGAGGTCGTTCATCGCGGTGTGCTTGCGGCGCTCCGCGCGGAACGCCTGAACCGCCCGTACGGCGTTCATCGTCTCGCCGAACTGCGTGATGATGTCCGCGACGGTGTTGCGGGCGCGGCGGTACGCGCGCTGGGACCGCTCCCGGAACCAGCGCGTCATCATCACCAGCGGCACGATGGAGACGAGCACGATCAGGGCGAGCGGCAGGTCCAGCCAGAGCAGCAGCACGGTGATGCCCGCCACCGTCAGCAGCGAGGTCAGCAGCCCGTCCAGGCTCCCCTCGACGAGATCGCGCACCGCGTCGATGTCGGACGTCAGCCGGGAGATGACCTTCCCCGAGGTGTACGACTCGTGGAAGGCGACCGGCAGCCTGCGCGCGTGCTGGAAGATGCGGGTGCGCAGGTCGAGCAGGAGCGACTGGCCGATGCTGCCGGACAGCCGGAAGAACCCGAACCGGGCCCCGGCCGCCAGCACCCCGCAGCCGGTGAAGCCCGCGACGCACCACATCAGCGTGGCGGAGTCCCCGGCGACCGCCTCCGGAATTCCGTGGTCGATGGCCTGCGCGATGAGCAGCGGGCCGATCAGCTGGGCCGCGTTCTCGACGATCAGCGCCGACATCGCGATGATCACGCGCCCCAGCCAGGGGCGCAGCAGGGAGTAGAGGAGCACGCGGGAGCGCTTGCGCACCCGCCGGTGGGTGGCCCGGTCGAGTACGGCCGCGTCCTCGGCGGCCTCCGTGCTCTCCGTACTCGCCGTGGCCTCGGGGACCGCGGTGGGTACGGGCTCCAGGACCTCCGCCGTCTGCTCGCCGCCGCTCATCGGCTGATCACCTCGCCGTCGGGGGAGCCGGGCGTCCGCAGCGGGGCGACCGACATCAGGGAGCGGTAGTGGGCGCTGGAGTCCAGGAGTTCGCGGTGGGTGCCCAGCGCCGCGATGCGGCCGTCGGCGAGGACGGCGACGCGGTCCGCCATCCGCGCGGTGTTGGGCCGGTGCGCGACGACCAGGGCCGTCGAGTGCCGCAGCACCCGGCGCAGCGCCCGCTCGACCTCGGCCTCCGTGTGCAGGTCCAGGGCCGACAGCGGGTCGTCGAGGACCAGCAGGGCGGGGCTGCCCACGATGGCCCGGGCGAGCGCGAGGCGCTGCCGCTGGCCGCCGGAGAGCGAGAGCCCCTGCTCGCCGATGCGGGTGCCCAGCCCGTCCGGGCCGAGCGCGTCGACGAACTCCTCGGCGCTCGCGGTGCGCAGGGCGGCGCGGATCTCGTCGTCGGTGGCGTCCGGAGCGCCGAGCGCCACGTTGTCGCGGATGCTGAGGGAGGAGAGCATCGGGTCCTCGAAGGCGCAGCCGACGATGGTGCGCAGTTCGGCGAGGGCCAGCTCGCGGATGTCGACGCCGTCGACGGTGATCCGGCCGGAACTCACATCGGCCATCCGCGGCACCAGCCCCGCCAGGGTGGTCTTGCCGGAGCCGGTGGCGCCCACCAGCGCGAGCGTCTCGCCGGGCCGGATCTCCAGATCGACGCCGCGCAGCACGGGCCGGTCCGCGCCGACCTGCCGGAAGTGCACGTTCTCGAAGCGCAGCGCGCCGCGCACCGGTCGGGCCGCGGGCCGCGGCTTCGGCGGGTCGGTGATGTCCGGCTCGGTGTCGCGGATCTCCCAGTACCGGTCGCAGGCCGCGGCGGCCGTGCTCGTCTCGGCGAGCGCCCACCCGATGCACTCGGTGGGCCAGCGCAGATACGTGCTGACGGTGACGGCGGCGACGAGGTCGCCCAGCGTCAGGGTGCCGTGGGCGATGCCCGTGCCGCCCAGGGCCAGCTGGCCGGCGATGCCGAGCTCGGGGAGGATCAGCAGCGCCGTGGAGAGCGCGGCCATGATCCGTACGATCCGCATCTCGCTGTGGCGAAGCAGCCGGGCCTGGTCGCGGAAGACGCGGGCGCGCGCCCTGCCCTGCCCGAAGGAGCGCAGCACCCGGATGCCCAGCATCGTCTCCTCGACGATCGTCGTGAAATGTCCCGTCTGGTCCTGGACTTCACGGGCCGCCACCTTGTAGCGGGTCTCGAAGAAGAAGGAGACCAGCAGCAGGGGAGCGAAACTGCACAGCCCCACCAGGGCCAGCGACGGGTCGATGGAGAACAGCACCGCGAGCCCGACCAGCAGGGTCAGCGAGTTGACCACCAGGAAGACGGCGGCAAAGGCCAGGAACTTCCGCAGCGTGACCAGGTCGTTGACCGCCCGGGACAGCAACTGGCCCGACTGCCAGTGCTCGTGGAAGCCGATCGGCAGCCGCAGCAGATGCCGGAAGAGGTCGGCCCGCATGCGCGACTCCACCAGCGCGGTGGGCCGCGCGATGAGCTTGCGGCGGCCGTAGAAGCAGACGGCCTCCGCGGCGCCGAGCGCCGCGACGAGAAGAATCAGCCAAACCGCCTGCCCGGTCCGGCCGTTGCTCAGCGGTCCGTCGATGATGCGCTGCGTGACCAAGGGGATGGTGAGGCCGCACAGCAGCGCGGCCAGCGTGGCCGCGGCGGCCCCGGACACCGGCACACTCACCGGCCGTAAATAGGGACCGAGCCGCCAAAGAGCCGTAAACGAGGAACGTGACCTCCTGGGCGCGGCGTGGTTCACGCTCAATTCCTGCTCCTCACCATCATCGAGTGGTGGCCAAACTTCATCGTTGTCCTAGTTGTGTGCCGTGCTAGCCTGAATGGAATTCCGACGGGCGTGTGCAAACGAATCGAGGGTCTTTCGTGCAGAATAATCACCTCGCCGACCTGAGCCGAATCAATTCGGACGACAGCTATGCCGAACTCCGAAACGACGCGGCGTTCTGGGAGCCCTGGGTCCGCCGCGCCCTCGACGAGCTCGGCCTGCCCGCGCCCGGCGAACTGCGCGTCCCCGGCGAGAGCACGAACCCGGTGCTGATCAGCGACACCGGCCTGGCGGTGAAGCTGTACGGGGAGCACTGGTGCGGTCCGGAGTCTCACGCGTCGGAGCTGGAGGCGTACGAGGTGCTGGCCGGCGCCGACCTGCCCGTGCCGAAGCTGCTCGGCCGCGGCGAACTGCGCCCGGGCGGGACGGGGTGGCCGTGGCCGTTCCTCGTCATAGAGCGGGCGTCGGGGCGCACCTGGCGGGAGGCCGCCGACGCCGCCGGCCCGGCCGACCGGCCCGCGCTGCTGGCCCTCGCCAAGGAGTTCGGCAAGGTCCTGCGCCGGCTGCACGACGTGCCCCTCAACGGCACCGCCGTGCTGCGGCCCGGCTCGCCGACCTTCCCCGACCTGCTCAAGGAGCGCCGCGAGGCCACCGTCGCCGACCACCGCGAGTGGGGATACCTCTCGCCCAGGCTCCTCGATGACGTGCCCGCCTTCCTCTCCGACGTCGACGATCTGCTAGCCGGCCGCGAGCCGCGGTTCGTCCACGGCGATCTGCACGGCACCAATCTCTTCGTCGACCCCGGCCTGGGCGGGATCAGCGGCCTGATCGACTTCACCGACGTATACGCGGGCGACCCCCGGTACAGCCTGATCCAATTGCATCTCAATGCCTTCCGGGCCGACCGCGAGCTCCTCGCCGCGCTCTTGGAGGGAGCCGACTGGGACGTGAGTGACAGCTTCCCCAGGGAAATGCTGCAGTTCACCTTCCTGCACGATTTCGAGGTGCTGGAGGAGACCCCGCTGGACCTGACCGGCATCGACGACATCGACGAGCTGGCGCAGCGGCTGTGGGGCGTCGGCTGAGAGCCCGAGCGGCGCCCCGGGCCGGGCGTCCGACGCCCGGCCCGCGCGCGTCGTACCGCACCCGGCGCCCTCGCCGCACCCGGCGCCGCCGCCCATGCCGAGCCCGGCGCCCTCACCCGCGCCGGGCCCGGTGGAAGCGGTAGGCGTCCTCGATCATCTCCTCCAGATCCGGCCGGCCGGGCTTCCAGCCGAGCTCGCGCCGGATGAGTTCGCCCGCCGCCACCAGGGTCGGCGGGTCGCCCGGCCGCCGGTCCGTCGGCCGGGACGGCACGGGCCGGCCGGTGACCCGCGCCACCGCGTCCAGCACCTCCAGGACCGAGAAGCCCTGGCCGTTGCCGAGGTTGTAGATCCGGTGCTCGCCCGGGGCGACGGAGCGCAGCGCCGCCAGGTGAGCCTCGGCGATGTCTCCCACGTGGATGAAGTCCCGCACACAGGTGCCGTCCCGGGTCGGGTAGTCGTCGCCGTAGACCGAGAACTCGGGCCGCCTGCCCAGCGCCACGTCCAGCGCGATGGGAATGACGTGCGTCTCCGGCTCGTGCCGCTCGCCGCAGTCGCCCACCGAGCCCGCGACGTTGAAGTACCGCAGGCTGACCGCGCCCAGCGGATGGGCGCGCGTGTAGTCGCCCAGCGCCTTGTCGACGGCCAGCTTCGACGCCCCGTACGGATTGGTCGGCGCCGTCGGCGCGCTCTCCGTGATCGGCACCTCGGCCGGCTGCCCGTACGTGGCGGCGGTGGAGGAGAAGACGAGCCGCTCGACGCCCGCCGCCAGCATCCCGTCCAGCAGCCGCAGCGTCTCGACGGTGTTGCCCGTCCAGTACCGCTCCGGGCGCCGCACCGAGTCGTCGATCAGCGACCGCGCCGCCAGATGGACCACCCCGTCGAAGCGGTGCGGCCCGGCGAGGACGCGGGCCGCCTCGGCCATCGTGCCGCGCACGAACTCGGCGCCGCGCGGCACCGCGTCCGCGAACCCGCTGGACAGATCGTCGACCACCACCACCCGGTGCCCCTCGTCCAGCAGCCGCTGCGCCACCACGCTGCCGATATAGCCCGCGCCGCCGGTCACCAATAGCCTCATCGTCCGTCGCCTTTCCACGCGCAGTCGCCGAGCAGTACGGAATTCCGCAAGCAAAATGCCGGCCGGACAGTATCGGCCGGTGTCTCGTAAAGGTGTGATCCGGGGCGGCCGGGGTGAAATGCCGCCGGCCTTTTCATGGGCTCCGGCTTTTTCCACATGCGTGCTTCCCCAAGATTGTCGGCGCTGATATCGTTCTTTCGTATCCCGCTGCCGCCCGAAGTAATTCGACGGGCTGCGCGGAAATTGCTGCGGCGTTTTCGCCGCACATTTCGGAGGTGGTACGCACATGAGTGAGACCAAGCGGGCGCGGCCTCGTATTCTCTTCGTGTCGGCCAACGAGTCGGCGCCCTGGGGCCCCAGCGAGACCAACTGGTCGCTGGCCGCCGCCCATTGGCTGCGCGACGGCGCCGAGATCCATGCGAGCGTCAAGGGCTGGGACGAGACCCCCGGCGAACTCGCCGACCTGGAGAAGGCCGGCTGCGTAGTGCACCGCAGGTGGGACCACCCGCCGTACGATCTGCGCCCCGTCCATGAACTGCCCTACTCCGAACGGCGGCTGAGCACCCTGGAGGACGTGCGGCCCGACTTCGTCGTCGTCTCCCAGGGCGACAACTACGAGGGCCTGGGCTGGCTGGAGGAGTGCCGCCGCCGCGGCTACCCCTACGTCGCCTACTCCAACTCCGCCTCCGAGTACGAATGGCCGACCGACGACGTCGCCGAGCGCCTGGCCAGCGCCTACAACGACGCCCGCGCCTCGTTCTTCGTCTCCGAGAGCAACCGTGACCTGACGGAGCGCCAGGTAGGCGCCCGGATACCCAACGGCCGCGTGGTGCGCTGCCACTTCAAGGTCGACTACGACGCCGCCCCGCCCTGGCCCACCGAGGACACCCCGGTGCGCCTCGCCTGCCTGGCCCGCCTGGACCCCAACAGCAAGGGCCACGATGTGCTCTTCGACGTACTGGCGCGGCCCAAGTGGCGGGAGCGGCCGCTGACCGTCTCCGTCTTCGGCTCCGGCGAGTATGAGGGCGTGCTGCGGGCCCTGGCCTCGCGGCTCGACCTCGCGAACGTGGAGTTCGCCGGGTACACCAAGGACATCGAGGAGGTCTGGCGCACCCACCACGGGCTGGTCCTGTGCTCGCGCGCCGAAGGCCTGCCGACCGTGATCATCGAGGCGATGCTCTGCGGCCGGCCGGTGATCGTCAGCGATGTGGCGGGCAACGCGGAACTCCTCACCGACGACGACACCGGCTTC
This sequence comes from Streptomyces sp. NPDC050610, assembly GCF_040654875.1. Lineage (NCBI taxonomy): Bacteria > Bacillati > Actinomycetota > Actinomycetes > Kitasatosporales > Streptomycetaceae > Streptomyces > Streptomyces sp. NPDC050610. The sequence goes on along the minus strand of NZ_JBFAIV010000003.1, from coordinate 157,874 downwards.
GTCGCCGCCGGGCCCGTGGCCGCCTGCCTGGACGAGGCGCTGGAGCGGGCCTGGCAGCGCCGCTCCGAGTGGCCCGCGATCGGCCGGCGCGCCGCGGCGGCCGTCCGCCGGCAGATGCCGCGGGACCCGATCGCCCTCCTGATCGAGCAGTTCAAGGAACTGGCCGGCTGAGCCCGCCGCCGCTTCCGGGCGCCCCCTGCCCGGAAGCGGCACCACCGCCGGGCTTGTGCCGTACGAGACCGTTGGCGTGCGGCCGGTCCCGTACGAGGCCGTGACGCTCCGGCTTGTCCCGTACGGGGTCGCTGACGTGCTGCTTGTGTCGTACGGCGCCGCCGAGGTGCGGCTCATGTCGTACGAGGCCGCTGACGCGCGGCTCATGTTGCACGAGGCCGCCGATACGCGGCTCACGTCGTACGGGGCCACAGGTGCCCGGCCCGCGCTGTACGGCGTCACCGTGCTCCGGCCCGTGCTGTACGGAGCCGCAGCCGCCCGGCCCGCGCCGTACGGCGTCACCGCGTTCCGGCCTCCGCCGTACGAGACCGCCATCGCGCCGCCCGCGTCGTACGAGGACGCCGTCGTCCACCCGGTGCCGAACAAGGCCCCCGCAGCCAGCCCTCCACCGCACGGCGACGCCGCCGCATCCCAGCCCCTGCCGCAATACGGCACCATCGCCTCACGCCTCCCGCAGCCGTTCGGCGGCCACTTCGGGCTCCAGCGGGGTGAAGAAGATGCCGCTGCCCAGCTCACCGGCGGCGATATAGCGCGGCACGCCCGGCGACCGCCACACCGAGACGACCTCCACGTACAGATGGGCGCGCGGCCAGTCGCCGCCGTCCGCCGGGTGCTGGTGCACCCACAGGAAGTACGGCGCCGGGCCGCCGAAGAAGCGCTCGAACCGGCCGATCACCCCGGCCAGCAGCCGCGCCAGCGACCGCCGGTCCCGCGCGTCGCAGTCCGGCAGCCCGGCGAGGTGGCCGCGCGGCGCCAGCCGGACCGTGTACGGGTAGATCGGCGCCCGCGGCACCCACGCGCACCACTCGTCCTCCTCCGCGACCAGCAGTTCCTTCGCCGGTCCGGTGCACAGGGAGCAGCCATCCGCACCCGAACCCCCGGCCAGCTGGGCGGCAGCGGTCGGCGGCACCCGCTCCAGGCCGAACGCCTGGCCGTGCGGATGGTCGACGGTCGCCCCCGCCTCCGCGCCCCGGTTCTCGAAGAGCAGCACGTAGCCGACGTCCGGCAGCGCGCTCAGCGAGCGGGTGCACTCGTCCCACAACTCGACCGCGCGGACGGCCTGTTCCTCGGCCATCGACGCCCACGAGGCGGCGTGGTCGGGGGAGTACAGCAGGACTTCGCATCGCCCCGCCTCCAGCGCGGGCCAGCGGTTGGGGAACCGCCGCACCCGGTAGGGCTCCGGCGCCTCCAGGCCGCCGGGGCAGAACGGGCAGTCCGCGCCTCGGGTGCGGGGGCGGCCCTGGCGGCTGCCCCGCACCATGACGCGCGCGCCCGTCAGCGGATCCCTCCTCAACTCGGCCACGGAACGGGCCCCTTCCCCTCGCTCATGCCCCGCCCGGGGCGCCGGACGACGCTCCCTCCGGGCCCTCCGGGCGGACATCGCCGGTCACGGCACTGGCACTACGCGTCCGCGCGGATCGCGACCCGGATGACCTCGTCCCCCGGCTCGTCCGCCAAGTGGAACGCCTTGTCCGCGTCGGAGAGGTCCACGACATGGGTGATGACCTCGTCGGTGCGTATCGCGCCCCGGCTCACCAGCCCCGCGGCCGCCGGCATATAGCGGCCCGGCCCCATCGTGCCGATCATCTCCATCAGCTTCAGCGGCCACCGCGCGGACTCCAGTTCCACGCTCCGGCCCATCCGGTAGCCGATCAGCCCCACCCGGCCGCCCGACACCACGAGATCGGTGGCCAGTTGGACGGCGGGCGGTTCGCCGCTCGCCTCCAGCACCACGTCGGGCAGTCCGGCCGGGCCCGCGTCGGCGATCCACGCGGCGACGTCCTCGGGGTCGCTCAGCGCCGTCCCTGCGCCGAGCGCGGCCGCCGCCCGGGCCCGCTTGGCGATGGGGTCCACGGCCAGCACGACCCGCGCGCCCACCGCGTGTACGGCCTGGAGCACGTTGAGGCCGATGCCGCCGCAGCCCAGCACGGCGACGTTCTCGCCCGGCTCCAGCCGCACCCGGTGCAGCGCGTGCAGCGCCACGGCCAGCGGCTCCGCCTGGGTGGCGGTCAGCAGGTCCGTGCCGGGCGTCAGCCGGACCAGGTTCGCCGCGGGCACGGTGATGTACTCGGCGCAGGCGCCCGGGTCGGTGAAGCCGAACTCCCGCAGCTCGGGGCACATCACCAGCTGGGACCGGCGGCACCAGCGGCAGTGACCGCAGCCCAGCGCGAGGTCCGCGACCACCAGGTCGCCCGCCGTGAAACCGCCGCCGCGGCTCTCCACGACGGTGCCGCTCCACTCGTGACCGGGCACGGCCGGGAAGGCGGTGCCGTGCCACGCGTTGTTGTACAGCGACACGTCGCTGCCGCAGATGGAGTTGTACGCGACCTTCACCAGCGCCCAGCCCTCGGGGACCTCGGGGTCGGGCACCGTGCGCACGCCGATGTCGCGGGGGCCGTTCAGGACTGCTGCTCGCATGCCGTGGCCTTTCTGGAAAAGGGAGAGGGGGCTCAGCGGGGACCGGGGACGTCGCGGAGCGACTGGGTGACGTAGTGGAAGATCATGCTGTGCATCGCCTCGGCCAGTCCCACGTCCTTGGTCGGGGCGTTCACCTCCAGATCGGCGATGTCCCGCAGCGTGCCGCCGGTGCCGGCCGTCACCGCGATGACGCGCACCCCGGCGTCCTTGGCGTGCTGGGCGGCGGCCACCACATTGGGGCTGGTGCCGGAGCAGCTGATCACCAGCAGCCGGTCGCCGGGGGCCGCCATCAGGCGCAGCGGCTCCACGAACACCCGGTCGTAGCCGCAGTCGTTGGCATAGGCCGTCAGCATCGAGAGGTTGTCGGTCAGGGCGATGGCCCGCAGCGGCGGCCCGTCTCCCGTGTACGCGCCCTTGAGCAGGTCCTGCGCGAGGTGGGAGGCGGCCGAGGCGCTGCCGCCGTTGCCCGCGAGGAAGACGGTCGACCCGTCGCGGCGGACCGCGTCGAGTTCGGTGATGAGCCGGCCGACCTGCTCGCCCATCGAGCCGAGCAGCGGGCCCGCCGTGGCCAGATATTCGTCCCATGGGCCCAGGTCCGGGCGGACCGGGGCGGCGAATGCGTTCTGTGTCATGTCTGCGTCCCTGCAATCCTGTCGGAGAATCCGGTGCGCCGCGCCGAAGGAGGCACCCGCACTCAGTGCACGAAGTCCTCTTCGACGTCGTGGTCGACGTAGCCCGCGCCGCGCAGATCGCTGGTCTCCCCGTCCAGTTCGCGCCAGTCGGAGAGGAACGTCGGCCCGTACCCGAACGCCAGCAGCAGCCGGTCGCCGTCCGTCAGCTTCCGCCGGGTGCCGTGCATCAGGGCCTCGTTGAGCAGCAGCATGTCGCCGGAGCGGACGAAGACATCGGTGAGGGTGGGGAAGCCCGTATCGATCATCGAGGCGCGCACCCCGCGTTCGGCGCGGGAGCGCAACAGCGGGAAGTTGGCCTTGTGCGACCCCTGCACGTAGCAGAACGAGCCGTCCTCCTGGGACTGGATGTCGCTGAGGTAGACGAGGGTCTTGACGTACGGGCAGTACAGCTTGCCGTCGTGGTAGGTGTGCGTGATCGACATGTCCCGGCCCACGGAGCCGCCGCCGAGGTCGAGGAGTTCGGAGTTGCCGCCGTGCAGGTAGAGGACGCTGTCCTTGCTCCGCCGCAGCCCGTACCCCTCCAGAATGCGCAGCGGCTGGTTGACGACGTCGCGCACCGGGCCGACCAGCCGCTCGTCGAGGGCCAGCCGGTCGAAGACGGGGCTCGCGGCCGGCAGGTCCTTGTAGCGCACCGTGTTCGCGAACCCGGGGTCCACGGTGGCCAGCCGGCCCAGTTCCGCCTTGTACGTCTCCACCTCCACGGGGCCGAACGCGCCCCGGACCACGAGGAACCCCGTGGTGTCGAACAGATACAGCTCTTCCTGCGATAGTGCGGGCACGGCTGTCCTTTCGCGATGCCGGGGCGGGCGGGGCCGCGGCGGTCAGGTGAGGGCTTTCTCCAGGGCCGTCAGGACGAAGTCGACGTCGTCCTCGTCCATGCGGGTGTGCAGGGGGAGGCAGATGTGCCGGGCGCACACGTCCTCCGACACCGGGTGCCGCGCGTCGCGCGGTATCCGGCCCTCGAAGACCGGCTGGGCGTCCAGCGGCATCTCGTAGATCTCGCCGCCGAGGTGTACCCCCGCCTCCTTGAGCGTGGCCTTGAGCGCGGCCCGGTCCACGGAGGGCTCCAGCAGTACCGCGTACTTGTACCAACTGGCCGGCGCGTGCGAGGGGAGTACGGGCGTGAGAGCGGGCAGCCGGGTCAGGCCCGCCGTGTAGCGGTCGGCCAGCCGCTGCCGCACGGCGAGGAACTCGTCCAGGCGGCGCAGCTGGGCCCGCCCGACGGCGGCGTGCAGCTCGCTCATCCGGGCGTTCTCGCCGAGCACGGTGTGGTAGCTGCGCCACAACTCGGGCTTGCCGAGGTTGCGGTAGCACTCGATCGACGCGGCCAGCTCGTCGTCGTCGGTGGTCAGCATGCCGCCCTCGGCGCAGGTGATCACCTTGGTGGCGAAGAAGGAGAACGCGCCGGCCACTCCGAAGTTCCCGGCGTGCCGCCCGTCGAGGCGGCTGCCGTGCGCGTGCGCGCAGTCCTCGAACAGCCACAGCCCGCGTGCCGTGCACCAGTCGGCGATCGCCCGCAGTTCGGGGGTGATGAGGCCGCCCATGTGCACGACCAGAACGCCGACGGTGTCCTTGGTGACGGCGCGCTCCAGCGTCTCGACGGAGGGCGCGAACGTCTCCGCCTCCACGTCGACGAGGCGGGTGCGCAACCCGGCGAGCAGCGGGGCCGCGGCCGTCGAGTAGAAGGAGTTGGCGGGTACCAGCACCTCGCCGGCGCCGCGCTCCGCGAGGGCCCGCAGCCCGCAGACGAGGGCCGCGGTGCCGGACGCGAGCGCCACGGCGTGCCGGGCCCCGGTGTACGCGGCCATCTCCCGCTCGAACGCGGCGACTTCCTCGCCCTGCGCGAGCTGCCCGCTCTCCAGGGCGGTGCGGATGGAGCCGAGGATGGTCTCGATGTCCCGCTCGGAGAAGTCCGGCCGTACGGGCACGACTTTGTGTTCCGTCATCGGTTCGCCGCCTCCGCGTCCGGGGCGGTGCGGCCGGTCGCGGCGAGCTGCATGGCAAGCCCCTCGTCGATGCCGATGCGCGGGGACCAGCCCAGCTGGCGCCGGGCCTTCTCAGTGGAGACGAAGCGCTGGGCGTAGACGAGTTCGCCGCGCCGGGTGGGCTCCTCGCGATGGGTGATGGGCACGCCGCCGAACAGGGCGGACACCTTCTGGGCAAGCTCCAGGGTGGTGATGATCTCCGGCCCCTCCAGGTTGTAGACCTGGCCCGCCGCCACCGGCGCGGTCGCCCGGTAGAAGGCGTCGGCGAGGTCGTGGGCGTGCAGGAAGGCGCGGCGCTCGGAGCCGTCGCCGAAGACGGTGAGCGGGCCGCCCTCGGCCGCCGCCCGCAGGAACGCGGAGACGACGAGGCCGGGCCACATGCCGGGGCCGTAGATCGGGCTGTAGCGCAGCACCGTGGACTGGAGGCCGTGCAGCCGGGCGAAGTCGCGGGCCAGCAGCTCCTTGGTGATCATCGAGGTGGTGTAGAAGTGGCCGGCGCCGGTCGGCAGGAACGGTTCGTCCTCGTCGATGGCCTCGGTCCGCATCGCGTTGTAGACCCAGCAGCTGCTCGCGATCACGACGCGGGACGCGCCACTGGCCGCCGCGGCGGCCAGCACGGCCGTGGTCCCGGTGACGTTTGCGTCCATGGCCGTGACCGGGTCGGCCAGCACGGCGCGCGCGTCGGCGACCCCGGCCAGGTGCATCACGTTGTCCGGCCGCCAGGACGTGAACAGCTCGACCAGCTCGTCCTTGGCCGTGATGTCGATCGCACTGCCGGGGAAGGGGTCTTCGGGGGTCCACCGGTTGTCGAGGACCATGACCTCATGGCCGGCCGACTCGAAGCGGCGGGCGACGTGCCGGCCGATGAAGCCGGAACCGCCGGTTACCAGGCAGCGCATCAGGACCTCTCTCGGGTGCGGGGGGCGTGCGGGGCGGTGGTGGACACAGCGGCTGCCGGGCGTTCGCCGAGCTGTTCCTGCCGGCCGTCGGGGCTCTCGACGGCGCAGCCGTCGTCGGCGTCCGGCCGCTGTTCCAGCAGGGTCAGGAAGCGGTGGTCGGTCAGTTCCTCGGTGCTGTGCTGCTGGAGGTCGCGGAAGTCGCGCCGGGTGCGCTGCTGGTGCGGCATCCGGTGGCCGACGCTGCCCATGCAGTTGCGGCAGGCGCCCAGCGGCTCGGTGTCCTGGAGGTAGGCCAGCAGCCGTGCGGGGAAGTCCGGCTCGTCGGTGATCCGCAGGCCGTCCTCCCACAGCGGCTTGGCCCCTTCGAGGACCTGGGGCAGGAAGACGGACTGCGGGCACTTGAAGAAGTGCCCCTCGTACAGCGTGTGGCAGCGCCAGACGTGCGCGATCTGGCAGGTGGAGAAGATGCGCCGGACCAGTGCCTCGTCATCGGTGCCGCGCTCCGCGTACGAGTAGCGGAAGTGCGAGTAGTGCGAGATGTTCAGCAGCACGTCGTGCTCGGCCGCGTACGCCCGTACCCGGGCCATCTTCTCCTCGTCGAGCTCCCGGTCCGGGTAGACGGAGATCTCGATCTCGTCGACCGCGGCGTAGAAGTCCTCGCGCATCCGCGGCAGGAGGATGCCGTTGGTGCAGACCGTGATGTGCGGCGCGAGGCCCGAGGCGCGCACGTGGTGGAGGATCGGCACCAGCTGGGGGTGCAGAAGCGGTTCGCCGCCCAGCACCTTGACGAACTTCGCCGCGAACGACCGGGCCAGCAGGGAGAGATCGCGGGCGGCGGTGTCGGGGTCGATGAAGGACCGGCGGAAGACCGGTGAGAGATGGCTGCACGAGGCGCAGCCGAGATTGCAGTGGTGCGCGACGTTCAGCTCGCAGCCTTCCGGACTTACGACCTTCCCGTCCGCGATGTGATAGGTCATCAGTTCCTCATTCTCGCCAGGAGAACGTCGAGTCGAAGGAGAGGGAGAAGTTGTTGGAGTAGCCCCCGAGGTAGTAGCGCAGTGTCGGAAGTTCCGTGCAGGAGACGGGCTCGCGGCGGGCCCGCAGATCCATCGCCAGCTTGTCGTCCTCGCCGATCCGGTCGGCCTCGTCCCGCGCGTCGAAGGAGTCGCGGAAGGGGACGTCCAGCAGCAGTTCCCGCGCGAGCATCCACTCCCCGGTGTCCACCTCGATCACCGGATCGGGCACCCCCAGCGGATCGAGCCGGTCGCGCCGCACACAGGAGCCCGGCTCCACCACGCCCTTCGCCCGCAGCCGCTCGTACTCCGCGCGCCCCTCGGCCTCGTCCTCGGACCACGGAGAGCGCGTTTCGAGATACGGGGTGCCGTCGGCGTTGACCATCCGCAGCTGGGAGTGGACGGCCCGGTGGCCCGTACGGGCGGCGCACTCCAGCAGGGACGAGAGGTGGTCGGGCTCCCATTCGTTGTCGTCGTCGAGGAACGCGATCCAGGGGCTCCGGCAGATCCGTACGGCCATATTGCGCAGCCGCGAGGAGCGGCCCGGCCCGGACACGTCGCGGGGCCCGCGGCCCGCCAGCAGCCAGCGCACATTGGCCGGCGGGTCGGGCAGGTCGCGCAGCGAACGGTAGGTGTCCAGGCAGTCGTCGATGACGATCAGATGCTCGAAGCCGCCCGGCGGGCGCTGCCCCTGGGCGCTGCGCACCGCCCGGGCCAGCAGCTCGGGCCGGGTGCGGGTGATCGTCACGACGGTGACCGGCGTCGCCGCCGGACGGTCGGATGCTCCGACGCCGCTCACAGCGGCAGCCGCCCGGTCCGGGAGCCCTCGTCGGTCAGCCGGAACGGCAGCTCCCGCAGCCCCGCCTCGCCCAGCGACCGGCGCACGTCGGCGTGGGCCGCGGGCGGGCAGACCAGCAGCAGGAACCCGCCGCCGCCCGAACCGAGCAGCTTCGCGCCGCCCGCGCCCGCCTCCAGCGCCCGGTCGTGCAGGGCCTGGAGATGCGGGCTGCTGATCCGCGAGCCGAGCCGCGCCTTGAGCGACCAGTGCTCGTTGACCAGCGCGGCCACGGCGTCCATATCGCCCTTGGCCAGCGCCTCGGCCATGCCGTGCGTGATGGAGCGGATGGCGTGCAGCCGCCGCAGGGACTCGTCGTGGCCGCTGAGCGTGCGCTGGTTCTGCTCGGCGAGGATGTCGCCCGCGTCCCGGCTGATGCCGGAGTGGAAGAGCATCAGATGCTCCTCCAGGGCGGTCCGGGAAGCGGCCGGCAGGTCGAGCCGGTCGGGGGCGACGCGCCCCGAGGGGTGGAACCGCAGCAGCCGGATTCCGCCGAACGCGGCCATGTAGTGGTCCTGCTTGCCGACCGCGCGCCCCAGGTCGTCGATCTCCACCGCGCTCGCCGCCTCGGCGAGCGCCTGCCGCGACAGGGCGCCCGGCGCCGCCGCGGCGTGCAGCAGCGAGACGCCGAACGCGGCGGACCCGCCGAGCCCGCTGCCGCTGGGCACATCGCTGAAGGAGGCGACCTGGTAGCCGCTGTGCAGCCCGGCGCGCAGCAGGCAGGCCCGCGTCATGGGGTTGGGGTGCTGGTGCGCGCCGTCGCACAGGTCGTAGCTGTCGGTGGCGGCCCGTACCCGCCCGTCGAACTCGCGCGGGAAGACGGTCACGCCGACGTACCGGTCGATGGCGCAGCTGAGCACCAGCCCGCCGTGGCGGGAGGAGTAGCTGGGCAGATCGGTGCCGCCGCCGGCCAGCGAGATGCGCAGCGGGGAGCGGGCCGTGACGATGGCGGGCGCGGCTTGGTCGACACCATCAACACTGTCAACACCGCCAACAGCGTCGGCGGCGTCGGGGGCGGCCGGGGGCGGGGTGAGGGCGGTGGGCAGCGGCCAGCGGATGTCGGTCATGAGATGCCGTGCCCCTCGGCTCCCCGCGCGCCCCCGGAGCACTCCCCGCCCCGCCGCAGCAGGTCGTGGACGGCGGCGGCGACATGGGCGTGCGGCACCGGCGTGAGGTAGTGCTCGTCCGCGCCGAGCGGTTTGCCGAGCGCGCTCAGCAGCACCATGGCCACTTCGTCGCCGTCGCACGAGCGGTAGCCGCGCTTGTTGTCGAACGCGATGTGGTGCAGCACCGTCTTCGGCGCGATGCCCGCCGTCAGGCACCGGCAGACGCCCACCCGGTCGATGAGCTCCTCATGGACGGCCACGTCCGCCGCATCGAGCAGCCCCATCCGGCGCGCCACGTCGGCCGCCGCGATCATGCCGAGGGCGACGGCCTCGCCGTGCTTGAGCGCCGCCTCCTTGGGGCCGTGCGCCGTGCTGGCCAGTTCCAGGGCGTGGCCGATGGTGTGCCCGTACTCCAGGAGCAGGCCGGAGTATTTCTCGTACGGGTCCTCCAGCAGCAGCCGGCTCTTGACGGCGAGGCTGAGGTCGAAGATCTCGCCGAGGTCGGCGGGGGCGTAGTCCGCCCGGGGGCGCAGCAGCCGGCGCAGCCGGGGGATCTGCGAGGGGTCGATCGCCAGGGCGTTCTTGACGGTCTCGCAGGTGCCGGAGCGCAGGTCGCGGGGCGAGCCCTGGGCCACCACGGCGAGGTCGACGAGGATGAGTTCGGGCGGGTGGTAGAGGCCGACCATGTTCTTGGCGTGCGAGGTGTTGACGGCCTGCTTGACCGAGATGACCGAGTCGCAGGCGGCGATCACGGTCGTCGGCACGTGCACCAGCCGCACCCCGCGGAAGAGCAGCCCGGCCAGCAGCCCCGCGATGTTGCCGGGGATGCCGCCGCCGACCGCCACGACCACGGTCCTGCGGGTGGCCCCGAAGTCGAGCGCCAGGTCGATGAAGCGGGACAGCGTCGCCAGGTTCTTGTGCTCCTCGCCCGGCGGGTGGGAGAGCAGCAGGGCGGGGGCGACGGCGTCGAGGGCGCCGGCCAGTTTCCCGGCGACGACGTCCGCCACATTGTCGTCGGTGACCACGATGAAGCGGTCGGCCTGCATGGAGCCGAGCGTCTCGGCGAGTTCGTCCTGCACGTCCTCGCCGAGCAGGACGCGCACCCGTTTGTCCGCCACGTCGAAGTGGCGCTCGCGCAATCGCCGCCGGTCGGCCGAGGTCTCGGTATCCGCGGGGGCGGGGGCTGCCGGGGAAGGGGCCTGAAGATCCATCGTCATCACTTTCGGAGAGAGTCGATGCGCTGCTTCGCGATGCCGATCGCCTCGGCGGAGAAGTCGTTGCACGACCACTCGCGCCCGGCCGACTCGGCGGCCAGCGCCGTCGAGCCGATCCCGCAGAACGGGTCGACGACGTGCTCGCCCTCCTCCGTGAGCAGGCGGATGAAGTACAGCGGCGCCGCGACCGGAAAGCGGTCCGCGTCGGCCCGGCTCCGCTGCTCGGACACCCCGTCGAGATACGGGTAGTCGGCGGCGGAGTCGCCCATGGTGAGGAAGTTGCCGAACGGCTGCGTCAGATAGTTCTGGAAGCCGCGCACCCGCCGCGTGTCGACCGGCACATCGGGGGTCCGCGACAGCCAGAACCACGTGGTGACGCAGTCGTGCAGGCGGATCCGGCCCTGGGTGACCCACTCGTCCCGCGCGTCGAGGAGTTCGGGGTTGTACCAGTAGAACTCCTGGAGGAGGTGCCAGTCGCCGCGTGCGAGCAGCCGGCTGACGGCGGCGAAGTTCTGCACCGTGCGCACCGGCCGGTCCCGCGCCCAGCTGCAGCCGGTCTCGATGACCACGCTGCCGTCCGGCCGCAGCACCCGGGCGAACTCGTCCATATAGCCGTCCAGCCAGTCGCCGAACGCGGGGTTGGTCGGATCGTCGGACGACGGCTCGTAAGGGCCGGTGAACCACGGGGACGTCACCACCAGCCGCACGCTGGCGGCGGGCAGCGACCGCAGGAACGCGGTCGCGTCTCCCTGCGTCAGGGTTCCGGCGGCGGTGGCCGCCACCGTGCGTACGGTGGAGCCGGTCTCGGTACGAGCGCTCATCGAGGGCCTCTCGCTCGGCGACGGGGAATCGGGGCGACGGCTTCAGGACAGGGGCAGCTGGGCGCGGGCCTTCTCCAGCGCGGTGACGACGAGCTCCATGCGCTCCGGCGGCGCGAGGAAGAGGCGGTGCGGCAGGACCACCGCGTTCTCCCCGGCGAACTCGGCCGCGGGCAGCTCGAACCGGGTGGGGTCCAGCGGCCGTGCGCCGCCCGGGCCCTTGGTCCACCCGGAACGCAGCGGCTGGTAGAGGACGTTGTGATGGAGCGCGGAGTCGATGGGCTCGACGTGCAGGCCGAGCGCCTGGGAGAGGACGGCGGCCACCGCGTCCTTCGCGCCGGGGCCGAAGACCGCCGGGTCGAGCCGGACGCAGAACTGGTAGGCGGCGTCCGCGGTGAGCGCGGCCGGCCGCTTCAGCGGGCGCGCCCCGTCGAAGCCGCCGAGCAGTTCCTCCAGCCGCCGCATCGAGACGCGCCGGCGGTCGTTCTCCGCGTCCAGCCGGGTCAGCCCCTCCAACGCCACCGCGGCGTTGAACTCGCTCATGCAGTAGTTGTAGCCCTGCACCCCGGGCAGCTCCGCCAGCTCCAACTCGCCGACGGGCGCGGCCCGGTGGCCCCGGCCGTCCGCCCGCTTGCGGAACAGCCGGTCGTGGATCTCCGGGTCCGAGGTGACGGCGACTCCGCCCTCGCCGCAGGTCAGCAGCTTGGTCTGCTGGAGGCTGAAGGCGGCGGCGTCGCCGATCGCGCCGAGCCGCCGGTCCCGCCACATCGCGCCGTGCACGTGCGAGCAGTCCTCCAGGAGGGCGATCCCGTGCCGCCTGGCGAGGGCGGTCATCGCGTCGAGGTCCACCGCGGAGCCGTACAGATGCACGGCCATGATCGCCTTGGTGCGCGGGGTGACGGCCGCCGCGGCGGCCTCCACCGACATGCACAGGGTGTCCGGCTCGATGTCGACGAGCACGGGCACCGCGCCGACGCGCAGCACGGAGGAGGCACAGGCCACCCAGGTCAGACCGGGTACGAGCACCTCGTCACCGGCCCCGACGCCGAGCGCCTCCAGCGCGATGGTGAGCGCCGCGGAGCCGTTGCAGGTGGGCACCGCGTAGGGCACCTTCATGAAGCCGGCGAACGCGGCGGCGAAGGACTGCTCGTACGATTCCTCGCCCGTATAGGCGCCGCTCACCGCCCAGCGGCCCGACCTGAGCGCGGCGAGCAGGTTCTGCTCGGTCTGCGGGGAGTGCGTCGGCCACTGAGGCCAGGGGAGAGCGTCGGTCATCGTGACCCTCCGGTGAGGTCTCGGTCAGTCAGCGGATGGGGGCGGTGGGGGAGTCGGGGCAGCCGGAGATGCTCGGGCATGGGGGTGCCGATGGAGGGTGCGGGACGACGGCCCCGGGCGGGGGCCGTGAAGAGGCGGAACCGTACTGGCCGTGCTGGACAGGTCTGACGTGCCGGCGGTGCCTGACGTACTGGACGTGCCTGACGTGCTGGTTCACGGGGAGCGCCGCGGCGGTGGGGAGGGCGCGCGACGAGCGGGCCGGGCTGGGGGAGTGCGTCTGAGGAACGTACTGGCATCCATAGGAGCGGGTGATCCGCGGTGTGAGCGTACGCCCGCTGCTGATGTTTCTGTCAACCATGGTGAATGGTGATGGCTTATTGCTGCCGTATGCCGTCCGCTGTAGTTGTGGCACATGGGACGGCGCGATCGTGGTGAGCGCGCCCGTGAGGCGGGGGGATGGCTCGAAACGTACCGGACGGAACGCTCCCGGTTGGCTGATTCGTTATCAACGTGGCTGCGGGCAGGCCCTGTTGTCAGCTGTGACGGATGAGGGTTGACTGTCCTCCGGCGCCGCCTACCGGCGACGCCCGCGAACGGGGACGCGCGGAACGGGCTCTCAGGCGCCTGCGAGACCGCCGCAGTCAGGGGCGAGAAGATGACCAGAGGCGAGTCGGCGGCATCGGGCCACTCCGGCAGGCCGATTCTGCGCAAGCTCGACCAACGGCTGAACGAGCTGATCGCCGCGCTCTACCCCGAGGAGCGCAAGCGGCCCGGCTACGCCCGGCTCGCCAAGGAGATCAGCGAGCAGACCGGCGGTGCCATCTCGGGCACCTACCTGTGGGAGCTGGCCACCGGCCGCAAGCGCAACGTCACCCTGGAGCAGCTCGACGTCCTCGCCGAGTTCTTCGGCGTGCCCCCCGGCTACTTCCTCGACGACGAGGTCGCCGAGCGCGTCAACGCCCAACTGGCCCTGGCCGCGGCCCTGCGCGACACCCGCGTGCGCAACCTCGCGCTGCGCGCCGAGGGGCTCTCGCCCGCCAGCCTCGACGCGCTGCTGACGATGGTGAACGAAGCGCGCAAATTCCAGAACCTGTCGACCGATGAGGACCCCGACCATCCCACCATCACAGAGCGCTGACCGGGGCCGGCCGCCGCCGGCCGCACGAGGTTCGCCGACGCGGGCCGAACCCGCCCGAGCCTCTTCCAGTCCCACGGGGGCCTTCCGCCGACAGGCGCGATCCACGCGCCTCGAACATGGTCGTAGGAGCACCGCATGCACCCTCGCGACATTCGGATACGTCGCCGCTGCAACTCCGCGCTGGCCCAGCTCGACCCGCCGCGGCCGTTCTCCGTGACAGCGCTCTGTGACCAACTGGCCGAACAGCGGCGACGCCCCATCCACCTGCATCCGCTGCCGGCGCACGCGGCCGCGTCGGGAACCTGCGGGATGTGGCTGGCGACCGAGGCGGCGGACCACATCTTCTTCGAGCAGCGGACCGGGCGGCTGCACCAGGAGCACATCGTCCTGCACGAACTCGGCCACGTCCTGCTCGACCACTACGCGCTCGGCCCGGACGGCGACGGAGCGGCCGGACTCCTGCCCGACCTGGACCCCAAGCTCATCCACCGCCTCCTGCGGCGCACCAACTACACCACGCCCCAGGAGAAGGAGGCCGAAACGCTCGCCGGACTGATACGGACCAGGGCGGAGGCCGCCGGCCGGCGGCTCGACGGGGTGCTGGGCAACCTCCAGGCCGCCATGGGCGTACGCGGCTGATATGAACCCGGGCCTGCCCACCTGCGTCGCCGGGTTCGAGGCCGTCTCGACCTTGCTGCTGCTCGCCGCCGTCCTGTGGCGGCTGCCGTCGGTCCTGCGGCGCCCCCAGGAGCGCCTGCTCTGGGGCACGATGGCGCTCACCGCCGTCGCCATGGCCATGGACCTGCCGCCCATCGCCCGCCTGCTGAGCGACGGGCCCGCCACGATGTGCACCGTGGCCCTCGCCAGAAACATGATCGGAGTGCTCTCCGCCTGCGGCGTGCTGTACTTCGTCGCCGCCTCGGGCGGCAACCGGCGGTTCGAGAGAGCGGTCCTGTTCGGCGTGCCGTTCGTCCTGGCCGGCATGGTGCTCATCGCGTACGGAGTGGACCCGCCCGGCGCGGAAGCCGCCCCCGGCCCCACCGGAGCCCCCCGCACCGCCGGCTACTGGCTGCTCCTCGGCTCGACGCACCTGATCGCCGACTCCGCCTGCGCCGTGATGTGCCGGCGCTACGCCGGCCGGTGCGCGGACCGGAGCCTGTGCGTCAGCCTGGCCCTGTTCGGCTGGGGCGCGGTCTTCGCCGGCGTCTTCTGGGGGGCCCGGCTCGTAGGGCTCGTCACGCCGCTCGGGGACGTCGGCCGGTATCTGCCGATCGCGCTGGGGCTGCACGCCGTGCTGCGCGCCGCCGCCCTGCTCGTACGCGACCTGGCCGCCGTCGGCCGCGCGGTGACGGACGCCCGCGCGATCTGGCTGCTGTGGCCGCTGTGGCGGGCCCTGGTCGCGGCCGTGCCGCACGTCGCCCTGAAGAAGTACCGGTTCCGCGGCGCCGAGCTGCTGTGCGGGCCCTCCCACTGGCGCTACCTCGTCTACCGCAAGGTGATCGAGACGCGCGACGCCATCCTCGTACTCCAGGACTACGCGGGCCGCGCCACCCTGGAGCGCGCCCGCCGCCACGTCGCGGCCTCCGGCGTCCCGGCCCGCGCCGCCCGTCCCGCCGTGCTCGCCTGCGTCATCCGCGAAGCCTGCGCGGCCAAGCGGGCCAACCTCCGGGACGGCGGCCAGGAGAGCGCGGCCATCGAGGTGGACCGGGGCGAACTGGCCGCGGAGATCGACTTCTTGCTGGAGGTGGCCGAGGCGTACACCTCGGCCGGTGTGAAGTCCTTCGTGAAGTCGTTCGCGAAATCCTCCGAGAAGCCTCCCGACGAGCCTGCCGAGCCCCCTGCCGAAACCTCTGACGGGAAGCCCCCCGCCGGGAAGCCCCCTTGCAGGCGGTTCAAGTCCCGACCTCAGCGGCAGTTGTTCGGGCGTCAGCCCAGATCGAAGGCGTTGCGCAGCCCGAGCCGGTAGCGCAGCTCGTCGTCCGCCTTGAACGGCGCGAGCTCGGGTGCGCGGTACAGCGGCGTGACGGCGCACCGCTCGGCCCCCGATCCAGCGGCGTCCAGCAGGGCGTTGACGGCGGCCCGCGCGGAGGCGTTCGCGCCCTCCATCGTCGCGAGGTCGACGTCGGTGGCCACATAGTCCCCGGAGAGGAAGAGGTTGGGAATCGCGGTGCGCGCGGTGGGCCGGTTGTACCAGGTGCCGGTCGGGTGGATGAACAGCTGCTCGTCATTGGTCGGGTGCGAAGTGCCGATCACCACGGCCGGGTCGAGGAACCAGGAGTGCAGCGCCCCGTCGCGCAGCACCGTGCGGCCCGTGTCGTTGAGCCCCGCCTTCATCTGCGCCCACACCTCCCGCGCGACCTCCTCGCGCGTGCACTCCTTGGCCGTCTTGCCGTAGAGGATGCCGGGCCGGCCCCACTCGGAGACGTCCACCGACAGGCAGTCGGCGGCCGCCCCGTCGCCGTAGTCGCGGGGGAAGTCGCGCCCAGCCCAGTACTGCGCCTGCCCGACCGCCGTGATCGACCACGGCGAGTCGATGTGGTTGATGTGCCCGTGCAGGATCGGCGTCGGCTCGGTCAGATAGAACTGGATGCCCGTCATCCAGTCCGTCTCCAGCTTGTCGCAGCGCGCCAACTGCGGGTCGGCCGCCCGCACGCGCGCATTCCAGGTGGTACGGGCGTGCTCCACCGGCATCGCGGAGACGAAGTGATCGGCGGTGACCGACCGCCGCGCGCCCCGCGCGTCCGTCACCACCGCTTCGGATATCCGGCCCCCGGCCAGCGTCAGGTCCTGTACCGCCCAGCCGGTGTTGAACTCCACGCCCAGCGACCGCAGATAGGACGTCCACGGGTCGATCCACGCCTCATTGGTGGGCGCGTTCAGCACCCGGTCCGGCTGCCCGTCCGCGCCCCGGCCCAGCAGGTTGTAGAAGAACGCCTCGAAGCAGTTGGCCACGGTCTTGGTGCTCGCGACCTCCGCCTTGGTCGCGACGATGTTGCGGGTGATGCCGATCGCCAGCAACTGCTGGTAGTTCTTCGACATCTTCGCGGCCTTCAGGAACTCCCACCACGGCGTGCGCTCCCAAGTGTCGAGGCGCCGCTTGTCGCAGCTGGTGAAGAAGACGAGGATGCGGTTCACGAAGTACGCGATCTCGTGGGCGGGCAGCTTCGAGAAGGTCTCGAACAGCGCGGTCAGCGCCCGCAGCACGGCGTCCGGGGTGAGCACGGGCGGCGGGCTGCCGACGATCTGGAACGGCAGCCGGATGTCCTCCTGCCCGATACGGGCCAGCATGACCTCGGAGGAGGCCACGAGGTTGTCGTGGCAGCCGTTCGCGTTGCCCGCGAAGGGGATGCGGCGCAGGGTGTCCGGCAGGTTCCGGTACCAGCCGGGGATGAAGCGGAACCCGTGCTCGCCCGGCAGCGGCTTACGGCCGCCCCGCGCGCTGCCCGGCACGTCCATGCTGCGCGCCTTGCCGCCGAGCGCCTTCTTCTCGTACACCGTCACCTTGAAGCCGCGCTCGGCGAGTTCGTGCGCGGCGGTGAGCCCGGCGACGCCGCCGCCGAGCACCGCGACGCTCCGGCCCGGGACGCGGCGGGGCGGCGCCGCCGTCGCGCGGCCGGTCAGCGCGGCCGTGCCCGCCACCGCCGCCGCCCCGCCGATGAAGCCTCTTCGCGTGCTGCCGGTACCGTCCATGCCCCTGGTCCCCTACCCTCGGTAACCCATCACGTCAGGCGCAGGAGCATAGAAGCGGCGCGCCGCCCCCGGAAGGCAACCGCCGACACACCCGCACATTGGCGCGAAAGAGACCGCGGCACGGGGCAGGCTGGAATCACCGCCGCGCACGGAGATGCCGCCGCGAGGAAGCCGCCACCCGCGAAGAACGTCCACGCACGAAGAACCGTCCACGCACGAAGAACCGTTCACTCATGAAGAACCGTTCACGCACGAAGAAGACGAAGGGGCAGCGTCATGGCAGCAGTCCAACCGCTCTCGCAGAAAGACGTCGAGGAGCGCCTCCAGGAGCTTCCCGGCTGGTCCGCCGACGGCGACCGCATCAGCCGTGACTACACCTTCGAAGGCCACTTCCAGGCGGCGGCGATGGTGATCCACATCGCGCAGATCCAGGAGGAGCTCGGCCACCACTCCGAGCTGACCCTCGGCTACAACAAGATCGGCATCACCGTGAACACGCACAGCGCGGGCGGCAAGGTCACCGGCCTCGACGTCGAACTCGCCCGGCGGGTGGAGGAGATCGCCGCGGGCCACGGGGCACGCTGAAGAGCACGGCCCGCCCGCCCAGCAGGACCGCCGGACACCGGCGCACTAGGACCGCACGGCCCGCCCCGAATACAGGCGGGCCGTGCGGCTGTCATCAGCGACCGGCGGGCTACTGCACGCGGGTCTCCACCTCGTCCTCCGTCGTCTCGTCGGGCAGCCGCACGTCGATCACGGCGATGTTCACCTCCACGACCTCCAGCCCCGTCATCCGCTCCACGGCGGCTATCACGTTCTCCCGGATGTCGCCCGCGACCTCGGTGATCGGCACTCCGTACTCGACCACGATGTCCAGGTCCACGGCCGTCTGCCGCTCGCCGACCTCGACCTTGACGCCGCGGGTGACGTGCGAACGGCCGCCCGGTACCCGGTCGCGCACCGCGCCGAGCGTACGGGCCAGCCCGCCGCCCAGCGCGGCTACGCCCGGCACCTCGCGTGCGGCCATTCCGGCGATCTTCTCGACCACGCCGTCCGCGATCGAGGTCTTCCCGCGGGTGGCGGGCACGGTGTCGGCGCCGGCCGGCCCGGCCTGCACGGTCGCGCCGCCGCCCTGCGGTGTCCCGCCGGTGCGCGGCTCGTTGACCGCGGGGGCGGCCGTCTTGGGGGACGTCGACATGGGCTCTCTCCTCGGTTCGTCGTCGGATAGCTCGTCCTGACACCTGTTCGGACACGGCCCGTCGCCTTGCGTCACGCGCCGCCTCGGATTTCCTATCCTTCGCTCACCGCGTGAGGAACGCGGTTCCCGTACGTCGAACAGGATGGCCGCAGGACCGGCGGAACGGAACCGGGCCGAACGGAACGGAAAGGAGCCGGCGAGTGCCCGAACGCAGCGACGCCCTGCTGGCGGTACGGGCCGGGGAAGGCGACGAGGGCGCGTTCGAGGTGCTGGTCCGGCGGCACAGCGCGACGCTGCTCAGCCTGGCGACGCGCCTCCTCGGCAGCCGCGCCGACGCCGAGGACGCCGTGCAGGAGGCATTCGTCAGCGCCTGGCGCAGGCTCCCGGAGTTCCGCGGCGACGCCGCCTTCTCGACCTGGATGTACCGCATCGTGACCAACCGCTGTCTCAACGTACTGCGCGCCCGCCGCCCCACCCAGGACCTCGCCGCGATACCGGAACCACCCGCCCCGGAACACGCGGCGTCCCCGGTCCGCGCGGCCGAGGGGACGGCGGCGGTCGAGGCGCTCACCGAAGCCCTGGCCGGGCTCACCCCCGAGCAGCGCGCCTGCTGGGTGCTGAGAGAGCTGCACGGACTCTCGTACAGCGAGATCGCCGAGGCGGTGCGGATCAGCGAGCAGTCCGTACGCGGCAGGATCTTCCGAGCACGGCGCTACCTGACGGAGGCGATGGGCGCATGGCGCTAGACGACGCGACCGACGACGCCACCCTGCCGTGCGGCCGGACGCTCAGCGCGGTCTGGGAGAGCGCCGGCGACGACCCGCACGTCGCCGGCTGCCCGCACTGCCGGGAGGCGCTGGCGGGGCTGGGCGTCCTGGACAGTTACGTACGCCAGGCGCGGGCCGTCGCCGAACCGCCCGCGGAGGAGGTCACCGCACGGGTCATGGATCTCGTACGGGCCGAACTCCGCCCCGGCCGGCCGCTGCCGCTCGGCGAGCCGGACGAGGACGCCTGGATCGTGGAGACCGCCGCCGCGCGCACCTTCCGCGCGGCCGCCGAGAGCCTGCGCGGGGTCCTCGCGGGCAGCTGCCGCGTCGTGCCCGTGGACGCCGAGGCCGCCCGCGGCGCGTCGGCGCAGGGCCGGGACCCGTACCGGGGACCGCTGCGGGTAACCCTGGAAGTGGCGGCCACCGCGGACTGGACGGTGCCCGAACTGGCCGAACGGGTACGGGAACTGGTCGCCGACGCGGCGCGCCGCACGGTCGGCATGGACGTGGCCGAGATCGACGTCTCGGTGGTCGACATCCTCGACGACGAACCGCCGACGACCCAGGAGAGCACTCGGGACGGCGAGAGGAGAACCCGATGAGCGGCACCGCACCGGAGACCGCCCGCGTGCTGACGGCGGCGGCCGACGCCGCCCGTGCCACGCCCGGCGTCGCCTTCCTGCGCCCCGGCCTCGCCGACGTCGTGCGGGGCGCCGCCGCCCGCCGGCTGCCCACGGGCGCGGGGAGCGCGGTGGCCGCCTGGGGCGCCGCCCGGACCCGGGTCGCGGGCGTACGCGCGGAGCGGCTGCCCGGCACGGGCGGCTGGCAGCTCCGCGTCCACCTGGCCGTGCGCCGCGGCCATCAGGCCCTCGCCGTCACCCGCGCGGTACGCGCCGCCGTCACGTCGGCCGTCGTCGCGGCCGTGACGGAGCGGGGGGAGCCCGCGCCGCACGTCGGCGTGACCGTCACCGTCACCGACATCACCTGACACGGCGACGGCCGGGGCGCTTTGCGGGAACGGCAACAGGGTTTGGCGAAACGGCGTGGTCCGGCGGACGCTCGTACGCGTACGCACCAGGCGGCCGACCGGAGGCAGCGATGACCGACCAGCAGCACGCGCAACAGCAGCAGCACGAGAACGGGCACAAGCACGGCCACCAGCACGGCCACGACGCCACGCACATGGACTGGGACGTGATGGGCCCGCTGCTCGAACTGGGCGCCGAAGTGGAGTCGCCCGTCGTCGACCAGGCCGCGGTCTGGCTCCGGGAGCGCCGGGAGGCCGCGGGCAGGCCCGAAGTCCGGCGGCTGCTCGACGTCGGCAGCGGCCCGGGCGTCGGCGCCTGCCAGTTCGCCCAGGCGTTCCCGGACGCCGAGGTCGTCGCCGTGGACGGCACGCGAGCACTGCTGGAGCGCGCCCGCGCCCGCGCCGAAGGACTCGGCCTCGCCGGGCGCGTACGGACCTGCCTCGCCGACATCCCCGACGGGCTCGGCACGGTCGGCGACGCCGACCTCATCTGGTCCGGCATGGCCCTGCACCACATCGGCGACCAGCGGTCCGCCGTGGACCGGCTCGGCCGGCTGCTGCGCCCCGGCGGCCTCCTCGCCGTCGCCGAGGGCGGCCTGCCGACGCGCTCCCTCCCCCGTGACATCGGCTTCGGCCGCCCCGGCCTCCAGGCGCGGCTGGAGGTGCTCAACGACAACTGGTTCAACGAGATGCGCGCCGCGCTGCCGGACTCCAAGGAGACCGTCGAGGACTGGCCGGCGTTCCTCACCGCGGCCGGGCTCACCGACGTGCGGAGCCGGACCTTCCTGATCGACCTGCCCGCCCCGCTCGGCGCGGACGCCCGCGCGTACCTCCACGCCACGCTCACGCGCCGGAGCGAGAGCCTGGGCGAACTCCTCGACGCCGAGGACCGCGCCGCCCTCGCCCGCCTCCTCGACCCCGAGGACCCCCAGGGCCTGATGCTCCGCCCGGACGTCTTCCTCCTCAGCGCCCGCACGGTGCACACGGGCGTGAAGCCCGCCTGACGCCGGGTGCACGGCAGCGGCCCGCCGCCGCGTGCGTCATGCCGAACACACGCGGCGGCGGGCCGCTTCTCTTCGCCGTTCTCCGCTCGTCGGCCGCGAAGCGGACGAGGCGCCGGAGGACCGTCAGAGGTCGGAGGTCTCCGGGTCCGGGCCCAGCCGGGTGCCGGAGTCCAGCGTCGCGATCGACGCCAGGTCCTCGTCGTCCAGCTCGAAGCCGAAGACGTCGATGTTCTCCTTGATCCGGGACGGGGTCACGGACTTGGGAATGACGATGTTGCCGAGCTGGATGTGCCAGCGCAGCACCGTCTGCGCCGGGGTGACGCCGTGCTTCCGCGCGACGGCGGCGATCTTCGGGTCGTCCAGCAGGTCCTTGCCCTGGCCCAGCGGGGACCACGCCTCGGTGGCGATGTTGTGCTGCGCGTGGTAGGCGCGCGCCTCGGCCTGGGCGAACTGGGGGTGCAGTTCGATCTGGTTCACGGCCGGGACGACGGACGTCTCGGCGGCGAGCTGCTCCAGGTGATGCGGCTGGAAGTTGGAGACGCCGATCGCCTTGGCCCGGCCGTCGGCGAGGATCTTCTCGAAGGCCCGGTAGGTGTTGACGGTCTCGCCGCGCCACCAGATCGGCCAGTGGATGAGGTACAGGTCGACATAGTCCAGGCCGAGTTTGGACAGCGACGCGTCGAAGGCGCGCAGCGTGGCGTCGTACCCCTGATCGGAGTTCCACAGCTTCGTCGTGACGAACAGTTCGCCGCGGTCGATGCCGGAGGCCGCCAGCGCCTTGCCGGTGCCTGCCTCGTTTTCGTACGCGGCGGCAGTGTCGATGCTGCGGTAACCGGCCTCCAGGGCGTGGCCCACCGCGGTGAACGCCTCGTCGTCGGCGACCTGCCACACACCGAAGCCGAGCTGTGGCATTTCGACGCCGTTGTTGAGAGTGATGGAAGGGATCTTGCTCACGCTCGATCGGTCCTTAATCGTCGGAATGCTGATACTCCATGGTGAACTATCAGCCACATTGGCGCATTCCCGCTCAGTCGATCGGATGTCATGCGCACTGCGACGTATGCCCGGCGCCACGGGGTGGCTATGCGCGGTACAGCGCGTCGACCTCCGCCGCGTACGCGCTCTCGATCGCCTTGCGCTTCAGCTTGAGCGAGGGCGTCAGCAGCCCGTCCTCCTCGCTGAACGGCGCGGCCAGTATCCGGAACGTACGGATCGACTCGGCGTGCGAGACGAGCGTGTTCGCGGCCACCACCGCCCGCCTGATCTCCGTCTCCAGATCCGGGTCCCGTACGAGCGCGGCGGCGGCCGGCACCGGCTTGCCGCGCATCATCAGCCAGTGCGCCACGGCCTCCGCGTCGAGAGTGATGAGCGCCGCCACGTACGGACGGTCGTCGCCGACGACGATGCACTGGGCGACCAGCGGATGCGCCCGGACCCGCGCCTCCAGGGCCACGGGCGACACGCTCTTGCCGCCCGAGGTCACCAGGATCTCCTTCTTGCGGCCGGTGATGGTCAGATACCCGTCCTCGTCGAGAGCGCCGAGGTCCCCGGTGGCGAGCCAGCCGTCCCGCAGCGCCGCGTCCGTCGCCTTGGGGTCGCCCAGGTAACCGGCGAAGACCTGGCCGCCGCGCAGCCACACCTCCCCGTCCTCGGCGATGCGCACAGTGGTGCCGGGCACCGGCAGCCCCACCGTGCCGAAGCGGGTCCGCTCGGGCGGATTGCCGGTGGCCGCCGCCGTCGACTCGGTGAGCCCGTACCCCTCGAAGACGGTCACGCCCGCGCCCGCGAAGAACAGGCCGAGCCGCCGCTCCATCGCCGAACCGCCCGACATCGCGTGCCGCATCCGGCCGCCCAGCGCCTCCCGCACCTTGGCGTAGACGACCTTGTCGAAGAACTGATGGCGCATCCGCAGCGCCCCGCTCGGGCCGTGGCCGGTGCCGAACGCCTTGTGCTCCACCGCCTCCGCGTACCGCACCGCCACCTCGACGGCCTTGTCGAAGGGGCCCGCCTTCCCCTCCGCCTCGGCCGCGCGCCGGGCCGCGCCGAAGACCTTCTCGAAGATGTACGGAACGGCCAGCACGAACGTCGGCCGGAAGGACCGGAGGTCCGCGAGCAGCACCGGGGCCGCCAACTGCGGCTGGTGGGCCAGCTTGACCCGGCCGCGCACCGCCGCGATCTGCACCATCCGCCCGAAGACATGCGCGAGCGGCAGAAAGAGCAGCGTCGACGCCTCGTCGTCGGGACGGGAGTGGAAGACGCTCTCGTACCGCTGGACGATGTTGTCCGTCTCGGCCATGAAATTGGCGTGCGTGATGACGCAGCCCTTGGGCCGGCCGGTGGTGCCCGAGGTGTAGATGACCGTCGCGGGGGAGTCGGGCGTGAGCGCCAGCCGGTGCCGGTGCACCACCTCGTCCTCGATGTGCGCCCCGGCCGCGTACAGCTCCGCCAGCGCGCCCGCGTCCAGCTGCCACAGCCGGGCCAGCCGCGGCAGCCGGTCGATGACGGAGCCGACGGTCATCGCGTGGTCCTCGTGCTCCACGACGCAGGCGCACACGCCCGAGTCGTAGAGCGTCCAGAAGACCTGCTCGGCGGAGGCCGTGGGGTACAGCGGGACCGGCTGGGCGCCGATGGTCCACAGGGCGAAGTCGAAGAGCGTCCACTCGTAGCGGGTGCGGGACATAAGAGCCACCCGGTCGCCGAACCGCACCCCCTGGGCCAGCAGCCCCTTGGCGAGCGCCAGCACCTCGTCCCGGAAGAGCGCCGCGCTCACGTCCTGCCAGCGGCCGTCGACACGGCGGCTGAGCGCAGCCCGGTCCGGGTCCTCCGCGGCATGGTCGAACACGACGTCCGCCAGCCCGCCGACGTGGGGCGCCGTCGCCATCGGGGGGACGGTGAACTCACGCAACTACCCGCTCCTTGTGACACTCCGTATCCGCCTGGTGTCGCGACCGTATTCGATCCCGCACGGCTCCAGAACACCCTCTCGGCGGCCCGATGACGCGGCCCCGCGCGCATCTGCACCGAATCCCCCCGACGCGGGCACTGGGCCGTTACCCCAGGACCGGACCAATCCGGGGAGCCCCCTGGAGCCGGTCCCCGCCCGCCAGAATGGTCTCCGCGAGCGCCTCGGCGGGCCCCCGCGCCGAGCCCGCGCGGGCCGCGTGCAGCAGCACCACGTCGATGCCGCCGAGGTCGGGCAGGCCGGCCCGGGCCGGCACGCCGAGCAGCCCCGGCGGAATCATGCCCCGGGTGTGCGCCATCACTCCCAGCCCGGCCCGCGCCGCCGCGATCAGGCCGTTCAGGCTGCGGCTCGTACACGCCACGCGCCAGGAGCGGCCGTGCCGCTCCAGCACCTCCAGGGCCCGCGCGCGGGTGACGCCCGGCGAGGGGTACAGGACCAGCGGCAGCGGCCGGTGCGGATCGATCCGCAGCCGCGCGCTGCCGATCCACACCAGCTTGTCCCGCCACACCAGTTCCTCCCGCACCCCGCCGTGGCCGCGCGGCTCCTCCGGGTGGCGCTTGGCCAGCACCAAGTCGAGCCGCCCGGCGGCCAGCAGCTCGTGCAGCGTCTCGGACAGCTCCACGGTCAGCTCCACCTCGACGTCCGGGTGGTCGCGGCGGAAGGCGTCCAGGATCTCGGGCAGCCGGGTCAGGACGAAGTCCTCGGAGGCCCCGAACCGCAGCCGCCCGTGCAGCCGGGTGCCCGCGAACCAGGTGGCCGCCCGTTCGTTGGCCGCCAGGATCGTACGGGCGAAGCCCAGCATCGCCTCGCCGTCCTCCGTCAGCTGCACGCTGTGCGTGTCCCGGACGAAGAGCTGCCGGCCGGCCTGCCCCTCCAACTTGCGCACCTGCTGGCTCACGGTCGACTGGCGCACCCCGAGGCGCTGCGCGGCCTGGGTGAAACTGAGGGTTTGCGCGACCGTCAGGAACGTATGGAGCTGCGCCGGATCGAACATGCCGACCAGGCTAGCCGCGGCGGCGGGTGTTATCGCGTTTTGTGATGACAGTCAGCACGGTCAGAGGGGTTCCCGATGCCGCTGAACAGGGGCAGGCTGGGGAGGGCACCGTGTAACGCCAGTCAGCTAGTGGGACAGACAGACACCGTTTCGGCCGGTTCTCCCGAAGCGGGAGCAGCCGGCCGCCGATCGAAGAGAGACCATGCGTCGCCCAGCTTTCCTGTCCAGACTCCCGGTGGACCCCTACATATGCGCGCTGCTCGGCACGGTGGCCCTGGCCGCGGTACTGCCCGCGCGCGGCTCAGCCGCACCGGTCGCCGACGGCGCCTCCACGGGCGCGGTGGCGCTCCTCTTCTTCCTCTACGGAGCGCGGTTGTCCACCCGCGAGGCCATGGACGGGATGCGGCACTGGCGGCTCCATCTCACCGTACTGGCCTGCACGTTCGCCATCTTCCCGGTGCTGGGACTGGCCACCCGCGGCCTGGTCCCCTACGTGCTGAGCCCGCAGCTCCACACCGGACTGCTCTTCCTGTGCCTGGTGCCGTCCACGATCCAGTCCTCGATCGCCTTCACCTCCATCGCACGCGGCAACGTGGCGGCGGCGGTCTGCGCGGGCTCCTTCTCCAGCATCATCGGCATCGTCCTCACCCCGCTGCTCGCCGCCCTGGTCCTGGGCAACAGCGGCGGCGGCTTCTCGCTGGACTCGCTGGTCTCGATCCTGCTCCAGCTCCTGGCGCCGTTCGCCGCCGGACAGCTGCTGCGCCGCTGGGTCGCGGCCTTCCTCGTACGGCACAAGAAGGTGCTCGGCTACGTCGACCGCGGCTCCATACTCCTCGTCGTCTACGCGGCCTTCAGCGAAGGCATGGTGCGCGGCATCTGGCACCAGGTGACGGTGTGGCGACTGCTCGGCCTGCTGGCGGCCGAGGCCCTGGTACTGGCCGCGATGCTCACCCTGACCACCTTCGGGGCGCGCAAACTGGGCTTCAACCGCGAGGACCGCATCGCGATCACGTTCTCGGGCTCGAAGAAGAGCCTCGCCGCCGGGCTGCCCATGGCCACCGTGCTCTTCGGGGCCCAGGCCAGCCTGGCGGTGCTGCCGCTGATGCTCTTCCACCAGATGCAGCTGATGGTCTGCGCGGTCCTGGCCAAGCGCTACGCGCGCCAGGCGGACGCGCTGGCCTCGCCGCCGGGCGATGGCGAGGAGCCGGCGGCCCCGGTCTCAGGCTCGGCCTCTGACGCGGTTTCGGTGTCGGAGTCCTCCGGCGAACGGGCGGACGCGGTGGCGTAGTTCGGGGATGTCATGGGGCCTGCGGTGGGGGCGGGGGCCGCTTCGGGGTTCGAGGGCGGGCCCTGACCCTGGGCCTGAGCTGGGGATACTCCAGCGGCTCGTCGGCTCGTCGGCCCGTACGCCAGGCGAGCAGCGCGCCCAGCGCGAAGGCGCCGGAGGCGATCACCGCCGACAGATGGACCCCGGCGACGAGACTGCCGCCGGTCGCGGCGAGGGTGCCGAAGAGCGCGACGCCGATGGCGTTGCCCACCTGGCGGGCCACGTTGAACACGGCGGATGCCATGCCCGCGCCGTCCGCCGGGGCCGACTCCATGATCGCGGCGGTGGCCGCGGGTACGGTCATCGGAACCCCGAACCCCGTCACGACGAGCGGCAGCAGCAGCCACGCGTACGAGGTGCCGGTCCCCGCCGCCAGCCACCCGAGAAACCCGACGGCGCCCAGCAGGAGCCCCCAGGCCATGGGCCGGTACGGACCGAAACGCGCGGTGAGCCGCCCGGACAGCGGCGCGGAGACGAGCACCATGGCGGCGGCGGGCAGGATGGCGAGACCGGTGGCGAGGGGGCCGTACCCGCGTTCCCGCTGGAAGTAGAGGGTGGCGAGGTAGAGCAGCCCGAAGAAGCCGAGGTTCAGCAGCACCCCGATCACGGCGGTGGCCGCGATCCCGCTCCGCCGGAACAGGGAAGGGGGAAGCAGCGGAAGACGCGGCGGCCGGGAGGCGGAAGCGAGGTGACCACGGCGAGGTATGAGGGCGGCTTCCAAGCGCCGCTCGACGGCGACGAAGGCGCCCAGGGCCAGTGCCGCGACGCCGAACGCACCGAGTACGAGCGGCGATCCCCACCCCGCGCCGCTCGCTTCATTGAGCGCCGCCGCCAGCGCCGCGAGCCCCAGCACGGCCAGCGACTGCCCGACCGGGTCGAACCGCCCGCGCACGGCACGCGGCGCGGCGGCCGATGCCGGTCCGCCCGGGCCGCTGGGCGCGGTGGCGGATGCCGAATCGACCCGGCGACTGGGAGGGGTGGCCGATGCCGGTCCGCTCCGGCCGCGAGGGGCGGGGCCCGGTACGTACCGCAGGGTCAGCAGCACCGCGAGGGCGCCGACCGGCAGGTTGAGCCAGAACACCGCGCGCCAGTCCAGCCCCGCCAACATCAGCCCGCCGAGCACCGGTCCGGAGGCGAACCCGACCCCGGACACCGTGGCCCAGATCCCGAACGCCCGCGCCCGCACCGCCCGTTCCGGATAGGTGTCACCCACGAGCGCCAGCGAGGACGGCACCAGGAACGCCGCGCCCACGCCCTGAAGGAGGCGGGTCGCGATCAGCGCCCCCGTCGTGGGCGCGAGCCCGCAGCCGATCGAGGCGAGGGTGAATGCACCGAGACCCGCCAGGAAGACCTTGCGGTGCCCGAGCCGGTCGCCCAGCCCGCCGCCGAGCAGCAGCAGCGCCGCGAAGACGGCGCTGTAACCGTCGACGATCCACTGCAACCCGGCGGCCCCCGCGTGCAGGGACGTACGGATCCCCGGCACGGCGACGGTCACCACGGTGACATCCAGCATGACCATGAAATAACCGAGGCTGAGTGCTATGAGCGGCGGCAACGGCATCGAGGGCCGGGCAGCGGGGCCCGGGCCCGACCGGGGGGCGGCGAAGGCGGTCTTGGCAGCGAACATTCACCGAGTCTCGAACGGGAATACTTCGCCGCCCGACGAAATGTGACCGCCGTACTCTCGGACCATGACCACGCAGCAGAACTGGGACTCGGACATCGCGCGCGCCGCGGCCCTGTTCGCCGACCCGTCCCGCGCCCGCATCCTCAAGGCGCTCTCCGACATGCGGGCGCTGCCGGCCTCGCTGCTGGCCGCCGAGGCAGGCGTCTCGGCCCCGACGGTCAGCGCCCACCTGGCCAAACTCGTGAAGGCGGGCATGATCGGCGTCGAGAAGAACGGCCGCCACCGCTACTACCGCCTCGCCGGCCCCGAGGTCGCCGCCGCCATCGAATCCCTCGCCCTCATCGCGCCCCCGCTGCCCGTCACCTCACTCCGCGAAGGCAGCCGCGCCAACGCCCTCCGCCGCGCCCGCACCTGCTACGACCATCTGGCCGGGCGGCTGGGCGTAGCGCTGATGAGCGCCCTCATCGACCGCTCCCTGCTCACCGGCCACGACGGCATCCACCGCCCCGAACAGGCCGTACGCGACCGGCTCTCCGCCTACGGCCGCGATATCGACTACCAGCTCACCGAGGCCGGCCGGCGCGAACTCACTTCCTTCGGCGTCGACATGGACCAACTCCCCTCCCGCCGCCCCGCCATCCGCTACTGCGTCGACTGGAGCGAACAGCGCCACCACCTCTCCGGCGCCCTGGGCGCAGCCCTGACCCAGCGCCTGTTCGAACTGACCTGGATCCGCCACGGCCCGAGCCCCCGAGTCGTCCACCCCACAGAAGAGGGCACAGCCGGCCTGCGGCACGTCTTCGGCGTTCGCACCGAGGAACCCAGCAGGAGTTAGCTCTCCCGTGGCGAAGAAGGTGAAGAGGGTGAGTAGGGAGCCGTCTTCGCCGGGGCGCGACCGCAGAGCCCCCGGCACCGCAGAGCCCCCGGCACCGCAGGGGCGCGCGGGTCGGACCGCGTGCGCCCATACGCCGATGCGAGACCCGAGAGGCGAATGGGAGCATGAGTTCTATGCCCTCAACTGCCGCGTCCACAGAAGTTCCTGACGACATACGCCAAAGAACCTCCCCCGCCTGGCTGGTGACACTGCTGGTCTGCGCCGGGCAGTTCCTCGTGGTGCTGGACGTCTCCGTCGTCAATGTGGCGCTGCCCGCGATGCGGGGCGGGCTCGGGCTGAGCGAACTGGGGCTCCAGTGGGTGGTCAACGCCTATGTGATCACCTTCGCCGGGTTCATGCTGCTCGGCGGCAGGGCGGCCGACATCTTCGGTCGTAAGCGGATCTTCGTGGTCGGGCTCGTGCTCTTCACGATCGCGAGCCTGGCGGGTGGCCTCGCGCAAGAGGGGTGGCAACTGGTCGCCGCACGCACGGTGCAGGGCGTCGGCGCGGCCGTACTCTCCCCGGCCTCCCTCACCATCCTCACCACCTCCTTTCCGGCCGGGCACGCGCGCACCCGCGCGATAGCCACCTGGACCGCCGTCGGCGCGGGCGGCGGCGCGGTGGGCGGGCTGGTCGGCGGGGTGCTCACGGAGTACCTGTCCTGGCGCTGGGTGCTGCTGATCAACGTGCCCGTCGGCGCCCTCGTCCTGGCCGGCGCCGCACTGTGGCTGACGGAGAGCCGCCGGAGCGAGGGACGGCGGCTGGACATCCCGGGAGCGCTTCTGGTGACCGGCGGCCTCGCCCTCGTGGCGTACGGCATCGTGCAGACCGAGTCGAAGGGCTGGACCGCCCCGGTCGCCCTGCTGCCGATGACCGCCGGACTGGTCGTGATCGCGGCCTTCGTGACGGTCGAGGCCCGCACCAAGGCGCCCCTGATGCCGCTGAAGCTCTTCCGCATCCGGTCGGTGTCGTCGGCGAACGCGGCGATGGTCCTGGCCGGCGCCGCCATGTTCTCGATGTGGTACTTCCTCTCCCTCTACATGCAGAACGTCCTCGGCTACACGCCGCTGCAAGCCGGCCTCTCCTTCATCCCGCACTCCCTGAGCATCGTCCTCGGCTCGAAGATCGCCCCCCGACTCATGCACCGCACCGGCGCCAAGAACCTCGCCATCACCGGAGCGCTGATATCCGCGGCCGGCATGGTCTGGCAGAGCCGCATGAGCGCCGACGGCGCCTACCTCACCGACATCCTCGGCCCCGGCATCCTCATGGCCCTCGGCGCCGGCCTGACGGCCACCCCCGTCGCCTCGCTCGGCACCTCCGGCGCCGACCCCTCCGACCAGGGACTCGTCTCCGGCCTGATCAACACCTCCCGCCAGATGGGCGGCGCCCTCGGCCTGTCGATCCTCTCCACCGTCGCCGCCTCCCGCATCGGCTCCGGCGGCGGGAAGAGCGCCATGGCCGGCGGCTACGGCCTGGCCTTCGGCGTCGGCTCGCTCATCCTGCTGGGCAGCGTGCTCATGATGGTCCTCACCCTGCCCCGCCACCACGACACCGCCCGCAACTGACCACCACCCCTCATTCCCGTCCCGCACTGACCGACCACAGGCCCACCACTGGCCGATCGCTCCCTCAACAACTGGCCGTTGCTGTCCCGACCGGCACTTGACCAACCGGGCCAAGCGAGCCCCCGGCCAAGCGAACACCCGGCCAACCGCCCATCCGGCCAACCGCCCCATCGACCATCCGGCCACGTGACCGACTGACCGCCCGATCAATCCGTCGGCCTCAGAACCGCCCCACGCGGTCCAGCGGCAGCCACAGCACCGGGGGCTCGCCGTCGACCGGAGAGTTGTCCGTACGGAAACGGTCCAGCTCCGCGTCGGACAGCGCCCGGCCGTACACCCTCGCCTCGTCCAGATCCCCCGTCAGATACGCGCGGCTGTCGGTCCTCTGCCCCAGATGCACCCCGAACGGCGAAGTGCGACTCACCGTGCCCGGCACATCGGGCGCGGTCGCCGCCACGCCGTCGACGGTCAGAACGAGCCGTCCGCCGCCGCGCCGCAGCGCGAGATGGTGCCACTGGCCGTCGTTGTACGCCCCCTGGCTGCTGACGACGGCGGTCCTGGCCGGCGCCGAGCCCGATAACACTGTGATCCGCCCGGATATTCGGTCACCCGCCGGGTCCGCCCATAACGCCACCTGCGGGGACCTGTCTCCCACCCCTCCCATCCACAGGAGCGGCTGCTCGCCGCCGGCCGCGCCGTAGCGGAACCAGAGCGCCGCGGTGAAGTCACGGGAACCGAGCGGCAGCGAGTCGCGGTAGGGCAGGCGGACGGCGTCGTCCTTCCCGTCGAAGGCGAGCCCGGGCCCGAACCTGCCGTCAGTGGGCCGCGCATCGCCGAGCACAGAAGCGGCTCGCGCGCCCGCCGCCCGGTCCCGGGTCCTGTGATCCGCCGCCCGGCGCGGACCGAGCCAGCGCTCCGTGAAGCGCGCGAACCGGATCTCCTCCCGTGCTTCGTGCGCGCCCCCCTCGTAGAGCAGTCCGGTCCGTCGGCGGTCGATCGTCACCATGTCCGAGTAGCCCGACCAGTCGTTGGTGACGGCTTTGCCGCGGTCCGCGCTCTCCCAGGTGCGCCCCTCGTCGTAGGAGGAGCGGATCATCATCGTCCGGCGGCGGTCCGGGTCGCCCGGCAGGGACAGGAGCCAGCGCCCCGGCCGCCGCTGGATGACGGACCCCTGCACCATGGGCGAGTAGAGGTCCGGGATGGTACGGAACGGCGCGGCGAAGCTGTCGCCGCCGTCGCGGCTGACGGCGTAGTCGCGGTTGCCGAGGTCGACGCCGTCCTGCTCGCGCCCGTTCACATAGATCGCGCCGTCCCTCCGCTCGGCGAGCGTCATCTCGGAGGGCTTCTGACGGAAGGTGCCGCCGGGGGAGATGGGCCAGCTGTCGACCGCGCCGATATGCCAGTGCCGTCCGCCGTCGTCGCTGTGCATGAGAGCCGCGTGATTGGCGGTCACCCGGTGACCGTTCCAGCTCTCGGCGTTGACGGAGAAGACGAGGCGGCCGCGGTGCCGGCCGTGGGCGAGCTGGATGCCGTGCACGGGGCCGGTCGCGTACCAGGAGTTCCAGCCGCGCGGCCGCAGCTTGCGGCTGACGTTCCGTGAGGGCGACCAGCTCACGCCGTCGTTGTCGCTGTACTGCATATGCGGCGTGCGGTCGCATGGCACGTCGCAGCTCTTCGCGTCGGCGCGGCCCTTGTTATGGGTGGTCGCCAGCACGATACGGCCGCTGGCACGGTCGACGACCGGTGCGGGGTTGCCGTGGGTGTCGCCGTTGCCCCTGTCGACCACCCGCAGCGGGCCCCAGGTGCGGCCGCCGTCGGTGGAGCGCTTGAGGACGAGATCGATATCGGTCGAGTCGCCGCAGTTGCGTTTCCTGCCCTCGGCGAAGGCGAGGAGGGTGTTATGAGTCGAGCGGACGATCGCGGGAATCCGGAAACACGCGTAGCCGCGCTCCTGCGACGCCTTGAAAAGGACGCGCTGGTCGAAGTCGGCGGGCGCCGCCGAAGGGGCGGCGCCCGCGGCCGGAGCGGGGAGGGGGAGGAGTGCGAGCAGCGCGCCCGAGGCTACGGCCATGGCCCGCCGCAGCCACCGCCTGACGGCGTGTCCGCTGATGAGGCGTCTGCTGACGACATGTCGGTGTAGTGCACGAAGATCTGAATCCATGGTGCGCCCTTCACGACAGCTGGAGGTCCAACGTCCCATGTCCTGTGTGCGGTGCGCAGAACGTAATCACCGCTCCTTCGCACCCACAAGAACCGTGCGTCACCTGGCCGGGAGTCACCCGGGTTGCAGGATCACCTTGCCGAGGTTGGCGCGCGTCTCGATGATCTCGTGGGCCGCCGCAGCCTGCACCAGGGGCAGTTCGGCGTGGATCGCCGGTCGCAGGGCCCCCTCGGCGAAGAGCCGCCACAGCTCCGCGCGCCACCGCTCGTATAGTCGCGGCTGCTCACGGGCTATCAGCCCGAGCTGGAAGCCGATGGCGGATTTCGCCCCCACGAGGAGGTCGTACGCCTGGATGGCCCCACCTCCCGAGCTGTAGGCCACCAGCCGGCCGCCCGGCGCGAGGGCGGCGATGGAGCGGGGGAGCAGCTCCCCGCCCACCGCGTCCAGCACGATGTCCACCGGATCGCCCCAGGACTCGTCCCCGTATGCCACTACTTCGTCGGCCCCCAGCCCCTTCAGGAACACGGCCTTCTCCGGCGAGCTCGCCGCGGCCACGACTCGGGCCGCGCCACGCGCCTTGGCGAGCTGTACGGCGAGGTGCCCCACTCCGCTCGCCGCGCCGGTGACCAGCACGGACTCGCCCGCCGCGGGCCGAGCCGCCTCGTACGCGCCGAGGGCGACCAGCCCGGACCGCACGAGCGCGACGGCGTCGGCCGCGCTCGTGCCGTCCGGGATGTGCGACGCCATGGCGGTGCTGAGGAGCGCGCGGTCCGCGTAGCCGTCGCCGAAGCAGAGGCCGGTGACGCGGTCGCCCAAGGAGAAACCGGTGGTGTCCGGGCCGAGCGCGACGATCTCTCCGGCCACCTCGCCGCCGAGGCTCGCGGGCAGTGGCTGACCGCCCTCGCGCACCTTCCGCACGGTGGGCAGGGTGACGCCGATCGCCTCTGTGCGCAGCAGCAGCTCACCAGGGCCGGGGACGGGCACCGGAGCTTCCTCGACGCGCAGGACCTCGGGACCGCCGTTCTCGAAATACCGGACGCGTCGCACGCCTACCTCCAGCTGTCGTTGGGAGCCCCAACGGTACACGTTTTTCGTTGGGAAGCCCAATGTTTTTTCGATAGACTTTCCCCATGACCGAGAACCCTCCCGCCCTCGCGCGGATACAGGCCCTGCCGAGCTGGCTTCTCAACCGTGCCGCCGCCCGTGGCCGCCGCCTGGTGAGCGAGGCCCTCGCGCAGGACGGCCTGCGCATGCCGCACCACGCCGTGCTCTCGGCCGTCGCAGATTTGGGGCCGGTGGCCCAGGCGGAGCTGGGGCGCTCGACGGGCTTCGACCCCAAGGACATGGTCGGCTTCCTCAACGATCTGGAGGCCGTGGGGCTCATCACCCGCACACCGGACCCGAAAGACCGCCGCAAGAACGCCATCGCCATCACCGCGGCGGGCCGCCGCCGCCTGATCCGGCTCGCCAGGCTGGGGGACGAGGCCAACGAGGCGCTTCTGGCTCCGCTCTCGGTCACGGAGCGCGAGCTGCTCCTGGCCTTGCTCGCGCGCGTGGTAGATGCCGAATCGGACGCCGCCGACGAATAGGCGAGCAGGCGAATAGGCGAGCAGCGGCGAGCCGGTGTCGGGGGGTGGCGGGGGTGAACCCACCACCGGCGCTCGCCGGAGCCCACGACCGATATCCGCCGACACCGGCAACCGATATCCGTCGGCACCCGCACCCGGTATCCAGCGGCAGTCGGTACCGGCGGTACTGCCCCCGGAGTAGGTCAGCCCCTGCCGGCCTCCGTGCGCAGGGCGATCCGGTGATCGCCCGCGTACACGTTCATCGAAGAGCCGCGGAGGAAACCGACCAGGGTCAGCCCCGTCTCCGCGGCGAGATCGACGGCGAGGGAGGAGGGAGCGGAGACGGCCGCGAGGGCGGGGATGCCGGCCATCACCGCCTTCTGCGCCAGCTCGAAGGAGGCCCGGCCGGACACGAGCAGGATCGCGTCGGAGAGCGGCAGCCGCCCCTGCTGAAGGGCGCGGCCGACGAGTTTGTCGACGGCGTTGTGTCGGCCCACGTCCTCGCGTACGTCCAGGAGTTCGCCGTCGGTGGTGAAGAGCGCCGCCGCGTGCAGCCCCCCGGTCCGGTCGAAGACGCGCTGCGACGCGCGCAGCCGGTCGGGCAGGGCGGCCAGCAGTTCGGGTTCGATGCGGACGGGCAGCGCGTCGGCGATCTCCCAGCGCGTCGTGGTCCGTACGGCGTCCAGGCTCGCCTTGCCGCACAGGCCGCACGACGAGGTGGTGTAGACGTTGCGTTCCAGGGTGATGTCGGGGACCGGGACGCCGGGCGCGAGCCGTACGTCCACCACGTTGTAGGTGTTGGACCCGTCCTCGGTCGCCCCCGCGCAGTAGACGATGTTCGCCAGTTCGTCCGCGCTGCCGAGGACGCCCTCGCTCACCAGGAAGCCCGCCGCCAGCGCGAAGTCGTCGCCAGGCGTGCGCATCGTGATGGCCAGCGGCTTTCCGTTCAGCCGGATTTCCAGCGGCTCCTCGGTGACGAGCGTGTCCGGGCGCGAGCTCACGGCTCCGTCGCGAATGCGGATGACGCGGCGTCGCGCGGTGACCCGTCCCATGTCGATCAGTCCCGTCCGTCCGATCCAGTGTGTACCGTCCGGGGTGTCACCCGGCAGGTCCATTGTCCTGTACCTATATGGAGAGTCGGCGTGCGGCCCACCCCGCGGCGAGCGGAGGGCGTGTCGACGGTGGTCGAAGACGACGCCCAGGGGCCCGAAGCCGCCCCGGAGTACGAATATGGTGCCGAACGAGCCAAGAAGGCGTCGAAACCGTCGAGAATGCGGCGAAAGTCGAAAAAGCGGTGTCGAGAACGCGGATTCACTCTCCATACAGTGGAATATTGTCTACAGTATTCCACAGAAATCGAGTAGAGCGCGGAGCGTGCTCGAACTTTCTTGCGAGGCATGCTGCTCCGCCGTCTAGAGTTCGCCGTAGACCGTAGACAGAAACCAACGGAGGGGCCCGATGCTGTCCGCCGGACTGCCACAGGGATCGGTACCGAAACTCGAACGCCCCGGACCACTGCGCGAGCGGGTATATGAGGCGTTGCTCGACCTGATCACCACGCGCGCGCTACAGCCCGGTCAGCACCTCGTGGAGAGCGAGCTCGCCGGCCATCTCGGCGTCTCCCGGCAGCCGGTGCGCGAGGCGCTTCAGCGGCTCAACACCGAGGGCTGGATCGACCTGCGCCCCGCACAGGGCGCGTTCGTCCACGAGCCAACCGAGGAAGAGGCCGACCAGCTGCTCTCCGTCCGTACGCTGCTGGAGGCCGAGGCCGCCAGGCTCGCCGCGGCGAACGCCGCCTCCGCCGGCATCGCGGAACTGGAGACGCTGTGCGCACAGGGCGAGCACGCCGTGCGCGAGGACGATGTGGAAGCGGCTGTCGCGGCCAACGCCGAGTTCCACGCCAAGGTCATGGAGCTGGCCGGCAACGCCGTGCTGACCGAACTGGCCGGGCAGGTCGGCCGCCGCGTCCGCTGGTACTACACGCCGATCGCCCGGCAGCGCGGCAAGCAGTCCTGGATCGAGCACCGTGAACTGATCGCCGCGATCACCGCCCGCGACGAGCAGAAGGCGACGGAGGTCATGCGCACTCACACCGAGCACACGCGCCTCTCCTATCACGAGCGTGACACCTCGATCCCTTCCTGAGGCGGGACTGGAGGACTGGGGACTGGGCCTGAGCCTCGGCCTCGGTATCAGCCCGAGTTCGAGACCGACCCTGAATCCCGGCCCGAGCCTCTACCCCGCCCGGGCCCGGGGCTCGAACGCGGGCCCGAGCCCGCGCCGCTCCCCGCGTCCATACGTACGTACGGCCCGGCGGCATTCACACCACCGGGCCGTAGCCGTACGCGCGAGCACCGCCGGCCGCTACGCAAGCCGCGCATTCGGCATGAAAGCCCCGAAACCGGCTGGACCGTCAGACTGTGACGCCACCAGACAGCCGGGCCGCCCAACGGTCGAGCCGACAGACCGCCAGGCCGCTAAATCGCCTCACGGTGCACCGGCAGTGGATTCGGCTTGACCTTGACCCGCCGGGGCAGTCGCGGCTGCCCCGGCGGTCGCAGCAGCATCGAGCACCCCGCCGCGATCAACGAGATGCCGCCGGCCAGGACGTACGCCCCGGAGTACCCCCAGGCCGAGACCACCATCGCGCCCAGTCCGCCGCCGAACAGACCGCTGACCAGTTTCGCGCTGTAGACCAGCCCGTAATTGGACGCGTTGTGGTTCTCGCCGAAATAGTCCGGGACCAGCGCGGCGAACAGCGGGAAGAATGCCCCGCCGCCGAAGCCGGAGACGACGGCGAAGAACAGGAACATGAACTGGTTGCGGGCATCGCCCGCCCACAGCACCCCGAACTGCGCCACGCCCTCGATCACCAATACGCACACCAGCGTCGGCTTTCGCCCCCACCGGTCCGAGATCCAGCCGACGGCGCCCCGCCCCGTTCCGTTGATCACCGACATGACGCCCATGGAGAGGGCCGCCACCATGGGGCCGAATCCGACCTCCTTGGCGAAAGGCACCTGGAAGGAGATGCCGAAGATCGACACCCCCGCGATGATGACGAGGCAGAACCACATCAGCGGCAGCATTCCGGTCCGGGTGGCTTCCATCGGACCGTACTGACGAGCCGCCGGGGGGTTCTTCGAGAGGCTGCCCGCATTCTTGCCGGCTGTGCGCGGGCTCAGCGGGTCGACGTGCGCGGGCCACCAGTTCTTGGGCGGGTCCTTGAAGAAGAAGGCGCAGCAGCCCACCACGAGCAGCACATACAGCCCGACCAGGTCCAGCACCTCCTGGTAATCCCCGGCGTCGAAGGTGTAGTTGAAGATGAAGATGAACGGCAGCGCGCCGTACGCGAACCCGCCGTTGACGAATCCGGTCTTTCCGCCGCGCCGCTCCGGATACCACTTGCCGACCATGTTGATGCAGGTCGCGTAGACCATTCCGGCGCCGATGCCGCCGATGACCCCGAAGCCGATGATCGCTTCGACGACGCTGTGCAGATGTGAGATCGACAGGAATCCGACGCAGGCGAGCGCGGAGCCCAGGAACATCGCCGCGCGCGCCGACAGCAGCCCCTTCTCCCGCAGCCGACCGGCGGGGAAGGCGATTCCGGCCTGGAAGAAGACCCAGACGCTGAGGATCCAGAAGGTGTTGGTGTTCGTCCAGCCGTGCGCCTTGTGGAGGGTGCTTTCGGCGGACCCGTAGGCGTACTCGAAGACGCTGATGCCCATCATGGCGACCCACGGCAGGATCACCATCAAGCGGCGTTTGTGTCCGAGGATGTCGAGGTCGCTCTCGCCGACGCGATAAACGCGCCCTTTGCTGTCCGTGATCTCCCGGTAGGCAGGCGATTCGATGTCCCGCCGTTCAGTGTCCCGTCGTCCGTCGTTCGGTCGTCCGTCGTTCCGTCGTTCCGCTGTGCTCATGCTGTTGTCCCCTTGGCTTCGAAAGAACCTGATCAGTTCCCCCTGTTCCGGTCTTTTCGTGAGCTCGGGGATGCGTTACGTCACCAAGTGGCCCGCCGCGCGGTTCCAGTGGCGGCGGCTGCTGCCGTGCATGTCGGCGATCGGCTTGTACTCGGGGGAGGCGAGTCCTGTACGGCCCGTCACGCGGGCCGCGCTCAGGGGTGCGCGTACGGCGCGTACCGCGCCTACCGCCGCCCCGGCATAACCTTTCATCACATCACTCCATCCGTTTTGAGCAGCTGAATTTCGTTCTCGTCGAGACCCAACTCCCCGGCGTATATCTCCGAGTTGTGTTCGCCGAGCAGTGGAGAGCGGTCGATGGTGGTGGGGGAGTCGGAGAGTTTGATGGGCGAGCCGACGGTGGTGAACGTTCCGCGCTCGGGGTGTTCGACCTCGACGACCATTCCGTCGGAGGCGAGCGAGACGTCCGCGAGGATCTCCTTGGTGGAAAGGATCGGGCCGCAGGGGATATGGCGCGCGGTGAGCCGGTCCAGCACGTCCCACTTGGGCAGCGTGCTCGTCCACTCCTCGATCAGCTGGAACATCTTGCCGAGCTTGGGCAGCCGGGCCTCAGGCGTCGCCCACTCCGGGTCCGCCGCCAGCTCCGGCCGACCGAGCAGCTCGGTGATGGGCCGCCAGCCGGCGGGCTGGACGATGACATAGACGTAGTCGTTGGCCCCGCCGGGCGCGCACTTGACCGCCCAGCCGGGCTGGCCGCCGCCGCTCGCGTTGCCCGAACGCGGCACCTCGTCGCCGAAGCTCTCGTTCGGGTACTCGGCCAACGGTCCGTTCGCGAGCCGCTGTTGATCGCGTATCTTCACCC
Source organism: Streptomyces sp. NPDC050610 (assembly GCF_040654875.1). Classification (NCBI taxonomy): domain Bacteria; kingdom Bacillati; phylum Actinomycetota; class Actinomycetes; order Kitasatosporales; family Streptomycetaceae; genus Streptomyces; species Streptomyces sp. NPDC050610. The sequence continues at coordinate 118,695 of NZ_JBFAIV010000003.1, read as the reverse complement.
GGCACAGATTGAGTACGGCGTGCTGCATGGCGACGTTCACGCGCTGCCCGCGCCCAGTCCGCTCGCGCTGGTAGAGGGCGGCGAGGATGCCGGCGACCACGTGCACGCCGGTGCCCGAGTCGCCGATCTGCGCCCCGGTCGCCATCGGCGGCCCGCCCTCGAAGCCGGTCGTGGACATCGCCCCGCCCATGGCCTGCGCCACCACCTCGTACGCCTTGAAGCCGGTATACGGGCCGTCCCCGAAGCCCTTGACGGAGGCGTAGACGAGGCGGGGGTTGATCTCGTGGATTCGCTCCCAGGAGAAGCCCATCCGGTCCACCGCTCCAGGCCCGAAGTTCTCCACCATCACGTCCGAGCGGCGGATCAGCTCGGTGAGGATCTCCTTGCCGCGTGGGGTCTTGGTGTTGAGGGTGATGCTGCGTTTGTTGCAGTTGAGCATCGTGAAGTAGAGCGAGTCCACATCAGGGAGATCGCGGAGCTGGCTGCGGGTGATGTCACCGGTGGGGGATTCGAGTTTCACCACGTCCGCGCCCATCCAGGCGAGGAGCTGAGTGGCGGACGGGCCGGACTGCACGTGTGTCATGTCGAGCACACGCACACCTTCAAGCGCCCTGACTGTGCCCTGAGTTGCCACAGCGGGCCTCCTTACTGTCGTACCTGTGCTTCGTGGGGGAGGGGTTGGCGTGGTTCTGGACTCGCGGCAAATTGCATACAGTCGACGAATACTGTATGAGACTTGGTACTCCCCTTGGCGGTCGCTGTCCAGAGGGCCGGGGAGGGAAGGAGGCAATTGAGACAGGGCAATCGGGGCAGGGGCATCGAGGTACGGGCGTCGAAGCGCAGGCGTCTGAAGCGCTGACTAGCCGATGCCCTGCCGGTCGGGGCGCAGTGCGAATGCCCGGTCGGCGGCCTCCGGAACCGTACGCTCCACGGCCTGCACCAGAAGCGCGCGGTGCCGGGCCAACGGCACCCGCCGTTCCTCGTCGGCGAGCCACCACAGATCGTCGAGCGCGGCCATCATCCGCCGGCTGACCTGCGGGTTGCCCTCGACGCACCCCCGGATTTCGCTGAACCCCAGATCCACCAGATCGGTCCATTCCGGCAGCTCCTGCACCAGCCGTACCTCCCCTTTGGCGTCACGGTGCAGGAGCGCCCCCAACGGCCGGTCCGCGATGACCGCCAGGAATTGGGTGATCCGGTCCAGGCACTGCACGGCGGTCGTCGGATCGTTCACGGCGGGGGACAGGGCGCGCAACGCGATGTCGGAGAGCTGGCGCAGCCCGAACGCCGGGTCCTGGTGGTACGTCCGCTCGACGCCGACGGTCATGGTGTGCCGCAGGGCGCGCCGCGAGGGCGTGGTGCCGCCGTGGACAGTGAGTACGGGCGTCCCCGGCACCACGAAGTCGCCGATCCGCGGCACGAGCCGGAACACCGCCCGGTTGCGCCGGGCGATCCGTACGAGCCGCGCGATGTGCACATCCCGCAGCACCCCGGCCCGTCCCTGATGCGCGGCTTCGGCCACCGCCTCAGGCAGGTCGGGCGCGTCCCCGCTCCCGTGCTCGTACCGGTCGAGCACCCGGAACGCCTCGCGCGTGATCCGGTCGACGACGTGGCTGACCCGCATCAGCCGGATCGTCGAGTTCACGTAGGCGATGAACAGCACCAGGCTCACCAGCACCAGAACCACACAGGTGATGCCGGAGATGAAGGGCACCGTGGACACCGTGCGCGGGTTCGCTTCGCTCTCGTACGACGCCTGCACCAGCAGGGCGAAGAGGAAGGTGGCCAGGAACACCGCGAACGTGGCCTTGGTGATCCGGCTGCGCACGTAGAGCCGCACCACGCGCGGTGAGAACTGGCCGCTGGCCATCTGGAGCGCGACCAGGCTGATGGAGAAGACCACGCCGATGAAGGTGAGCATCGCCGACCCGACGGTCGTGATGATCGACTTGGCGTCCTCGGCGATCTTGATCAGTGAGGAGACGGTCCCGTACTCGCCGTCCTCCTGGAGCGCCTCGACCACCAGATTGTCCAGTGTGAGCACCACCGCGGCCAGCACGATCGCCCCGACGAGCCCCACCGCGGGCGTGAACCAGAACGTATCCCGCAGATGCTCCCGCAACGGCGAGAGCGGCCGTGGCCTGCGCATCCTGTCACTCTGTACTGTTTGCCCGCTATTGACCATAAATAGAGGTTATGGCCCGGGTGAATAGCGGGGTGAAAGGCACTCCGAAACCTTGGTATTGTTGTCCATGTCGCCGCGGGCAACGCCCCGCGCCGACAACACCTGGTCCGGGTGGCGGAATGGCAGACGCGCTAGCTTGAGGTGCTAGTGCCCTTTATCGGGCGTGGGGGTTCAAGTCCCCCCTCGGACACCAGCTAAGGCCCCACTTCACGTGGGGTCTTTTGCGTTTCTGGGCAGTGCGTGACCAGGCCGCGCGGCCAACAGCCCGGCGAATCGCCTGGTCGGGCCGAGGGTGACAGGTCGTACCTGCCGTGAATGCGGAACTCCGATGCGGGGTCCCTCTCTGCCGCGCCGTGTTGTGCCGGGGTGGATCTGCGTAAGTGCGCTACTCGGCTGGGTACTCTGAGTTTATGTCCGGTGACTCAAAGGGGCCGCAGGGGCCGTGAGGCGGGCGGCGTTGGCGGATCTCGGTTGCCGGGAAAAAGAGGGGCGGCCGACGGGGGAGGCGGAGCGGCTGTGCGTCAGGCGGTGGTGCTGGCGGGGGGATTCGGGCGGCGGCTTCGTCCTCTGACGTGTGATCGGCCGAAGGCGATGGTCGACGTGCGGGGCACGCCGATTCTGCGGCATCAAATCGACTGGTTCGCTGAGTCCGGAGTGGAGCACGTCATCGTCTCGGCGGGGTATCTGGCCGCCGTCATCATCGACTATCTGGAGTCGCAGAGACTGCCGCTGCGCGTCGATGTGGTGGTGGAAGAGCGGCCCTTGGGGCGCGGTGGGGGGCTCAAGCGAGGCGCAAGGGTGTTGCCGTACCCCGACGAGCCCTGGCTCGCCGCCTATGGGGACATCTGCACCCGTTTCCCCCTCGCGGGCATGCGTGCGCACCACGTACGGCACGCCGCGCCGGCGACCGTGGCCTTGGCTCGCTCCGCCCGGCCCCGGGCCGGCGTCGAGCTTGATGAGTGCGGCCGGGTGACGGCACTGGAAACAGCGTGGGCGCCGGGTGCTCGGGTGAACGCCGGCGTCTACCTCTTCGACCCTGACGTGGTCGGTCTGCTCCCCGACGAAGGGGATCACGCGCCCAGCGCGCTGGCCCGTCTGATCCGAATCCGCCAGCTCATGGGGTACCCGGTGGATGCGCCGTGGTGGGCCGTGAACACCTCGCGGGATCTCGCTGACCTGGAATGTGGGCTCGGCGGGTGGCCTTCCGGTCGCCTGGTGTGACGTACGCCGTTGGGGAGCTTGCCCCGACGTGGTCGTAACCGGCTCGTGGTCGTGGGCTCGTCGCTCGGCGGCCTCCTGAGTTCGTCACTTCATGCCTTTTCGTGACTCTTCATGACTTTTCGTTCGCGCTTGAGGCTGGTCGCTCTCTCGTCTCGGCTTCGCCTAGGTCGGCCTTGCCAAGCGGAACGTCGTTCCGTATCATTAGCGGAGCGATGTTCCGCTTCATCTATGGAAGCAGAACAGGGGCGATCGGCCGGGCCTGCGGTGTTACGGACCGCCGGCCCCGCCGAACTCAAGAGTGCGAAGGCATTGAACGGAGTGCGAAAGCACTGAATGGAAGGCGCGTCCATGTCCGACCCACGGGTCAAGGCGGGTGTGCTGCTCGCCCTGACCGGTCTGGGCGGCAGCCTGACCCCGTTCGCGGCCGAGCACCTCCCCTTCATGAGGCCGTCCTTCGGCACCATGACCGCGCCGGCTCTCATCGTCGCCGGGGACCGCGACGACTCCGCGCTGTCCACTCGCGGACCGGACTGGTTCACCGACCCCTACACCTACAGCCCGGGAGACAAGAGCCTGCTCACACTGTTCGACGCCGAGCACTCCCTCGGAGGCATCCCCGGATACGAGGCCGCCGAGACGACGGACGAGAGCCCCGCACGCGTCGCCCTGCTCCAGCGGCTCACCACGGCCTTCCTGCGCAGCGCCCTCAATCCCGAGGACGCCGGCTGGCAGGCAGCGGCTGCCGCTCTGGCGGAGGACCCCGACCCGCTGGGTAAGTTGCAGAGCAAGTAGCCGACCAGTTCCGAGCCTTACGGGCGCCGGCTGGGCGGGTCCGCCACGGCGGTCGGCGTCCGTGGCGGTGTCTCGTAAGGCGGCGCCGAGCGGGTCGAGCGCGGCGCCGCTCGGCTCGGCCACGCGTGCCCGCGCGCAGGCAACGAGAACTGAGCCTGTGCCGCAGCCCGGTCACGGGGCGGACAGCCATGGCTCAGGACCGGTGGCGGCGGCTCGTCACCTTGCCCGTTACGCGGCATTGGCCGGCCGGCGATCGGGCAGGGCACCGCAGCGGTGTTCCTGCCGACCGCCGGTGTCTCAACTGTCGATCTAGTGTGGTGTTTTGGCCTCGGCGTCGGATCAGGGGAGGCGGTCGCGCGTATTCCGTAGCGAGTGCGGGATGGAACGGCTAGGCGTCGACCAGCCCCAGGACGCGCAGTCGCAGCTTCGTGGCCTCGGCGAGGTCCTCCGAGACCACGCAGAAGCAGACATCCTGATGGGCGGTGTCGAAGGCGGTGCTGATGACGACACCGGTGCGCGTGTCCTGGCTGTAGGCGAGACCGGCCTCCGTCAGCGCGGTGACCGCCTGGTCGAATGAGGTGACCGGCCAGGCGACGTGTTCCAGCAGGACGCGGCGGTCCGGGTAGTCCGGTCCGACGATGCGCGCACCGATCTCCGCGTAGATGTGGGTCGAGCCGGTGGTGCGGCTGTTGAACTCGGTGAAGTACAGCTGCCCGTCCGGGGTGACGATCGCGTCGGTGCTGACCGTGCCTCGGTAGCCCATTGCGCGCAGGGGCTCGCAGAGTTCGCGGCCTCGTGCGAGGAGTTCGGCGGTCAGTTCCGGGCGGACGGTGCGTACGGGCATGATCTGCGCGCTGGGGGTCGGGTCGTAGATCATCTCCCCTTGTCCGGCCGGCTCGGTCCCCGTGTCGGTGAGCTTGAACTCGGCGAAGAGCGCGGTGGAGTCGGGGAAGTACCGTTCCACCACCAGGCGGTGGCGCCCGCCGCTGGTCAGCCGGCCCCAGTTGTCCCGTAGGTGTGCGGCGACGGCGCGCCGGTCGCTGAGGACGGTCAGATGTTGTGCGCCCCATGCGGTGATGCCGCCGAACGGGCTGAGGATTTCGTTGCCCCGGGTGGCCTGGCGGTACTCGTGCTTGACGATGACGGGATGTTCTCGCTCGAACAGGACGTACACCGCCCGTGCCGCGGTTTCCACGTCGGCGCACACCGTGCCGTCGGGGATCGGGGTGCCCGTACCGGCAGCCAGGGCGCGGAAGACGGCCTTGCTGTTGGCCAGAGAGCCGCCGCCCTGGGCGATGAAAGCGTGTCCGGCCACCGCGTCCAGCAGGCCGAGTCCACGGGCCAGTTCCACCGCGGCCGGGTCGGGGTGCAGCGGGATCACTTCGTCGACCCGGCGGCCCGTCAGCGCGGCGCGCACGCGCTCGTGGAGGGCGGGGTCGGCGAGCGTCGCCGAGGTCAGCGCTGCGGAGCCCGGTGAGGTGACGACGGCGAGGGAGGCGGGGTCGGTGCCGGTGAGGGCCGTCACGTAACGGACGAACGAGTCGTCGGGAGCCTCCGGGAGGACGAGGACGTCGTGGTCCCGGGCGAAGAAGAGGGCGCGCTTGGCATGCCAGCGCACGGTGGCCAGCCGTTGTTCACCGGCGTCCTCCAGATCTTCGGTGAAGTCGTTGCCGATGAGCAGGCGAGACATCGAAGCGTCCCTTCTCAGAGGTATCGGAGGTTTCGGAGTTCTCGGGGTTCTCGGAGTGTCGAAGGAGGCTGCGGGGCGGGGGTGACTCCCGAGGGCGTCGGCGGGCGGGGATCACAGCGGTTGTCCGGACTCCGTCTCGGGGCCGGGCGGGGTGCGGGACTGGAGACGGGATGCTGTGTAAGGGCCGGACGGGGTACGAGGTTCCGACTCGGGTCCGGGTGGGAGGCGGCTGTCCGCCGCGGCCGGCGCAGCGTCGTCGACGGTGGGCGGGACGGCCGACCGGGAACAGCAGACGGCGATCAGGAACGCGAGGGCCGCCGTGGCGGCGGGCAGGGCGAGGGCGCGGGCCGGGCCCAGGGCCTCGACCACAGTTCCGGAGAGCCAGCCGCCCGCCGCCGCGCCCAGCGCCATGGCCGCGGTCTCCGCCGCCATGCCTTCGGTGAGCAGGTGCGGGGGCAGCAGCCGCTCCATCAGTACGAGGCCGGAGATGCCGATCGGGGCGACGGTCAGACCGGCGACGAACATCGCCGCGGTCAGCGCCCACACGCCCGGGGACAGGGCGAGGGGGACCAGGCCGACGACCTGGACGCCCAGGCAGCGGAGCCACAGCACGCGCGGGGCGGTGCGCCAGGTGCGGCTCCCGTACCAGAGTCCGCCCGCCATGCTGCCGAGAGCGAGCATCGCGAGCAGGGGACCCGACAGGGCGCGCGAGCCCAGGTTCTCGGCGCGGGCGACGACGGCGAGGTCGAGGACGCCGACGCCGACGAGGTTGCAGAAGGACACGGCGAAGATCACGGTCATGCCGGGCACGGCGAGCGCGGTGCCGCGGTGCGCGGGGTTCCGCCGGGGCGGGGGCTCGGTCGCGCGTTGCAGTGCGAGTGCCGTCGAGCCGCCGACGGTCAGTACCAGGCAGCACAGCAGTCCGGCCCAGGGGCTCAGACGCGTGGCCAGCGCGGTGACGAGGACGGGGCCCGCGATGAAGGTCACCTCGTCCAGCACCGCCTCGAAGGAGAAGGCGGCCTCCAACGTGACCGACGGCGGTGGTGACGGGCTTGGGATTCTCTCTTCGGTGGTCACCTGGCCGTTGGCGTCTGACGATCCTTTGGCTTCTCTATCCCCTTTATCCCCTTTGGCTTCTTCGGCCTTTTTGAGCCCTTGCGGTCCTTGAGGTCCTTTAGGTCTTTTGGGGCCTTTTCCGGCCGACGGTCCGGGCTCGGCGAGACCTGGGACGGTTGAAGGGAGTACGTGCGCCCATCGCGTACGCACCATCGTGCCGGTGGACGGCCGGGAGGCGCCCGTGACGGCTCCCGCCAGGCACAGCAGCCACACCGAGGCGGTCGTGGCGGACATGAGCGTCAGCAGGCCGGCGCCGTGCGCGGCGGCGGAGGCGAGCAGCACGCGGCGTTGTCCGAAGCGGTCCACCAACCTGCCCGCCAGCGGTGCGGTCAGCGCGTAACCGAGCATGGTCACGGCGGCGACGACGCCGGCCGTCCGGTAGGAACCCGATCGCGCGGAGATCAGCAGGACGACGCCGAGTCCGAGCATGGGCACGGGCAGCCGGCCGATGAAGGCGGCGGCGCTGAAGCGGGCGGCGCCGGGGACCGCGAGGAGAGACCGATAGGTACGGATCAAGAACGAGCCCTTTCGAAGCGGCCCGGCGGTGCGGCCACGCCGTCTGTGTCCATGCCGTCTGTGTCCGTACCCTCTGCGGTCATGCCACCTGTGACCAGGCCGTCCGTGTCCACGCCGTCTGTGGTCGCAGAGGTCTCGGACTCTAGGCGGTCGCGCAGAGCCCGGAGGAGCGCGAGGGCGTCCTCCGCCTTGGTGTCGGGTGCGCGCTCGGCGAAGTAGGCGGCGATCCCGTCCGTCGCGAAGCCTTCGGCCGCCAGCATGCGCAGCACGTTCACCACTGTCCGCCGGGGGAAGTGCAGCGACTTGGCGAGGGCCAGGAACCGTTCGCCGGCGGCGGCGTCGAGTTCGCCCGTGGCGATTCCGGCCCGGACGGCGAACCGGAGGTTGATCAGCGGCTCGGAGGTCGCGCGCAGGGTGTCGGGATCGTAGACGAGGGCCACTTCGTCGTCGGCGTCGACGGCCCCGGAAGCGTAGGCGTCGAAGATGCGGCCGACGCCCGTCACCCCGAACGGGAAGCACTCGGCGGCACGGAGCGCCCCCATGCTGGACGAGCCGTAGACAGGGATGCCCGCGTCGACGGCGCGCAGCACCTCCTTGGGGGAGACGGCCAGGCTGTCGAGGAACCGGCCGTCCACGATGCCGATCAGACAGGGCGGCCGGGGCCGGGCGAGCAGGGCGTCGATGTCGCCACGGACGACGGGCGGCAGGAATTCGGCGTCGAGCGTACGGGCCGCGACGGCGCGGCCGAGGCTCGGGCCGAGGAAGACCACCGGGTCCAGGTCCATGCGGAACGCTCCCAGATGTCAGGCCGAGGGGATGGCGGAGAGGTCCGGCGGGGTGACGAGCAGCTCCTGAACGGCCGTTCGCCACGCGTGCGCGGCGCGCGGCCCGATCCGGCAGTAGTCGGTCGCCCAGGATTCCAGCCCGGGCGCGATCACCCGTACGACATTGACCGGAATCTGCGGGGGCGACAGGTCGACCACGACGACCCGCGGGATGCCCGCTTCGCACAGCCGGCCGAGCATGAGGTCGATGTCCGCCCGTACGTCGTCGGAGGGGAAGGCGGGGACGTCCGCCATGGCGACGGTGCGGCTCGCCGGCTGCCAGGCCCAGGTGCTCTTGTCCACGGACGCGGAACGCCGCACGTGCAGCTCGTACTTGGTGACCCGCGTGCCGGGCAGGGTGATGTCCTCGCGCATGGCCTGGATGTCGACGGCCCGGGCCTGGGCGCATTCGCTGAGTGCGCGCAGCAGCGCCACCTCGGGGTCGGGGTGGGTTCCGTAACCGCAGTGTCCCTGCGAGGTGGCGGGTCCGATGTCCTCGCTCGTCGCCGCGAAGAAGGTGGGGATGCCCAGGGGAGAGGTGACGTCGATGGCGCGGACGTCGATGCCGGCCGCGTGGAAGCGGGCGAGCATTTCCTGTGCCGCGGGCGGCGCGGTCTCCAGCCGCAGATGCGGGTGGCGGCCGCGGAGCCGGTCGACGGTGCCGGGCGAGGCCCGCTCCTCGCCGGCCAGCACCTGCGGGAGGTAGTTGCTCACGAGCTCGGCCAGGGTCATCGAGTCGCGCTCGATCAGCTCGCACAGGGCGTGGCAGATCGCCTCCTCAAGGCTGTTGCCCGAGGCCAGGCCCGTGGTGGTGGCGATGCGGTAGCACGGTTCCTCGTGCAGGCGGGCCTGGTAGACGGCGCCGTCCTGCGGGACCAGGACGTGCTCTTCGCCCAGGAGGTCCCAGCCGCGGAGCCAGGACATGGGGTTGTCGTCGCGGTATCCGGGGGCGAGTTCGAGGGTGTATTCGGCGGGGTGCATGACGGTCTCGCCGGCCGCGGCGAGTTCGTCATAGGAGGCGACGAGGTCGGGGCGGACGGGCAGCCAGGCCGAGTACCGCTCGATCGCCTCCATCGCGGCGCTGACCTTCGCGTCGATGGGGGTGGCCCCTTTGCCGCTGTACACCGAGATGCTGTCGTTGGACCTCGGGATGACGGCGCTGTACACGGGGATACCCAGGTAGTCCAGTCCGGTGATGTCGGCCAGCCGGGTGATGCCGGCCCGGCGCAGGTGGGGGCTGATGCGCTCCCAGGTCTCCCGGGTGGTGACCTCGCGGTGAACGCCGGGACCTGCGGCCTTGGGGGCATGAGCCCGTATTCTCACGCTCTCTCCGTCTCCTTCTCTTCCTCTTCCCGCTCTTCCTCTTCCCTCGTTCTCTCCGCCTTTTCCGCCCAGCCCTTTTCGCCTCCTCTGCCCACTCGTCCGAGCCGCGACGTGAGACACCGTGAGGTGCCGCGAGATGTGGCGGGGGCCGTGGAGGGGTTGTGCAAGGACGCGCCGTGCGAGGACGGTCGCGAGCCCCTGCCCGTTCTGGGGCGGACAGGGGCCGGTCCCCGGGGCAGCCCTTCCGCGGCCGCGGGCGGTGAGACCCGACGCTCCGGCCCCCGGGGCGCGGAGGGTTCAGCGAACGGTCTGGGCTCGCGGTGCCGAGAAGTGGGCGTCGCTGGTGCCGCGTACGGTCTGGGCACGGGGCGCCGAGAAGTGCGTGTCGCTGGTGCCGCGTACGGTCTGGGCTCGGGGCGCCGAGAAGTGGGCGTCGCTGGTGCCGCGTACGGTCTGGGCTCGCGGCCCCGAGAAGTGGGCGTCACTCGTGCCGCGCACCGTCTGCGCCCGCGGCCCCGAGAAGTAGGAGTCCGTCGCGCCGTGGACGGTGGCGTTGGAGCGTTCCTCCAGGAAGGCTTGCAGCTGCTCCGGGTTCACGTGTGCGAGCTCGTCGAGCCTGAGATCCGATTCTTTCCTCATCAAGGGCCCTTTCCTTTCCTTGCGCGTTTGGACGGCCGACCACGGTCGACAGCGTCGGGAATATCGCACTGCCCCGCACGGGAACGTCATTCCGACTCCACTCCTGCCGAGTCGTGCGTCAATTTCCATGCCACCGTTGGTAGTATTGCCGGCCGGATGCGTATGGAGGTCGAACGGTAATACGCATTCTCCGGACTTCCTGGATGGCGGGAAGAAGGCATTTCCTCCGGCAGGAGGCCATTTCGTCACGATGGCACAGTGGGCAAGTCCAGTCAACACCCGGTCAAGATGGTGGAGTTGGCCCCCGAGAGGCGTCGGTCTGGCGGGCGTAACATTTCAGCCATGTTGCGCGGCTGATGGTTTCGCCCGTGATCCATCTGTTTTCAGGGAATCCGAACGCCCGGCCGCCGAAGATCAAAAAGTCCGGCGAGGGGGTCGAGAGCTTCCGTGGAGGAAAGTCGGGATCTTCGGATTGGGCATTGCCGAACCTCCTGGCCGCTCTGTATAAAGGGAAACCCGCCAGTCCTCGGCACTCCGTCACCCATCCATTCATCAGTCCCGGCGTCCGCTATCGGGTATCGGGATTCGGTGATCTTCGTTACCCGCCGCCGTTCCCACCGCCGCGATGTCGTTTCCGCTGCTCGCGATGGGGTGCGCCCGGCGTCTCGCGGGCCGCTGAAAGCCCAGGCCCCCGGCAGCACCGCACGTCCGCGACACTCAGGCCCTTCCGCGACACCCAGGCCCTTTCGAAGCCCCGAGGAGAGCCCATCGATGCGGCTGAACAGCTACGACGAATGGTCGCCACTGCGTGAGGTCGTGGTCGGATCGGCGTCGAACTACACCTCCCATGAACGCGAGCTGTCGTTCGAGCTGTTCTTCCACGAGAACTTCGCCGAATCCACCTGGTATTATCCCCGGCTCACCACGGGCGGCGGGCAGTCCGCCGCGACCGGCCGCGCACTGATCAAGCAGCGGTATGTCGACGAGCTGAACGAGGACATCGAGGGCATCGTCAAGACCCTGGAGGATCTGTCGGTCACCGTCCTCCGGCCGCTGGAGCTGGACGCCCGTACGACCGAAGTACGGACCCTCGCCTGGTCGGCGGCCGTGGTGCCGCCCCTGAATCTGCGGGACAACACGCTCATCGTCGGCGACGAGATCATCGAGACGCCTCCGATGATCCGTTCCCGCTACTTCGAGACGCAGTTCCTCACTCCGGTCTTCGCCGACTATTTCCGTCAGGGCGCCCGGTGGACGGTGATGCCCCGGCCGCTGATGACCGACGCCTCTTTCGACCCCTCCTACGCGAAACGCACGGCGACGGCCGAACCGATCGGCGAACCGCAGGCGTCCCCGTACGACGTCGGCCACGAGATGATGTTCGACGCCGCGCAGTGCCTGCGGCTCGGCCGGGACATCGTCGCCAACATCTCGACGGCCAATCACGCCCTGGGCGTCGACTGGCTGGAACGCCATCTGGACGGCCGGTTTCGCATCCACCGGGTGTACGGGATCAGCGACAGCCACATCGACAGCATGGTCCTCGCCCTGCGTCCGGGCACCCTGCTGGTGCGCTCCGCGGAGATCGCCGACGTGCTGCCGGAGCGGCTGCGCGCCTGGGACCTCATCGTCGCCCCGCCGCCGCAGTCGGACAGCTTCCCGCCGTACGACGATGACGACCTCATCCTGACCAGCCCGTTCATCGATCTGAACGTCCTGTCCGTCAGCCCCGACACCGTGCTGGTCAACGAGGCGTGCCCGGAGCTCGTCCGGACGCTGGAGCGGCACCGCTTCACCGTCGTGCCCGTACGCCACCGGCACCGGCGGCTGTTCGGCGGCGGCTTCCACTGCTTCACCCTCGACACCGTCCGGGACGGCGGCCCGGAGGACTACCTCCACGGCTGCTGACCGCAGTCCGCTGACCGTCGATGACGTCGATGACAGAGCGAGCCCCTCGGCCACGGGAAGAGAGCGACGATGGACAGGACGACGGAGAGACTGGACCGGGCGAAGCTGGAGAACCTCGCCCTCGAACTCACGGAGCGTCAGTTCGGGGCCGTGCCCAGGCTCCGCGAGTGGCACGAGGGCACGTGGACCGACCGCGAGTTCTACAAGCGGTACATGATCGAGGTCGTCCTGCAGATCCGGCTCAACAACGTGGCCGACGCCTACGCCCTGTACAAGGCGAGCTCCGGCGACTACCGGCTCGCAGGCAAGCTCGCGCGTTACCTCGCGGACGAGATCGGCCACGAGGGCATGTTCGTGAAGGACCTGGCGGGGCTCGGCGTCTCCCTGGAGCAGATCGACGCGACCAGGGTCCTTCCGGCGACGGCGAAGACCATGGGCTATCTGCGCCTGGCCACCGACGAGCGCGGGCCCGCGCCGGTCGCCTTGTGGGACTGGTATCTGGAGTGGTGGTCGGACCGCTATATGCAGGCCATCACCGACGCCGCGGCGAAGGAGTTCGGCATCGCCTGCACCAGGGGAGCACAGGCCCACATCGAACTGGACGACTCCCACGGCCACGACGACATGATGTTCCAGACGACCGCGCAGGCCGTGGAGGCCTACGGGTCGGCGGCAGATGCCTACGCGGACCTGGAGATCTACATCGACCTGGGGACGGAGCAGTACCGCCAGCTCTTCGCCGCCGCCGCGGCGGTCGCTGAGGGGAGCGACATGGCAAGCGACAAGGCGGTCGCTGAGGGGAGCGACACGGCAAGCGCTACGTCCGACGCCCAGGGCACGTGAACACGGCCGCGGCACAAGGAGATACGACCGGGCCGGCCGTCGCCGAAATATCCCCGGCGGGGCTCCGGTGAGTGAAGCGCCGCGCGCCGGTCGCCCGCTGCTGACCGATCTGACGGAGGCGGCGGGTCTGACGGCCGCTCCCGAGGCGGCCACTGTGGTGTGCCTGCCGTACGCCGGCGGCGGGGCGTTCGGCTACGTTCCCTTCGCCCGCGCCCTGCACGAGGCCGGCAAGCCGCTCCGGGTGCTCGCGGCGGATCTGCCGGGGCGCGACCGCGACGACGGCCGGCCGGCCGTTCCGGCGGACCGGCTCACCGCGGACCTGGCCCAGGAGATCGCCATGGCGGTGCCGAGCGATACGGATGTGGTGTTGCTGGGGCACAGCTCGGGCACCGGGCCGGCCCTCACCGCCGGTATGGCCCTGCGCGCCATGGGCCGTCCCCCCGCCCGCTTCGTGGCCGTGGCCGCCCTTCCTCCCGCCCCGGGCCCGGACGGCCATCCCGCCCGCGCGGCCGCCGCCCTGACGGACGCGGAGCTCTTCGCCCGGTTCGCCGCCGAAGCCGAAACCGTCCCCCACGCTGACGCCGACCGGCCCGGAACGGACCAACTGCCGCCCGAAGAACGGGCCGACATCGCACGAGCCTTCCGCTACGACGTCCTCACCGCGCTGGACTGCTTCGCCTCGGCCCGGCACGAGGCCGGCCGGAACGGCGCCGCCGCCCTCGGCTGCCCGGTCACCGTGCTCCTCGCGGCGGACGACCGGTCTGTAGCGGACCGTCGGCGCGACACCCGGCAGTGGGCCGTGTTCGGTACGGCCCTGCACGTCGAGTGGACCGCCGAGGGCGGCCACTACCTCAACACGAGCCGCCCGCGGTTCCTCGCGAGCGGCATTCCGTACGAGTATCCCGAGCATCCCGAGCGTCCAGAGTGTCCCGACGCCGTCCCCCGTCCCGAGGAGCCAGGCCATGCCCCGTACGACGGACCCTGAATACGACGTGATCGTCGTCGGCGGCGGGCCCGGCGGTTCCACCGTCGCGACACTCACCGCGATGCGCGGGGCCAGGGTGCTGCTCCTGGAGAAAGAACGGTTCCCCCGCTATCAGATCGGGGAGTCCCTGCTGCCCGCCACCGTCCACGGCATCGGCAAGCTCCTGGGCGTCCTGCCCGAACTGGAGGCGGCACGTTTCACGACCAAGCGCGGCGGCACCTTCCGCTGGGGCAAGAACCCGGAACCGTGGACGTTCGCCTTCGCCGTCTCGTCGAGATTCCCCGGCCCCACCTCCACGGCCTACCAGGTCGAGCGCATGAGGTTCGACCAGATCCTGCTGGACAACGCACGCCGCAAGGGCGTCGAAGTCCGCGAGCGATGCCCGGTCGTGGACGTCCTGGAAGCGGGCGGTCGGGGGACGGATGCGCGTCGCGACGGCCCTGGTGAGCGGGGGACCGGCGAATGTTCCGACGACCCTGACGGGCGGGGGACGGATGTGCGCTCCGACGACTCTGACCGGCGGGTGACCGGCGTGCGCTTCGACGACCCCGACGGCACTCGCCGAGAGGTCCGCGCACGGTTCGTCGTCGACGCCTCCGGCAATGGCAGCCGCATCCACGGCCGCACCGGCGGCCGGCGCGTCTACTCCGAGTTCTTCAAGAACATCGCCCTCTTCGGCTACTTCGAAGGCGGCAGCCGCCTCCCGGAACCGAACAGCGGGAACATCCTCTGCGCTGCCTTCGACTCCGGCTGGTTCTGGTACATCCCCCTCACCGACCGGCTCACCAGCGTCGGCGCCGTACTGCATCACGACGCCCTGGACCGGGTCCAGGGCGACCGCGAGAAGGCACTGGCCGGGCTGATCGAGGAGTGCCCGCTCATCGCCGCGTACCTGGCCGACGCCCGCCGCGTCACCACCGGGCCCTACGGCGAGGTCCGCGTCCGCAAGGACTACTCCTACTGCCAGGAGAAGTTCTGGCGGCCGGGCATGGCCCTCGTCGGCGACGCGGCCTGCTTCATCGATCCGGTCTTCTCCTCGGGCGTGCACCTGTCCACCTACAGCGCGCTGCTGGCGGCCCGGTCCATCAACACGGTGCTGAGCGGCGGCGCCGGAAGCCCCAGTGAGACACGGTGCTTCGAGGAGTTCGAGGCGCGCTACCGCGACGAGTTCGGACGCTTCCACGACTTCCTGATGTCCTTCTACGACATGCGCCAGGACTCGGACTCCTACTTCTGGTCCGCCCGCCGGATCACCCACGCCACCGGATCGCCCCTGGAGGCGTTCGTCGAACTGGTCGGCGGCGGCGCCTCCGACGAAGGGGCCCTGTTCGACTCGCCGTTCGTCGACGCGACGCTCGAAGCCGGCGCCAAGGTCCAGGTGCAGGCCGCCCTGGGGGAGAGCTTCGACGACGAACCCATCCGCGAGAACGGCCTCGTCCCCTCCCTCGACGGCATGCACTGGACCGATCCCCGGACCTGATCCCGCGCCCCCGGGGGCCACGGCCCCCGGAGCGGCGTCCGCGCTCCCCACCGGAAGGCGATCTGTCACGTGAGAATGCCGCGCCCCTCGACGATCCACGGTCTCTTCGCGGAACAGGCCGCGTGCTGCCCCGACGCCGTCGCCGTCGAGGACGGCGAGCGCGCGCTCACCTACGCGGAGCTCGACGCCCGCGCGGACCGGCTCGCCCACCGGCTCCTGAGCCTGGGCGTGGGAGCGGAGTCCCGCGTCGCCATCCTCCAAAGGCGTTCCCCCGCCCTCGTCGTCTCCCTCCTGGCCATCCTCAAGGCGGGGGCCGCCTACGTCCCCCTGCACACCGGCTACCCGCCCGCCCGCCACGCCCTGGTGGCGGCCGAATCCAGGGCTGCCGTCCTGCTCGTCGACAAGAGCTTCCACCCCGTCGGCTTCGACCACGACGCGCAAACCGTCGTCGTCGACGAGAACCCGCCCCTGGACCCGGCGCCGCACGCGCCGCCACCCGCGCCGGGGGACGGCCAGACCCTGGCGTACGTCATGCACACCTCCGGCTCGACGAGCGCCCCCAAATGCGTCGCCGTGACCCACCAGGCAGTCATCGGCCTTGCCACGGACGCCAGTTGGGTCGACGACGCTCACCGGGCCGTGCTCTTCCACGCGCCCTACGCGTTCGACGTCTCCACCTACGAGGTGTGGGTACCACTGCTCAACGGCGGACGGATCGTGGTCGCCCCCGACGAACCCCTCGACGGAGCGCTGCTGAACTCCCTGCTGACCCGGCACGGCGTCACGGCGGTGCACGTCACCGCCGGCCTCTTCGCCGCCCTCGCGAACGACACCCCGGAAGCCTTCGCCCCCGTACGGGAGGTGCTCACCGGC
Organism: Streptomyces sp. NPDC050610; assembly: GCF_040654875.1. Lineage (NCBI taxonomy): Bacteria > Bacillati > Actinomycetota > Actinomycetes > Kitasatosporales > Streptomycetaceae > Streptomyces > Streptomyces sp. NPDC050610. Next base: position 102,300 of record NZ_JBFAIV010000003.1, on the reverse strand, counting down.
GGCGACGTGGTCCCTCCCCAGGCGGTGAACCGGGTCCTCGCGGCCTGCCCCGGAATCCGGGTCCGGCACCTGTACGGGCCCACCGAGACCACGCTGTTCGCCACGCACCTGGTGGTGGAGAAGTCCTGGGACAACGGGCGTTCCCTGCCGTTGGGCCGGGCGCGCACCGGCACCAGGACGTACGTGCTGGACAGCGCGCTCGCCCCGGTGGCGGAGGGGGAGACCGGTGAGCTGTACGTCGCGGGCCATGGCCTCGCGCGCGGCTACCTGGACCGCCCCGGCCCGACCGCGGAGCGCTTCGTGCCCGACCCCTACGGCCCGGCGGGCGAACGCATGTACCGGACCGGTGACCTGGTGCGCCTCGGTCCTGGGGGCGCGTTGGAGTACGTGGGGCGCGGGGACGGCCAGGTGAAGATACGGGGCTTCCGCGTCGAACTCGGCGAGATCGAAGCGGCCCTCGGCAGGCAGCCCGGCATCGGCCGCGCCGCCGTGGCGGCGGTCCGTGACCAGGACGGGACGAATCGGCTCATCGCCTACGTGGTGCCCGAGCCGGACCACGCCCCCTCCGAACCAGCGATCCTTGAACTCCTGGGGACCACCCTCCCCGCCTACATGGTCCCCGCGGCGGTCGTCGTGCTGGCAGCCCTGCCCCTCACCCCCAACGGCAAGGTGGACCGCGACGCGCTGCCCGCCCCCCGGCGGACAGCCCCCACCGGCCGGGGCCGCCCGCCGGGCACCGAGCGGGAGAAGCGACTGTGCGCGTTGTTCGCCACCGTGCTCGACGTCCCCGAGGTGAGCGTCGACGACAACTTCCTGGAACTGGGCGGCGATTCCCTGCGCGCCTTCCGGCTGGTCCGGCTCGTGACGTCGCACTTCGGCATCCGGCCGAGCCTGCGGCAGGTACTGCGCACTCCGACGGTGGCGGCCCTCGACGCGTGGCTGGAGCGGCAGAGCGAGCAGTAGAACGGGCGGCGGGTGAACGGGCAGCGGGAGAACGGGCGGTGGAACGAGCAACAGGCCCACCGTCTTGGCGACTTCGCCACTGCGCACCCGACGCCGTCCACTCCGCCCGGCCGCGAACCCACGCCCGTACGGCTGACACGCCGGCTGAGGACCTACGGGCCGGGCGGAGGTGATCAGGCCGCGGCCCGGCTGCCGATCGTCAGCTCGACCTCGTTTCCCTTCGGGCTGAACTCCCGGATGATCCAAGTGCGTTGACCGATCTCCGTGCCCGCGCCGGTGGTGTAGGCCGGGACAGCGAGGAGAGGTCCCGCCGGGTCGTCGGTACGCAGCTCCGCGTCGGCGCCCACCGCATCGGAGAAGCGCAGGTCCACGCCGATAGGCCAAGGGGCGGCGGCGAAGCCCTGCGGATCGGGCAGCCCCTGTAGCCGGCAGCGGGCGTCCGGGAACAGGTGGGTGTGACCGCACAAGGCGGGGAAGGTCTCGCCCTCGGTCGGTCCGGTGGCGGGTTGCGGCATGGCGGGCTCCGGGAGGCGCGGCGGCGGCGAGGCTTCGTAGTGTGGCGGACCGTGCCGGTGCATCCCGGTATGCCCGGCCGCGCGATTCCCGCCGTCACCTGGTCGGAGCCGCGGGAAGCCGCTGCGCGCCCGGGCACGGCGGGCAGCGGCGCGGGTACCGATACCGGCTCTACGGAGGGTCGATGCCGGGTTGTTCCCCGCCATCCTGGGCCGCGCGGGCGCGGCTGGTGGTGATGGTGCTCGCGCCGCAGGAGGTGACGGTCAGGGAGTGGTGGTCGATCGGAGGGCGTCCGAGTCGGTCCCAGGCGGTGTAGGCGGTCTCGATCTCGTGCCAGAGGCGGCGTGGTCCGTGCTGGCGGACCCGGAAGGAGGCGGCGTCGAGGCCGTCGTAGTCGACGCTCGCCCAGGACGTCCCCTCGGTGTCGGCGATCCACAGCCGGGTGTGCACCGCGTCGGGCTCGGGGGAGTCGTCCCAGGAGAACCAGGCGCCGGGCACGGTCAGGCCGAGGTGGAACTCGGCGTCGAGGTCCCCACCGGCCACCGCCCACGGTGAGAGCGGCGTGCGCGTCTCGTCCGGTTTCCGGCCGGGGCGCAGGAGGTCGCGGTCGAGTGCGACGTCGGTGTCCTGGCCGCGCAGCACCATGTAGGAGCCGAAGGCGGTGAACGGGCCGGAGGCGGTGCCGTCCGGGCGCCGGGTCAGGGCGAGAGTGCCGTAGCAGCACCACGGGCTGTCCCACGGGGTGATGATGCGTCCGTCAGGGGCGGTCTGGGCCGGCCAGGCGGGCGGTACGGCGCGCACCGAGCAGGTGGCCAGGATCCGCTCGTAGGGGGCGGCGGCAGCCCAGCCCGCGGCTCCGTCCGCCAGGACGCGGCGGGGCGCGAACCCGGCGGCTGTCAGGTTGCGGCCGGCCTGGGCGTACAGGGCGGGGTCGAGTTCGACGGTCGTCACCTGGTCCGCACCCAGCCGCGCGCACAGCAGTGCCGCGTTGAACCCGGCGCCCGTGCCGATTTCCAGGACCCGCATGCCGTCGTCGAGGGCGGCCAGTTCGAGGGCGCGGACGACCATGGACGGCATGGACGCGGACGACGACGGGAGGCGGGTCCCGTCGGCGGCGGTCCGGAACCGGGTGACCAGCGGGGTGTCGGTATAGGCCGCCGCCAGCCACCCACGGGGGTCCGCTCGCCGGTCGCGGGGCGTGTAGCCGCCGTGCCCGTCCCGGACCCACACCCGGTCGGGGAGGAAGAGGTGGCGGGGCACAGTCCGCAGGGCGTCCGCGTACGGAGCGGGAACCGGCCGGTGCAGTTGCTCGGCGATCTGCCCGAGCAGCCCCTCCGTCAGGTGCGTCGGCGCGCCATCGGCCGCGGCCGGACCGGTGTCGGGCACGGCCACCGCTACTGGTCGTCCGGCGACGGAGCGGGTGAGGGAGACGGGGGCGGCGGCACGGGCCGGTTCGGCTGATGCCCGTCGTCCCCGATCGGCGACCGGTGCTTCCAATCCATCCTGACCTCCCGCTTTCCGCTCTCACGGTAGAGGCCGCGGCCCCGGCCGGGCAGGGCGTACCGAGGGCGGTTCGGAGATGACCTCACGCCCCTGGCCGGTCCGTGTCGAACACGGGGCCGCGAACGGCACGGTCGCGAACCCAGGGCCGTGAACGCGCGGTCGTGAACACGGAGCCACGAACGCACGGTCGCGAACACGAAGCCGACCGCGAAGATACAGATCTGCCGCCCGCCCCCGGGGAGCGCCCGTAGGGCTCAGTGCCCGCCGACGGCGGCCGGTGCGCGTTCCGGCAGGTGGCGGGCTTCTCCGGTCAGGTGCGTGTGAGTGGGGCAGGGCGGCCGGGCCCCGCGTCGTACGGCTGAGCCTCAGCCGACCACGGTGACCCGTACCCCGAGGTCGCCCATGGCCGAGAGTTCCCCCGTAGGCGCGTCGGAGTCGGTGATGAGGGTGTGGACGTCGCCCGTCGGGCAGATCTTGGCGAAGGTGGTTCTGCCGATCTTGGAGTGGTCGGCGACCACGACCGTACGGCTGCTGTGGAAGGCGAAGGCGCGGTCGGTGGCGGCCTCCAGCTGGTCGTGTGTGGTGCAGCCGTGGGCGGCGCTGATGCCGTCCACGCCGAGGAACGCGATGTCGGTGTGGTGGTCGGCGAGGGTCTTCTCGGCGATGGGGCCGACGAGTTCGTAGCTCTGGCTGCGGGCGGTGCCGCCGATCACGATCAGGGTGACGGTGGGGCGGAGCACCAGGTTCGCCGCGATGTTGACGGCGTTGGTGACGATCGTGACCGGCCCCCGGTCGGCGAGGATTCTGGCCACTTCCGTGGTGGTGGTGCCGCCGGTCAGGCCGACCACCGCCCCGTCGGGCACGAGGGCGGCGGCCGCTCTCGCGATGGCCTGCTTCTGCGGGGAGCGCTGGTCGGCGCGGTGCTGGAGCGGCAGTTCGATGCTCAGCCCGCTGGGGAGCGCGCCCCCGTGCGTACGGTCGAGGAGCCGCTGCTCGCTCAGGTGCCGCAGGTCGCGGCGGACCGTGGCCGCCGAGACGCCGAGCAGCCGCGAAAGCTGCGTCACGTCGGCACTGCCCTGCGCGGCCACGTGGTCGAGTATCCGCGCGTGGCGGTCGTTTCTGAGCACGGTGCGAGCATAGCCATGACGAATACGTCCGCTCATGAACGCGCACAGAATGCGCGTACTGATGCGCGGATCGACGGTAGTTAAGTCAAAACCGATCTATTGACATGGCTGAATACGCTCGCTTTACTCCCTGACAACGCCGGTGCCGAGCACTTGGCGCAGAGGTACGCCCAGCCGGTAGTTGGCCCCACGCCATGAGCCCGGACTGAGTCGCCAGGGCCCTTTCCGGGTTCCGAGGCGGGGACGTGCCCCCTCCACAGCTGGAGCTCAACGATGAGTTTCAACCGCATGGTGCGGAAGTCCATGACGGCCGCCGCGGTCCTCTCGGCCACCGCGTCGGCCTGCCTGCTGGCCCCGGCCACCGCGTCGGCCGCCCAGTCCGGCATCACACTGCCCACGCCGCACGTCAACTTCGATTACCAGATCGGCGGCGCGTACACCCCGCCCTCCGGCGTGAAGGCCGTCAGCCGCGACTACACGGCGGACCCCGCGCCCGGTCTGTACAACATCTGCTACGTCAACGCCTTCCAGACCCAGCCGAAGAAGGAGGGCGACTGGGACTCCGACCTGTTGCTCAAGGACGGCAACGGTGACGTCGTCTACGACGGCAAGTGGGGCGAGGCCATCCTGGACATCCGCACCCCCGCCAAGCAGAAGCGGATCGCCGCCAAGGTCAACGGGTGGATCGACACCTGCGCCGCCAAGGGCTTCCAGGCCGTCGAGCCCGACAACTACGACACGTACGACCGCTACAAGAAGTTCCTGAACAAAGACCAGGCCAAGGGCCTCATCACGCTCCTGTCCCAGCACGCCCACGCCAAGGGTCTGGCCGTCGCGCAGAAGAACTCCCCGGACCTGGCCGCCGACCACAAGGCGACCGGGCTGGACTTCGCTGTCGCCGAGGAGTGCGGCCGGTACGACGAGTGCGAGAAGTACACGAAGGCCTTCGGCTCCCGGGTCTTCGTCATCGAGTACACGGACAAGGGCATGAGCAAGGCCTGCTCCGCCTGGGGCGACCAGCTGAGCATCGTCCAGCGCGATGAGGACGTCACCCCCAAGGGCGACAGCGAGTACGTCCGCAAGACCTGCTGAGTCGAGCGCCGGGTTCCGGGTGGCCGGAACCCGGCGTTTTCCGCGTGCCGGCCGCTCCGCCGCCCACCTTTACCGTCCCCTCCCCTTCCGCTCCCCCTTTGCCGTCCCCTTCTATGTTCCCCGCCGGCACCGCCCCGTCCCACGGCGGCGCCGGCCCGACGCAGGGCGCCAAACCCCTGGAGGTAGTGATGACAGCAGTCCCCCGAGCGCCCGGCCGACCGTCGCGGCGCGGTGTGCTGCGCGTCGGCGGCGTCGGCGCCCTCGCGGCGGCGGCCGGCGGCGCCCTGTCCGGCTGCGCGGCGGACACCGCGAGCGGGGTCGGCGCCGACGGCCGCGTCACGATCCAGATGTGGCACGGCCAGAACGACACCGCCGCCAAGGTCATGAAGAGCCTGGCCACCGAGTTCGAGCGCACCCACCCGAAGATCCGGGTGGACATGGGCGGCGGCGTGCTGTCCGACACCATGCTGCAGAAGGTGACCGCCGCGCTCGCCTCCGGCTCCTACCCCGACATCGCCTATATCTTCGGCTCCGACCTCGCGAACGTGGCCCGCAGCCCGCAGGTGGTCGACCTGACCGAGAAGGTGCACCAGGGCCCGATGCCGTGGCGCAACTTCCACGCGCCGGCCCGCGAGGCCGTCACCGTCAACGGCAAGGTCCGCGCGCTGCCCGCCCTCCTCGACGCCATGGCCGTGGTCTGCAACAAGAAGGTGTTCGCCGACGCCGGGGTCGACCTGCCCAAGCCGGGCTGGACCTGGGACGAGTTCACCGACATCGCCCGCCGCCTCACCAGCCCGGCCAAGGGGCGGTTCGGCACCGGCTGGCCCGGCACCGGTGACGAGGACACGGTGTGGCGGCTGTGGCCGTTGGTGTGGGACCTGGGCGGCGACGTCATCGCCGAGGACGGGAAGAGCATCGGCTTCGAGAAGGCGGGCCCCCGCGCCCTGGAGGTCCTCAAGAAACTGGCGGACGACAAAAGCGTCTACATCGACCCCAAGCCCGGCAGCGAGCAACTGGACCAGGTCTTCCTCTCCGACCGGATGGGCATGTCGCTGTCCGCTCCCTGGGCGCTTCCGGACATCGTCCAGGCGAAGCTCGACTACCACGTCGTGCCGATGCCCACCTTCAGCCGCCGCCCCGTGACCATCTCCGGGCCCGACACCTGGGTGCTGTTCGACAACGGCGAGGCCCGCGCGGAGGCCGCGTTCGAATTCGCCTCCTGGCTGACCCAGCCCGCCCAGGACAGCCGCTGGGACATCGAGGCGGGCAGCCTGCCGCTGAGCCGCCGCAGCGAGGACCGCCCCGCCTGGCGCGAGCATGCCGCCCGTACGCCCGGCATGTCCGTGTTCACCGAAGCGGTCACCTCGGCGCGGGTACGCCCCGTGCACCCGGCCTACCCGCGCATCTCGCGCTCCCTGGGGCAGGCCATCATCGCCGTGCTGCTCGGCCGCAAGAGCCCCGCAGCCGCGGTGCGCTCCTGCGCCGAGGAGTCCAACGCCGCCCTGCTCATACCGCGCTGAGGACCCGATATGCCCCAACTCCCCTCGCCTCTGACCCTGCCGCGGAAACGGTCGGAGCCGCGCGCCCTGCGCCGCCGGCGCCGCAAGGAGTCGGCCACGGCCTGGGCGTTCATCACGCCCTCCGTGATCGTCATCCTCGGTCTGAGCGTCCTGCCGGTCATCTGGTCGCTGCTGCTGTCCTTCCAGGCCGATGACCTCGTCACCCCGAGCCGCTGGGTGGGCCTGGAGAACTACCACGCGCTCAGCCAGGACCCGAACTTCCACCAGGCCGTGCGGAACACCCTGCTCTACACGGTGCTGTACGTGCCCCTGAGCATCGCCGTCGGGCTCGCCCTGGCCCTCGCGCTCAACCGGCGCATCCGCTTCGTCGGGCTCTACCGGACGCTGTTCTTCGTCCCGTTCGTCATCTCCGCCACCGCGCAGGGCGTGCTGTTCTCCTTCATCCTCGACCCGCAGTTCGGCGCGGCCAACTCCGTCCTGAACCACCTGGGCATCTCCCCGCAGGGCTTCCTCACCGACCCCTCGCAGGCGCTGCTCGTCCTGGTCGCCATCACCCTGTGGAGCGGTACGGGCCTGTGCACCGTCATCTACCTGGCGGCGCTGCAGGACGTCCAGCCGTCCCTGGTCGAGGCCGCGCGCCTGGACGGCGCGGGCCGGCTGCAGATCCTGCGGCACGTGACGCTGCCCTCGCTGGCGCCGGTGAGCGTGTTCCTGCTGCTGTGGCAGACCATCCAGTCCCTCCAGGTCTTCGACCTCGTCTACGTGACCACCAAGGGCGGGCCCCTCGGATCGACCACCGTGATCGTCTACTTCATCTGGGAGCAGGCCTTCAAGGAGTTCACCGCCGGGTACGGAGCCGCCGCCGCCTACGTCCTCGCCGTGGCGCTGATCGTCGTGGGCGTCGTGATGCGCGTGGTCCGCCGCGAGCGCACCCCCCGTCGTACGAAAGCAGCCGCCTCATGACCGCGACCACGACCGAGTCACGGGTCTCCTCCCGTCCGAGCGCCCTGCCGGCCGAACGGCGCCGCTTCCGGCTCCCGTTCAGCGGCTGGCACCTGGTGCTCGCGCCGCTGGGCCTGCTGTTCGCGCTGCCGCTGATCTGGCTGCTGCTGAGCTCGTTCATGAGCAACGCCGAGATCAACCGCTTCCCGCCGGCGCTCTGGCCCTCGAAGATCGACTTCGGCGGGTACAGCTACGTCCTCGGCAACGCCAAGTTCGTGCGCTGGCTGCTGAACTCGGTCATCGTCTCCGCGGTCGCCGTCACCTCCAACCTGGTGTTCGGCGTGCTCGGCGGCTACGCGTTCGCCCGGATGCGGTTCTTCGGCTCGCGGTTCCTGCTCGTCCTGATGATGGCGACGATGGCGATCCCGTTCCAGCTCACGATGATCCCCACCTTCCTCGTCATGAAGAAGCTCGGGCTCATCGACACCCTCGGCGCGCTGATCGTGCCCGCCCTCGTCACGCCGTTCGCGGTGTTCCTGCTGCGGCAGTTCTTCCTGTCACTGCCCCGGGAACTGGAGGAGGCCGCCTGGATCGACGGCTGCTCCCGGCTGCGCGTCATCTCCTCCATCATCCTGCCCCTCGCGCGGCCCGCGCTCTCCACCGTCGCGGTGCTGACCTTCCTGACCACGTGGAACGACCTCACCTGGCCACTGATCGCCATCAACCACGACACGCAGTACACGCTGCAACTGGGCCTGACCACCTTCCAGGGGCAGCACCACACCAGGTGGTCCGCGGTGATGGCGGGCAACGTCCTGACGATCCTTCCGGTGCTCGTCGCGTTCCTCTTCGCGCAGAAGGCCTTCATCCGCTCGGTCGCCTCCAGTGGCCTCAAGGGCTGACCGCCCGGTTGCCTCCAGCGGCCTCAAGGGCTGACCGCCCAGTCGCCTCCGGCGGTCCCGAAGGCCGACCGCCCGCCGCCGCACCCGTTCTAAGGACCGCGATGCCCACCGCGTACGACCTGCTCGTCATCGGGGACGCCAACCCCGATGTCGTCCTCGGCCCGCTCGCCGAGCCGCTCGCCTTCGGCCGGCGCGAACAGCTCACCGACTCCGGCTCCCTCACCGCCACCAGCGGCCGCGACGTGCCCGGCGAGCTGTTCGCCGCGAGCCGGCACGTCCACGCCGCCTCGTACTTCCCGCAGCCCAAGCTCGCCGAGGACCTGCCGGAGCCGCTGCGCGCCGCACGCGCGCACGGCGCCACGACGTCCCTGGACACCCAGGACGACCCGTCGGGACGCTGGGACGGGGCCGCCCTCGACGCGGTCCTCGCGGAGACCGACATCCTGCTGCCCAACGCCCAGGAGGCGATGCGCCTCGCCGGTCCCACCGCCGATACGCCGCGGCAGGCCGCCGCGGTCCTCGCCGGCCGCGTGCCGCTCGTAGCCGTCAAGAACGGCTCGGACGACGCCCTGTGCCACGACGGCCGCACACTGATGAGCGCACCGGGCATCCCCGTGACGCCGACGGACACCGTCGGCGCCGGGGACAGCTTCGACGCCGGATTCATCGCCGCCACTCTCCAGCACCAGCCTCCGCACCAGGCACTGCGGTTCGCAGCCGTCTGCGGAGCCCTGTCCACGAGGGCCCACGGCGGCACCGCCGCCCAGCCCACCTGGGACGAAGCCCTCAACCACCTCTCTCCCATCGGAGCGCTCACGTCATGACCCAGCCCAAGATCGCATTCATCGGCGCCGGAAGCGTCGTCTTCACCCAGGGGCTGCTCGCTGACCTCTTCGCCTTCCCCGAGCTGAAGAACGCGCACATCGCCCTGCACGACATCGACGCCGAGCGGCTGACCACCGCCGAAGCCGCGGCCCGCTACATCGCGCGCGAACTCGACGCCGACGCCCGCATCACCGCCCACGCGGACCGCCGCGAATCCCTGGCCGGCGCGGACTTCGTCATCAACATCGTGCAGATCGGGATGGGCGAGTCGACCCGTACCGACTTCGACGTCCCCGCCCGCCACGGGGTGCGCCAGACCATCGGCGACACCCTCGGCATCGGCGGCATCTTCCGCGCCCTGCGCACCTTCCCGTTCCTCAAGCAGCTCGGCGAGGACATCACCGAACTCTGCCCCGACGCGTGGCTGCTCAACTACACCAACCCGATGGCCATGAACGTCCAGTACCTCACCGAGGCCACCGGCCTGACCAAGGTGGTCGGCCTGTGCCACTCGGTGTACTGGACCATGCAGGACCTGGCCAAGCTCGTGGACGTCCCCTACGAGGAGATCACCTACCAGGCCGCGGGCGTCAACCACCAGGCATGGGTGCTGCGCTTCGAGCACAACGGCACCGACCTCTACCGCCGCCTCGACGAACTCATCGCCAAGGACGAGCAGTTGCGGCGCCGGGTGCGCGTCGACATGTACCGGCGGCTCGGCTACTACCCGACCGAGACCAGCGAGCACTCCTCGGAGTACGTGCCGTGGTACCTGCACCACGACAGCGAGATCGACCGGCTGCGCCTCCCGATCGGCGCCTACGTCGGCATCGTCGACGAGAACGTCGCCGAGTACCACCAGACCCGTGACGCCCTCGCCGCCGGGGCCCCGCTCACCGTCGAGGGCACCATGGAGTACGCCCCGCAGGTCATCCACAGCATGGTCACCGGCACCCCGCGCACCATCTACGGGAACGTCCCCAACCGCGGCCTGATCGACAACCTCCCGGCCCACGGCGTGGTCGAGGTGCCCTGCCTGGTCGACGCGGCAGGCGTCCAGCCGACCCGCGCCGGCGCCCTGCCGCCGCAGCTGGCCGCCCTCAACCGCACGTATCTGAGCATGAACAACCTCGTCGTACGCGCCGCCGTCGACAACGATCCGCGGCACATCCGGCACGCGGCCATGACCGACCCGGCCACCGCCGCCACGCTTACCGTGGACCAGATATGGCGGCTCTGCGACGACATGGTCCGCGCCCACGGGGACCTCCTCCAGCCGTCGCTGCGGGTCGCGCTGGCCGACGACTGATCCGGGGCGGGCCCGGTTCCCGAACGGGTCGAGGCGGCGGCCGCTCTCGGTTTCACGTCCGTGATGTACGACGGCGCCGCCCTGTCCTGGGAGGAGGACGTCGCCAACACCCGCCGCATCACGCACCACTGCCGGGAGCACGGCGTGTTCCTGGAGGCGGAGCTGGGCGAGATCGGCGGCGAGGACGGCGCCCACGCGCCGGGGGTGCGTACGGACCCCGGCGAGGCCGTGCGGTTCGTGGCGGACACGGGCGTGGACGCCCTCGCGGTGGCCGTCGGCGCCTCGCACGACATGACGGAGCGCACCGCCCGCCTCGGCCCGGAACTCGTAAGGGAGTTGCGCGCCGCGGTGCCGGTGCCGCTCGTCCTGCACGGTTCGTCCGGGGCCGCCGCCGCGACCCTGGCCGCGGCGGCGGCCGCCGGAATCCGCAAGATCAACATCTTGACGCATCTCGACGCACCTCAACGCGGTCTTCACCACGGCCGTGCGTGACGTACTCGACAGCGGGCCCGTCCTCGACCCCCGGCGCTACGTGAGCCGGGGGCGCGAGACGGCGGCCGCCGAAGTCGCCCGGCTACTGCGGCTCTTCGCCTCTCCCGCACCGGCCCCGGCGGCCTCGCAGCCAGGTCCGGTCCTCGCCTGAGGCACCGGCGGCCGCGTGCCGGAAGACACCGGGAGTACGTCCGGCAGACCAAGCTCCGCGTCCGCGCCGACGGTTCAGGTGCGGCCGGGCACGCGGGCGCCGCTCGCCGGCGGATCGCGCCGATGCCACCGGCCCGACGGCCGTGTACTCCACCGCGCTCAGGCCGCCGCGGGCGCGTGGCGCCGGGCGCGGTCCGGGACGGACCGCTGCCGTTCCGCGGTGACGCCCGCCGACAGCGGTGAGGCGGTGGTGGGTCGGCCCGCCGGCGTGAACCCAGGCGGCGACGCCTCTCACGGCATGCCCTGACCCGCGAGCCCCGCCTTCACCGGAACCGGACACCGGCCCTGGCCGGTCCAACCGTTCTCCACGCGCTCCTTGAGCCGTTGCGGCACGAACTCATCGCCGCCGGACGGGCCGTGGCCATCGGGCCGCCCCTCGACTACGCGACCGGCCTGCGCCCCAGCCTCACCACCATCCCGCTGCGCGGAGTCGAACCCAACCAGGTGGTGCTCGCCACGCGCGCCGGCGACCGCAGCCGTCTGGTCACCGCTCTCCGTAGACACGCCGAAGCGCTGCTCACCGGAACCCACCAGACCGGAGCCGTACGCAGTACGTGATCCGGTTCGCGCCGGACGCGAGGACGGCCTTCGGCTGGTCCTGCGCTCTCGATCGAGGGTGCACATGACCAGCGCGAAGGCCGTGGAGAGGCGACCGAGCCCCGATAGGTCCGGTGGCAGCCGTCTGCCGTCTGCCGTCTGCCGTCCTCAGGACCGCGTCGGCGAATCAGCTCACCACGTTGTGGCGGGGCGCCTTGACCCGCAGGACGATCAGCAGCGCGGAGGCGACCAGGACGATGCCGGAAATGGTGAATACGGTGACGGTGCCGCCGATGCCGAACATCACGCCGCCCGCGGCAGCGCCGCCGGCGATGGCGGACTGCACACCGATGACCACGAGCCCGCCCGCGCTCTCCGCCTGGTCGGGCGCCATGCGAGTGGCCCAGTTCGACAGAGCCACGGCTCCCCTGGCCGGGGCGGCGAGGGCCAGCGCCGGATGAGAGGGCGGAGCCGGGCCGCGTACCGGGCGGGCCGCTGACCGTTTGGGCTTCCGGGAGCTGCGCGACGTCCGAGAACCATCAGCAGCGGCCTATTCGGTGCCCGCCGGCTCGAAGTGGTGTCCCGCCTCCGCGAGCCCCTTCGGCACGGCCTCGGCGAACGCGGCGATCGACTCGTTGTGGCGGCTCGGCACCCACACCACGGACGTCTGCCACGTCAGCGCCGTCCCGTTCAGCGGCCGCCACACCAGCCCCTCGGTGAGCGGGGAGGACGGGGCCTCGTTGAGGTGGATGCCGCGGCCGGCGAGCACCAGGCCGTGGACGAAGTTCGGGTTGCGCGCGTGGCGGATGGAGCCCGGGAGGTAGCCCTCGTCGCGGCAGATGGTCAGCATGTGGTCGTACAGGCGCGGGGCCATCGCCCGGGGAAAGATCACCAGCGGCGCCCCGTTCAGGTCGCGCAGCCGGATGGGGCCGTCGCCCGCCGCGGCGGCGTGGTCGGCGTGCAGCACCACGCCCAGCTCCCGTCGGGCGACGGGGCCGGATTCGAGGCCCACGGTGTCGGAAGGGTGGCGCACGACACCGGCGTCGAGTTCGCCGTTCCGCAGCCGCGCCAGCTGCTCGTCGGTCGTGAATTCGTGGATGTCGAGCAGCACGTCCGGCGCCCGTAGGGCGAACTCGGCGGTCAGGGTGCGCAGCACCCGCGGCTCGGTGTCCGGCGGCACGCCGGCTCGGAGCATGCCCGCCTCGCCGGGTCTGATCCTGCGCATCGCGTCCCGGGCGTCCTCGACTCCGGCGAGCACCGGCCGTACGTGCTCCAGGAGCAGGGCGCCGGCCTCGGTGAGCTGGACGCGGTGTCGGGTGCGGTCGAAGAGCCGGACGTTCAACTCCCGTTCCAGGTCCTGGATGCGCTGCGAGAGCGGTGGCTGGGCCATTTGCAGCCGCGCCGCGGCCCGGCCGAAGTGCAGTTCGTCGGCGAGTACGGCGAAGTACCGCAGGTGACGGAGCTCCATGAGCGAACCATATCGCTGCGATATCACCGTCAGTCCCCATTGGTGTTGGCTGGATCACATCGACGCCTGTTTGCATGGCTGCCCACGGGACGTTCCCCACCGGACACCGGCCCGTCACCCTCCCCTCTGGCCCCGGACGTGCACCGGTGGCCTCCGTATGCCTCCCGAAAGGTCTGCCACATGGCTGAGAACAGCACCGCCGGCACCGTCATCGTGTCCCGCCACCCGGTGACCTCCCTGCCCGACGACGTCCACGTCGCCGAGGTCACCCTCAACCGCCCCGACAAGCTCAACGCGTGGACCGGCGAAATGCGCGCCCAGCTCGTCGCGGCACTTCAGGAGACCGGTCGCGACGAAAAGTGCCGCGCGGTCGTGCTCACCGGCGCCGGACGCGCCTTCTGCGCCGGACAGGACCTCGCGGAGACCGCGGCCATCGACCCCGACGACCACGCGGCCGCCGAGGCGTGGATCGACGACTTCGGCCTGCTGTTCCGCACCGTGCGCGGCCTGGACAAGCCGGTCATCGCCGCCGTCAACGGGGTCGCCGCCGGTTCCGGTTTCCAGTTCGCTCTCCTCGCCGACCTGCGCATCGGCCACGCCGGCGTCCGGATGGGGCAGCCGGAGGTGCTCTCCGGCATCCCGAGCATCACCGGCATCTGGGCCATGCGCGGCATCCTCGGCCGGGCCAAGACCGCCGAGTTCGCCCTCACCGGCCGGCTCGTCGGCGGGGCGGAGGCGCAGCGGCTCGGTCTGCTGTCCCTCCTCGTCGACGAGGACCAGGTCAAGGCCGAGGCGCTGGCCGAGGCCGCCCGCCTCGCGGAGCTGCCGGCGGGCGCCCTCGCGCTGACCAAGGGCCGGCTCCGCGAGCTGGACGACGCCGGTCTCGACGAAGCGATCGACGCCGCGAAGAAGGTGCACATCGCCGCCTACGCCACCGGTGAGCCGCAGCGCGAGATGGCCCGCTTCCTCGCGGGACGCCGCCGCTGACCCCACCGCACCGGCTGTAGCCCCAGGGTGCCGCCGCGACCGTCCCGCTCCCGCGTACAAGAGGAACTCTCATGTCGACCACCGCATCGCCGCACCCCGGCGCAGCCCTCTCCGGCGAAGGCGAACAGGCCTACCGCCGCCTCGTCGATGACCATCAGTGGCAGGTCCCGGACCGGTACAACATGGCAGCGGACGTCGCCGACCGTCATCCCGGCGACCGGCTCGCGCTCGTCTTCGAAGACCACACCGGCCACCGCGAGGAGGTCCGCTGGCAGCAGATCCAGGACCGTTCGCGGCAGATCGCCGCCCACCTCCACGCGCTCGGCGTGCGCAAGGGCGACCGGGTCGCGGTCCTGCTGCCGCAGCGACCCGACACCCCGGCCACCTACCTGGGCGTCCTGCGCACCGGCGCCGTCCTGGTGACGATGTCCCTTCTCTGGGCCGACGAGCCCATCCGCTACCGGCTCGCCGACTCCGGCGCCGCAGTGCTGGTCACCGAGACGGCCGCCCTGGACCGGACGGAGGGATTCGACGGCGTCGTCGTCAACGTCGACGACCCGGCGATCGCCGCGCACCCGCCGGAGTACGAGACGGCCGACACCGCCGCCGACGACCCGGCCCTGATCTTCTACACCTCCGGCACGACCGGCGAGGCCAAGGGCATCGTGCACGCCCACCGCACCCTGCTCGGGCACAACGAGTTCCACTACTGCCACGACCTGCGGCCCGGCGACGTCTTCTACGGCGCCGGCGACTGGGCCTGGTCCATGGCCAAGCTCATGGGCCCGCTGCGGGCGGGCGCCGTGCACCTGGTGTACCGGCCCGCCGGCGGCTTCGACCCCGAAGGGCTGCTGGCGAGCATGGCCCGCAACAAGGTCACCACGGCCCTGGTCAACCCGACCTTCCTGCGCAAGATGAAGCAGGACGTTCCGGACGCGGGCAGCCGCCACCCCCAGTCGCTGCGGGTGGTGTGCTGCTCGAACGAACCGCTCACCACCGATCTGATCGACTGGTTCCAGTCCGAGTTCGGCGTCACGCCGCTGGACTACTACGGTTCCACCGAGTCCTACCCCCTGCTCGGCAACTTCCCCGGGATGCCGGTCAAGCCCGGTTCCATGGGCCGCCCGCTGCCCGGGTGGGACGTCGCGCTGCTGGACGCCGACGGCCAGGAGGTCGCCGGCGGGGAGCCCGGCGAGATCTGCCTGCGGGCCGGATCGAACCCCCAGTTCCCGCTGGGCTACTGGAAGCGGCCCGAGGCTTCCGCCGAGTCGTTCGGCGGGACCTGGTACCGGACCAAGGACCAGGCCGTGATGGACGAGGACGGATACTTCTGGTTCCTCGGCCGCACCGACGACGTCATCAAGACGTCCGGGTACCGTGTCGGCCCGTACGAAGTGGAGGCAGTCCTGCGACGTCACCCCGCCGTCGCCGACGCCGGAGTCGTGGGCGTTCCCGACCCCGTCCGCGGCCAGGCGGTCAAGGCGTGGATCGAGCTGAACCCCGGCCATGAGCCGGATGAGAGCCTGGCCGCGGACATCACCCGTTTCGCCCGCGCCGCGCACTCCAAGTTCGCCTACCCCCGGCAGATCGAATTCGTCGACGAACTGCCCCGCTCGGCCACCGGCAAGATTCAGCGGGCCGCCCTGCGCGCCCGCGACCTCGACTCCGCCGCCCCCGCGGCCGTGACGCCACCCCGGAAGGACGGCCGGCCATGACCATCGACAACCACTCGCCCTCGGCGCCCTCCGTCGCCGCCGAGGAGGCCCCCGGCCAACGGTCCGTGCACCGGAAGGTCGCCGCGGCGACGGCCGTCGGCAACTTCGTGGAGTGGTTCGACTCAGGGGCCTACGCCATCATGTCCGCCACGATCGCCGGGCTCTTCTTCCCGCAGTACGACAAGACCGCGGCGCTGCTCGCGACCTGGGCCGTCTTCGCGGGCGGGTTCATCGCCCGGCCGGCCGGCGCGGCGTTCTTCGGCCGTTACGGCGACCGGATCGGCCGTAATCGCATGCTGGCGCTGAGCGTGCTGTGCATGAGCGGTTCGACGCTCCTCATCGGCCTGCTGCCCAGCTACACGACACTCGGCATCGCCGCCCCGATCCTCCTCTTCCTGCTGCGGGCCATGCAGGGCTTCTCCACGGGCGGCGAGTACACCGGCGCCTCGGCGTTCATCATGGAGTACGCGCCGGAGGGCCGCCGTGCCCGGTACGCGTGCGTGGTGGCGCTGACCGTCGGCCTGGCGTCCGTGGCCGGAGCGCTCACCGGGCTCCTGATCACGTCGACGCTCGACGACGGGTCGCTGCGGAGCTGGGGCTGGCGCATCCCGTTCCTGCTGGCCGGTCCGCTCGGATTCATCGGCCTGTTCCTGCGCAGCCGGATCGACGACACCCCCGTCTTCCGGGCGATGGAGGAACGCGACAGCGTTCAGGACGCCCCGCTGCGCGAGGCCTGGCGGGTCTGCCGCAGGCAGGTACTGACGCTGTTCGGCTACAGCATCACCAACGCCGTCGGCTACTACCTCATGAGCAGCTACATGATCGCGTACATGTCGGAGGAGGTCGGCTACACCAAATCGCAGGCCATGCTGACGAGCGTGCTGGCCATGCTCGCCTACTGCGCGGCGTGTCCGGCGGCGGCCGCGGCCAGCGACCGGTTCGGCCGCAAGCCGATGCTGCTCGTGGCGTGCGGCGGCTTCGCGGTGATGACGCTGCCCGCGTTCTGGCTGATCGGCACCGGGCTGCCGGGGGCCATCATCGGCACGGCCGTCCTCGCGGTGCTGGTGTCGATCATCGGTACGTCCAACGTGCCCGCGATGGCCGAGGCGTTCCCCAGCCAGCTCCGCGCCAGCGGTTCCGCCATCGGCTACACGGCCGCGTATGTGCTCTTCGGCGGCACCGCACCGTTCGTGGCCACCGGCCTCGTCTCCCTGGCGGGCACGCCACTCGCCCCCGGCTTCTACCTGATGGCCCTGGCGGCCGTGTCGGCCCTGGTGGTGCTGTTCTCCTTCCGCGAGACAGTGCGGCTGCCGCTGACGCGGACGACGGTGCTGGAGAAGTAACGGCGGACCCGGAACCCCGTGCTCGAAGAACGAACGGTCTCGGGGGTACGGGGGTACGGGGGTGACCGGTGCTGGGTGCTGGGTGCCGGATGTCGGGTGCCGGTTTCCGGAGACATCGCACGCCCCGCGGCCGCGAATCCCGAATCCCCAGCGCGGACACGCAGGCCGCAGCCGGTAGTCCAGAGGGCGGCCCCGGCCTTACTCGGTGCGCCGTCCGAGGCGCAGGACACTCAGGTAGCGGCGGGAGGCTCGGTCGCCCATCCGCGTGCGGACGCGCTCGGCGATGGCGCCGAGCAGAGGTTCGCGGACATCCCGGTCGAGCCTCCGGTACAGCGACAACGAGCGAAGGTGATCAGCGAAGCCGTCCCCGTTGAACCACTGAACGGTCGGGTACCAGCGCACGGCCGGCGAGCCGAACAGTCCTCCGGGACCGTCGGCCAGGCCCCAACCCCCGTCGGCGGTGCGCACGTCCTCCTCCAGCGGGGGATGACCCCAGCCGGGGCTTCCGGGGCAGAACCGCTCGTGGAGATCGGCGGTCTCGGCATACACCTCCGGCTCTCCCGGCCGGCGGACGACGACGTGGCCGAGCAGTGCCGCCCAGCCTCCGGGATGGAGTACGTCGTGCGCTCGCCGCCAGCCGATCGACGGGTCGACCCAGTGCCACGACGACGCGGCCACGAGGACATCGAAGCGTCGACCGCGGTCGTCCCACTCCTCGAACGTCGACGTCTCGACTTCGGCGTTGCGAAGGGAAGCGAGCCGCCGGCGAGCGAGTGCGGCCATGCCCGGGCCCGGCTCGACGGCGGTCACCGAACATCCGAGCGCTGCCAGCGAGCGCGTCGCCTGACCGGTACCGCAACCCACCTCCACCACCGACGACCTTTCGGTCATGCCGGTGAGGGTGACAAGGTCCGCGAACAGTTCGCCGGGGTACCCCGGCCGGACCCGGTCGTAGAGCTCGGGCACCTCGTTGAACACCCGGCCGAGGCCATGTCGATTCGGGTGCGTCCGCGGATCATCAGTCACGAGTGCGCAAGCTATGAGGCTCGTCCACGGGGACACCACTGGTTTAACGGCAGCCGAGGCGCGTCGCCGCGTCAGCGCAGGGTGTATCCGCCGTCGGGGTACAGCGTCGACCCGGTCGTATAACCGTTGGTGAAGAGGAAGAGCACCGCGTGCGCCACCTCGTCCTCCGTACCGAGCCGGTGCAGCACGGTGTCGTGGCGGTACTGCGCGAACGCGGCCTCCCGGTCCGGCGCCGGCCGGTGGGCCCAGAGATTCCCGTCGATGGTGCCGGGCGAGACGACATTGACGCGCACCGGCGCGAGTTCCACGGCGAGCCCGCGGCCCAGCCCCTCGATCGCGGCATTGCAGGCCGCGTAGGCCGGTGCCGGGCCGGGCGGTCGCGCCCCGGCCGCCCCCGCCATGAGCACGACCGACCCGTCGGGCGACAACTTCGGTGCGGCGTGCCGCACCGCGTGGTACTGACCCCAGAACTTGGAGACGAAGGGACTTTCGGCATCCTGCGCACTGAGCTCCCGCAGCGCGCCGACGCGGTAGGACGCCGCAGAGGTGAACAGGTGATCCACCTGGTCGAGCCCGCCGAAGAACTCCGCGAGCGACGCCTCGTCGGTCACATCGACGGTCCGCCACCGCGTACCGCCGCCCAACTCCCGCGCCGCCGCGGCGAGACGCTCCGCCGTACGACCGCCCAACACCACACGCGCTCCGGCGGCGACGGCCTGGTGAGCCACGCGCAACCCGATTCCCGAACCCCCACCGATCAGGACGACGGCGCGGTCGCTGAGCAGGCTCTCCTGCGATGGACGAGCGGACGGTGACGACATGAAGCACGCTCCTTGGTTTGCTCCTGGCGGGGACGGACCAGCACGGTGAACGCCCTTGATCCATTTACTGATGATTTCAGAATCAGACTCTCTGTGAGGTCCTTGCCGTAGAGCTGGAGACGTCGCAGACCGGTCACGTGGTAGGCATGGGCAAATGATCGGTCGCCTCCCGCTCGACGAGCAGTTTGCCGCCCTGAAGTCCGCGCTGGCCCGTAATGAGGTGCTGGTGGAGGTGCTGAACCGCACGGCGGGGCTGGGGCTGCCCGACTGGTACGTGACGGCGGGGTGCCTGTTCCAGACCGTCTGGAACGTGGTCACGGACAGGCAGCCCACCACCGGAATCAAGGACTACGACGTCTTCTACTTCGACGACCGTGACGTGTCGTGGCAGGCGGAGGACACGGTGATCAAGGCCGCGCGCGAAGCGTTCGCCGGGCTGCCGGCGGAGGTCGAGGTCGAGGTCGAGGTCCGCAACGAGGCCCGTGTCCACCTCTGGTACGAGCAGAAGTTCGGCGTCGCGTGCGCTCCGCATGCCTCCACGGAGGCGGCGATCGA
The DNA here is from genome assembly GCF_040654875.1 of Streptomyces sp. NPDC050610. Taxonomy (NCBI): domain Bacteria; kingdom Bacillati; phylum Actinomycetota; class Actinomycetes; order Kitasatosporales; family Streptomycetaceae; genus Streptomyces; species Streptomyces sp. NPDC050610. Next base: position 82,450 of record NZ_JBFAIV010000003.1, on the reverse strand, counting down.
CAGCTTCGCCGCGACCACGTGCTGCCTGGGTGTGCGACTGGAGCCGAGCGGCCGGTGGCGCGTCTATGCGCCGCACGGCCTCGCTGACGTATTCAACCTCGTCGTACGCCCCAACCCGGTGCTCGCCCCGCGCGAGGTGTATGAGACCAAGACGGCCCGCTGGCAGCAGCAATGGCCTGAGCTGACCGTTCTCGACTGGCCGTCGCGGCCTGCCGGCCTGATGCCTTCTTCGTCTTGAGACGCGCGGCCGCGCGGGCCGGCCGACAGGTCCGCGCGCCCCTGTAGTCGCGGGTGCGCCGCGTGCCGGCAGCTCGCCGATGCCGAGAATCCCGTGCGGACCACGGTCCTGCTGCGTACGTTGCGAAGTCTGTCCGTGAAGATCAACACGCACCCCGTCGGAGCGATGTCACCGGCGCGCAGTGAGAAATGGGCCTGGGCCGGGCTCGGAAGCAGGCCCTCCGCTCGAAGGGGATACGGCGAGAGAAAGAAGGAGGACTTACCGTGCACGCAGCAGCGGAGGCCGCTACCAAGCAGGTCGTCACCGGCTTCATCGACGCGATCAACTCCCGCAGGGCCGAGGGCTTCCCGCGTTACCTGGCCGCCGACGTGATCGACCACAACAAGATCATTCATGGTGAGGCGAACGAGCCCGGCGCCGCGTTCGACGGGTTCCGGCAGCAGCTCGACGCCTTCGGCGTCTTGAACGCGGCCCCCCAGCAGTTGATCGCCGAGGGCGACACCGTCGCAGCCCGCATGCTGGTCTCCGGAACGCACACCGGCCACCACTCGCGGATGCCCGAGCCCACCGGGCGCTCCTTCGAGGTCGAGCAGATCTGGATCTTCACGGTCCGGGACGGCCGGATCGCCGAAATCCGCGCCGTCAGCGATCGCCTCGGCATGTTCCTCCAACTCGGCTGGGATTGGCCCGCGGCCGACTGACTGAGCTTTGCCCTGGCCAACGGATTTGTCGTCGGTCACGGATACGGCAGTCGTCCAGGAGCCCTGGGGTCAGACGGTCACGCTGTCTTCTTCGAGAAGCCGACGTGCGGCGTCCCGTAGCGGATGACGACGGTGGGGAAATCCGGTCGACAGGCGGCCTGCGGCGCACTGTGATGGCCCTTGCTGCTCGCCGCGCGGGCGGGCCGGCTCAAGGAGCTGTTCTTGGCGACCGAGAGAACCGCGGACCCCCGCCCCTCGATCGATGCCGCACTGGTCAGACGCCTGGTCGATACGCAGTTCCCGCAGTGGGCCGAGGCGCCCCTGGAACTGCTCGACCCGGCCGGCTCGGACCATGTGATCTACCGGTTGGGCGAGGAGTTGTCCGTCCGGCTGCCCCGTCATATCGATGCCGTCGGGCAGGCCGGGAAGGAGTCCGAGTGGCTGCCCCGGCTCGCCCCGCACCTGCCCCTGGCGGTCCCTGTGCCCGTGGAGGTGGGGGAGTCCGGCTTCGGTTATCCGTGGCCGTGGGCGGTCTCCCGCTGGCTGGACGGAGAGGTGGCGACCGTCGAGGCACTGGCCGATTCGTCCGCGGCCGCCGTCGAACTGGCCGAGTTCCTGACCGCCCTGCAACGGTTCGAGCCCGAGGAGATTCCGGCCCGGGGAGCCCGGGAGGATCTCACCGTCCGGCCGCTGGTCGCGCGGGACCGGGCTACGCGGGCCGCCATCGAGGAGGTCGCCGGAGAGTTCGACGTCGCGGCCATGACCGAGTTGTGGGGCGCGGCGATCGGCGCCCCCGGATGGGACGGTCCTCCGGTCTGGCTCCACGGCGACTTCCACACCGGCAACCTGTTGACCGTCGACGGCCGCCTCAGCGCGGTCATCGACTTCGGCGGACTCGGCGTCGGCGACCCGGCCTGCGACCTGATGATCGCCTTCACCCTGATGTCGGCCGGGAGCCGGGCCGCCTTCCGAGCCGCGCTCGGCGTGGACGACGCCACCTGGCTCCGGGGCCGCGGCTGGGCGCTGGCCACGGCCCTGAACGCCTATACCTGCTACGCCGCAGGCAACCCCCGCATCGCCGCGCAGACCACCCGTCAGATCACCGCGGCCCTCATCGGCTGAGCGGCCGGAACCACCGACAACAAGCTCCTCGTCCTGCGGCCACACCGGCACCGGCACATTCGACCTCCGCTGTGCGGCACCCGACCCCCGTCAGCCTTCCCGCCCCGGCGAGCACGGCCCGTGGCACGGCCTGCCCGCAGAGCGTCCCCGGCTTCCCGGTGTGGCCGCAGGTGCGGGCGCCGCCCCCGCGCGGCATGCTGAGTCCGAGCGCGATGTCCGTTCTGTCCCCTGATGTGAGGAGAGCGGCGGTGTCTGCGGGTTCTCTCGCCATCAAGAGCGCACGCGCCGTCACGGCCGGGTACGGCCCGGCGGGCCGGGCCTTCGGCCGTCTGGTCGCCACTGACGAACTCGTGGAGGACATCGCCCCGAAACGTCACCCGAAGGAGCCCCAGGACACGAAGGAGCCCCAGGACACGGCCGGGGACGTCCCCGCGTCCTTCATCCGGGAGAAGCTGGGCATCGAGTCCGTCGCGACGACACACACCACCGACGCCCTGACGGCCCAGGCTCTGGCAGATGATCCCGGCGGCGGCACGGCCGGGCCCGCGCATCCCCTGTTCAACCCGGACATCGACGCGATGACGACCCAGGCGCTGCGCCTGGCCCTGGACGACCACACCCGCGTCTCCCGCCGGCCGGGGAGCCCGCCGGGAACGCTCGCCGGGCACATCCACGTGTCCTGGTCGGGCGACGACCGGCTGATGTTCGCGCTCGCCGAAGCGCGCCGCGACGTCGGATGGCACACGCCCGGCCTGTCGTCCCTGCACATCCTGTCCGGGTGCGCGGGGCTGTTCGAAGCCCTGGACTACGCCCAGTACCTCCTGCACCACGCGGCCGCCCGGAACGACGAGAACGCCCTGGTCTTCCTCACCGCGAGCAACGACCTGTCCGCCATCGCCCACACCCGCAGACCCCTCCCCGCCCCGCAGAACGAGGACCTCGACCAGTGGCTCTTCCCGGCGATCTTCGGAGAAGGAGCGGGCGCCATCGTTCTGGGACACCCGGACCGCGATGGTGGGGACTGGGTCATCGAGGACTACGGGGCCGAGCCGGTCACGGAGGACTGGCGCGTGACCATGCCGCCCGACCAGAACACCCCCCACATGGTCATCAGAGCACGCGGCGTCGGCGCCACCTACCGCACCCACGTCCCCCTCGCGGCGCGGCGCGGACTCGCCGCGCTGCAACTGGACACGTTCGACGAGCTGCACCGGCTCTGCCTCCACGAATCCAACCCCCGCATGCTCGCCGAGGTCGCCGCCGGACTCGGCGCGCCCGGCGCCGCGGTGCACAGCATCAGCTCGACCGTGGGAACCCTGGCCGGCGTCTCCGTCTTCGCCCTCCTCGACGAGGCCTTCCACTCCCACCGGCAGTCGCCCGACGCCCGTGACGCCATCGTCTGCGCGCTCATCGGCGACGTCGGCGGATCAGTCTCGGCCGGCCACGCTTCCCTCCGCTACAGCCGACCCCGATAGAGGTCTGGAGCAGTGCCCTTGTACCCCACGTGTTGTCGCCCTGTCAGCGTGACGCCCACGACCGTCGCGGCCGGCCGAGCGGCTGTTCGAGGGACGTCCCCGCTGTCCTCCGTTCGCCGGAAACGCGGCGGCGACGGGTCCGCACTGGGCGGGGACGGGCACTGCACTGCTCGGTGTAGGCTGCCCGCGGAGGTTTCAGATGAGCGCTGCGGGAATGGAAAAGACGGTCCGCGAAGGGTCGGCGCAGAAGCGGGCCGCGATCCTCGCGGCCGCTCGCGAACTGTTCGTACGGCAGGGGGTGGACCGTGCCAGCATGGATGCCATCGCGGCCCTGGCCGGGGTGTCCAAGCGCACCGTGTACGACTACTTCGGTGACAAGCGGAGCCTCTTCGTGGCCATCCTCGCCGACGTGTCCCAGTCGCTCGCGGACACTGCGTGCCGGGCGCTCGAAGAGCACCTCCCGAAGGACGCGCGGATCACGACGGTGCCGCGGCTGGAAGAGGCGCTCACCGCTCTGGCCGTCGACCTCGGCGCCTCGATCGTCGGCTCCGCCGACTACGCCGCCGGGTTCGCCCTCGTCGCGCAGGAGCGCCTGCGGACGCCGATGACCGACGACGACATCGCGACGGCGGCGGTCGAGGAAGTGTTCATGGAACGCATCGCCCTCTTCGCCGATGCCGGGCTCCTGGACATGGACGACCCGCGCGTGGCCGTCTCCCAGTTCCTCGCGCTGACCGTGCTGCTGGCCTACGAACGCCAGCCGATCCCCGCCAAGGTCGATCCGCAACGAACCCGCCGCATCATGATCGACGGAGTCCACACCTTCATCCGCGCGTACGGCGCGCGCTGACCGCCTGTCCTCCCTCCGGGCTCGGCTGCGGACGGCCGCGACACGCGGGGCGCCCTCCGTCCGTACGGTCACCGCAGGCCGCCGGAAGCGGGCGGCTTCAGGTGAGGGGAGAGAACGGCGTCGGCCAGGCGATCAACGAGGTCGCTTCGAGGATCTGCTCCGGAGCGCCGGGCGGCGGCCACTGCCCGGTCGCGTAGAGGTCCTGGCGGAGGGCGACACGCTCGTCGAGGCTCTTGAACGGCCAGATCTGGATGATGCGGTCGGGGCCGTCCAGCGCGTACATCACCACGGTCAGCGGGTCGACGCGGTGCCTTCCCGGCAGCGCCTTTCGCCAGCCCGCGATCGTCGCGGGCAGGCCGCCGGGCCGGAGGTGGTAGTCGCGGATCTCGTACACCGGCCCGAACTCGCCCGTACGCACCGGCGGTACGAAGGGGAACGGCGCGAAGCTCTGCATCGTCAGATCCGTCAGGTGATCACCGGCGCCGAACGGCCGGTCGCCGGCGCGCGCCCGCATCCGCTCCCGCGCCAGTTCCGCGTCGTCGGTGAAGGCGCGCAGGACGAGGATGCGCCCGAGCGGACCGTTCTCCGTCTGCCAGCAGCCGAGGAACCTGCCCTGCGCGTCAGGGCTGTTGACCCACGGCTCGATACCGGCGGCCGCCCGCTCGCCGTCGAGCAGGCGGAAAGCCAGGGTCGTCAGTTCGTACCGGATGTTCTGCTGCTCCTGGCCGACGTCTTCCCCGCTGATCGGCACGGGCTGTGTCATCGCTGTGCTGCTCCTCTCGTCCTCTGCACGCTCTCCGGCTCCTCTTCAGCGCGCCGTGACCGGCGTTGTGCCGGCAGAGTCGTCACGTCCGTCACCGTGAACAACCCCTGGCCGGGGACGTGTTCCCCGCCAGAGCCGGGCATCGTGATTCCAGCTCGCCGTCGCGCCGTGCGTACGGTCGGCAGTTCGGGGAGGCGCTCGCCCCCGAACGCGGGGCGAGGGGCCGGCGTCGCCCGCGCAGGTGCGGGGCCTCCCGTTCCACCGACCGATGTCAGGTAGTGGTCAGTTCCTCGATCCGTTCGGCGAAGCCGGGGGTGGGCAGGGGGAGGTCGACTTCGTCGACGTACTCGACCGCGTTGGTGACATAGCAGACGACGGCCTCGGTGGCGGTGGGGGCCGGGCAGCCGTCCATGACGACCTCCAGGTCGATTCCCCAGGTGACGACGGTGTCGTACGCGCCGGCGACGCCGGTCCGGCGGTGCCCCGCCCGGTCGGCGACCGTGGCCGCGTCGGCATTGGCGTCGGCGTCGGCCTGCGCGTGCCACCAGGCGGCCTCGTGCACTTCGGCCAGTGCCATGTGGTGCAGGAAGAGGCAGTACGAGGCGGAGGTGTCGCCGGCGCCGGCCGCGTACTGCCACCAGAAGCGGGCGCTGTCCTCCCGCCCGGCCAGTTGCAGGACGCAGGCCAGCACCCTCGCGCCGGCCGGCTCCGGGAGGCGGGCCGCCCCGATGAACATGGTCATCTGATGCAGCGCCTCGGGCTGGCCGACCACCAGCCGGCACAGCCGCCGCAGGTCCTCGGCGGCCTCCCGCATCTGCCGCGCCTCGGCCTGCTCCCGGTCGCTGCCGCGCGGCGGCCGGCCGAACGCCTCCTCCAGCCGGACCGCGGGCTGGAGGGCGTCGTCGAAGGAGAGCGCGCCGCGCAGCAGCTGGTCGGCCAGCCGCGCGGCCACCCGGGCCTCGCCGGCCGCGACTTCCTGCGCCGTGTACGGGGCGGACCGCAGCCGCGCCGTCGCCAGTTTCTCGGCCAATGCCTGGTCAGTCTTCGAGGCGGGCATCGTCGGCTCCTTCCTCAAGCAGCCCCAGCTCCTGGCGGAGCCTGCGCCGCGCGTACCGGGCGGTGGAGCGGACTCCGGCCTCGGTGATTCCGAGGGTGCGGGCGGTCTCCGCGGTGCTGTAGTCCAGGCTGTAGCGCAGCAGCATGACGTCGCGCTGCCGCTCGGGCAGGGTTCCGATGGCCTGGTAGAGCGCCAGGGAGTCTTCGAGCGCGCCGATCGGGTCGATGACCGTGTGCAGGGTGTGGGTCTCGAACGCGGCGAAGTCGACGACGACCGGGCGCCGGCCGCGGGCCCGGGCGAAGTCGATGGTGCGGTTCTTGACCACCTTCCACGCGTACGCCTCGGCCACCGGCTGCCTGAGCACCAGCGGCCACTGGATGCACAGCTGCTCGAAGGCCTGGTCGACGGCTTCCTCCGCGTCGTGCCGGGAGCCCAGGTAGAGCTCCGACCAGCGGACGTAGGCGCCGCGGTAGAGCTGGTGGAAGGCCTGGAAATCGGCGGGCAGGCCGGGAATCGCGACCACGCCGGGGTGCTGCCGGCCGAGGTAGCCGTCGGGGTCGTCGCTCACCGCAGCCTCCTGCCGCCACGCTCGCGGGCCTCGGCGCGGGCCAGTTCACTGGCGCCCGCCCGTACCGAGACGGCGGCGAGCCGTCGCAGCAGCATCCGTACATCAGCGCCGATCACGCGCATCGCGACCAAGGCCACAGCCCAGTCACGCACGAGATGAACATTCACGGACCTTGGAGTCCCCTCCAGTTGTCACCGGCGGTGCCTCCCCGTTCAGCACCGAAGGGCTTTCGAGCCCTCTGACACCAATAGCGTTCACCGGCGCGTCAGCGTGCATCGGATAACAGTAAAATCTTACGGAGCGCTACTCGCCGGTTACCCATGTGATCAACTAGTGGAACGCGGCCCTGCCTTCGGGTGGCGGCAGCGGCTGCCTCCTTGTGGTTCCGCACCCGGTGATGTTCCAGGCGGGGAACAGCAGCCTGTCGCCGGTCTCCGCGTCCGCGGCGGCGAGGAGCAGGGCAGTGGCAGCCGGGGGCCTTGGTTCGCCGTCAGCCGGGCATGGTCCGGCCCCGCTGAACCCGGCGTCGCGGAAGATCTCCACGTCCACCAGCGGGTCGGTGCGCCCGCGCTCGTACCGGATCAGCGCGAGCAGCGCGGCCGGCGCGGTCCAGCCGGTGCTCGGCCCCTTGAGGAACGGTGCGCCACCGCGCGCTGCACCTTCCTGCACCCTGCCGCCCGGTTGTGGCTCGCGGAGTGGTCGCGCACCTGCGCGCCGTGGACGCCGCGTACCCCGAGGCTCCGGAACTCCGTGAACTCCTCGCCGAACTCGACGAGCGGAGCGAGGAGTTCGCGGGCCTCTGGCGGTGCTACGACGTCCGAGCCCGTACGAACGGCCGCAAGGTCTACGGGCATCCGCACGCCGGGCGGATGGCGCTGACGTACGAGGCTCTCGACGTGCCCCGTAGCGGCGGACAGTGCCTGGTGATCTACCAGGCGCCGCCGGGCAGCAGGGACCACGACGCCCTGCTGCTCCTGGCGGCCTCAGCGGCATGCGCGCCCGGGCCGGGTCGCCTGGGCGGAAGTGCCGCTCGTCCGGCACCGGTCCTGCCCGGGTGACCTGCTTCCCCGGGGACTTCCTCTCCGGTGGCTTCCTCTCCGGTGGCTTCCTGCCCGGGTGACGTCTCGTCAGCGGAGGTCGCGGATGAGATCGCCCATGATGGCGTCCACCCTGTCGGAGTCGAACGTCTCCGATCCGATCAGCAAGGTCACCGCCCGTCGCCCGTCATCGGTGACCGCGTTTCTCACCTTGTGGCCGCTCTCCATATAGCCGCTGTGGCCCCAGGTGACGAACCCCGGGACGCGCTCGTAGTGCTCCACGCCCAGGCCGTACCGCTCGCCCGACGAGCCGTCCGGAACGGTCTGCTTCATCTCGGCGAGCTGGGCCGGGGCCAGCAGTCTCCCGGACAGCAGCGCGGTCCAGAAAGCGGTCACGTCGCGACCGGTGGAGACCAGCGCCCCCGACGCGTCGGCCGCGGAGGTGTTCCACTCCGTCCTGTCCACCAGAGTGCCGTCCCGGTCCACGTAACCTCGCAGATCCGGTTCGGGGAGCGTGGTCCGGTCGCCGGGCCAGTAGGTCCCGCTCAGTCCGAGGGGCTTGATGATGCGCTGCTCGATCTCGGTACCGATGCCGTGGCCGGTGACCTTCGCGACGATCAGGCCGGCCAGGTTGTAGTTGGTGTTGGAGTAGGAGAAACCGTCGGGAGTCCGGTCATCGGGCGGGGGCAGGGCCAGCGCCTGCTCGACGGTCCGCAAAGGGTCGAAGTGATCCCAGCGGTGCGCGTCCAGGTCGTCCCAGAACGGCGCGTCCAGGTAGTCGGGCAGGCCGCTGGTGTGCCGCAGGAGCTGCCGGACCGTGATCTTGCGCCCGTCGTAGCGCTCGTTGCGCACGAGACCGGGGAGGTAGCGGTCGACGGAGTCGTCGAGCTCGACCTTGCCCTCGCCGACGAGCTGGAGCACGACCGTAGCCGTCCAGGTCTTGGTGTTGCTGGCTATCCGGCTGTGCTCGCCGCCGCCGACCGCGCGGCCCGTCGCGAGATCGGCGAGGCCGACGCCGCCGCTCCATTCGCCGCAGCGCGGGCTCTTCACCGCCACGCTGATCCCCGAGGCGCCGACTTCCCCGAGCGCCTTCATCGCCGTCCGGACGGGTCTGAGGTCGCACCGCGGCGCGTCGGCCGACGCGGCGGGCGCCGTCACCAGAGAGGCGGTGAACGCCACGGCCGCGACGGCACCGGTTCCGTATCGCATGATGCCTCCTTTGGTAGGAGTGATGAATGCGGGGACGGGTTGGTTCCGCCGGGGCGCCGGCCCGCTGCTGACCGGCCACCGGTCGGCCATTGGCTGGCGCCGGGCCGCGCCGCGAAGCGCGGTGGCCACGTGGAGCCCGGGCCGCGCCGCGCCGGGCCGGGCCGGGCCGGGCCGGGCCGGGCCGGGCCGACGGCGGCGGGGCCCGGTTACGTCACGAACGGGTTCTGGTCACGCCACCAGACGCAGCCAGGCCGCGGCGAGTGCGGCGTGACCGGCCGGTGTGGGGTGTACGCCGTCCGCGGCCCAGTGCTCCGGTCCGGTCGTCGCGGCGAGTTCGGCGAACAGGCCGTCGGCGGCCAGCAGATGCGCGTTGTACTCACGCGCGAGCGCGCGTACGGCCTGGATCTTCGGGTCGAGGTCGGCGCGCCACTCCTTCTGGCCCTCTATTCCGACGAGTGAGTCGACGACCTCCAGGACGCGGGGGATCGGCAGGAGGAACGGTTCGATGAGGATCAGGTCGACGCCGGCCTCGGCGAGAGGCGCCAGCAGGCGGCCGTAGCCTGCCGCGTACTCGTCCGCGGTGATCACGTAGCCCTCCGGCGCGTACGTGTGCCAGCCGACGTCGTTGACGCCGACGAGGATCGACACCACGTCGGGGCGCGCGTCGAGCACATCTTTCTGCCATCGGGCTTCGAGATCCATCACCTTGTCGCCCGCGATCCCGGAGTTCAGCCAGGTCACGGGCCGGTCCGGGTGCCGGAGCCCCCACTCGCCCGCGATGCGGAGCGGATAGCCGAATCCGAGCCCCTCCTCACTGTCCAGCCGTTGGCAATCGGTGATCGAATCGCCGGTGAACAACACGGTGCTGCCCGGGCGGATGGTGATCGTCATGCGTACTCCTGAAATTCGGCTGAGATTGGTATTCGGGTTGCTATTGGGTCGGGGTCGGGGTCGGGTGGGCTGGGGTCGGGGGAGGGGAATTCAATGTGGGTGGTTGCGTACCGGAAAGGCTGATGGCTTCAGGCGCCCGGACTTCCGAACCAACGGACGGCAGCCCGCTCGAAAGCCGCACGGTCAGGTTCGCGATCACCCACCCAGGCGACCGCGCCATCGGGCCGGATGAACACGGCGCCCAGCCCGAGGTCGTCTCTCGCCGAACCGGCTACGTACCGCAGCTGGCTCTTCCAGCCCATCGCGGAACCGTGCAGGCATTGGTCGACGCTGAAATCCAGCACGACGCCGCGCCCGTCCCGCATCAAGCCGCCGACGCGAGTACCGTCCTCAAGACGCAGATCCGGGGCGTTGCGGCCGACCAATGGGTGATCGCCGCCGAAGTCGTAGCGCTGGGAAGCCCCCGATATCCTCTGGAACGCGTAGGTCGTTCCGTCACGGGTCCCGAGCAGATCGCGCATCACCCGCTGAATCGCCTGGCTGTGCGGGTCCGGGCGCATGGCCGCCGCCTGGGCGCGCGTCCAGTCGAGAACCGCCGCGCCGACCGGATGCCGCTCATGGGTGTAGGTGTCGAGAAGCCCGTCCGGCGCGTGCCCGTGCGCCGTCGCGGCGAGTTTCCAGCCCAGGTTCATGGCATCGCCGAGGCCGAGATTGAGCCCTTGTGCGCCAAGAGGGGAGTGGATGTGAGCGGCGTCGCCCGCGAGCAGGACGCGGCCCCGCCGGTAATTCGTCGCCTGCTTCGCCCGATCGGTGAAGGTGGATACGAGCTGGATATCGTTCAGTGTCACGTCGGTGCCGGATACCCGGCGCAGAACCGCCTGGAGATGTTCGCGACTCGGCTGCTGAGAGCGGTTGAAAGCACCGCCGTCGCATTCCAGCATGCCGACGTACCCTTCCGCGCCCGTCCGGAGGTACATGCCCGTCGGCGTCAGCTGGAACCCCGGGCGCAGTTTCCCGGGATCGGCGATGGTGGCCAGCATGGCGTAACCCGTGAACTGCGGCTCGGTGCCGACGAATTCGAAACCCGCCGACCGGCGCACCGTGCTGCGTCCGCCGTCGCAGCCGACGAGCCGGCGCGCCGCGTATTCCCGCTCGCCGGCCCGTACGACCACGCCCTCGTCGTCCTGGGCGATGGCCGTGACCGGCACGCCACGCCTGATCTCCACGCCGAGCGCGGCCGCTTGCTCGGACAGCACCGTCTCGACCGCTTCGAGATGCGTCATCAGACTCTCCGTCGCCCGGCCGGGAAGCCGGAACGGCAGCGCGGCGACGTCGACGTCGGCCGGATCGAGCATCATGCCGGCGAAATGGCCCACGCTGCGTGGAGGTGACGGCTCATCGGCGTCGAGGTCCGTATCGAGGTCCGTATCGAGATTCGTGTCGAGGCCCTCGTCGGGAGCGTCGTGGATGCCCGACGCCCTCAGCAGCCGTCCCAGCATCCCGCGGCGGCGGAACGCCTCGACCGACGCGGCGGACAGGCCGCGCATCCCGAGAGGGTGTGCTTTCCAGGGGGAGCGAAGATCCGGTTCCCGCTCCAGCACCAGGACGGAGCAGCCCGCCAGGCCGAGTTCGCAGGCCAGGAAGAGACCGACCGGGCCGGCGCCCACGATCGCCACGTCCACCGCATCTCCTGCGTCGGCCATGCCTGTCACGCCGTTCCTGCCTGCGTGCACGAGAACTCGATTCCCTTCCGAAGAGCTATGGCAACGTTCGGATCGGCGCGTGAATTCGGGGATCGGCCGGGTGAGGGGATCACCGTCCGAATACCGTGGTTCATCGGGTCCGCTCGTCCTGGGTGAAGAAATCGATGGCGTCCTGGGGCGTGGCGTTATCGGCTGCCGCGGATTCCGCGGCGGCCGCGGCGCTGCGGGCGAACATCACCTGCTCGTACGAGGTGAGCGCGGCCTCGACGTCGTCGGGGTGCGCGGCGAGGGCCTGGCCGAGTTCGGCGGCGTCCAGCATGGCGAAGTTGGCGCCTTCTCCGTCCTGGGCCGCCAAGTGGGCCGCGTCCCCGAGAAGAGTCACCCCCGCCACCCGGTCCCAGCGGTGTCCGCCCGGCAGCGCGTAGCGGGGGCGCAGGGTCGGCGCGGTATCGCTATCGGTGATCAACGCGGTGAGTTCCGGCGCCCAGCCGTCGAATTCGGCCGCGATCCGCGCGGCAGCCGCGCCGCCGTCGGTGGAGTCGGTGAAATCTATATCGGCGAACCACTCCTGCGGCTTGGGCAGTATCGCGTAGGTGTGCAGGGTCCCGCCGCTTTCCCGGTGAGCGTGGATTTCCTGTCCGCTCGGGTCGAGCGCGATCATCGTCCCGTCGCCGACCGCTTTCGCGGCGGCGGGGTGGCGGGTGTCGGCGTCGAACAGCCAGGTCTCGACGAACGACACCCCGGTGTACTCGGGTGCGGCGTCGGAGAGCAGCGGCCGGACCTGTGACCACGCGCCGTCCGCGCCGACCAGCAGGCTCGTGGTGACGCTGGTGCCGTCGGCGAAGACCACCTCGTGGCGTCCTCCGCCGAGGGAACGGGCGCCGCTGACCTTATGACCCCACCGGACCGTGCCGACCGGGAGCGAGTCGAGCAGAATCCGCCGCAGTTCGCCGCGCTGCACCTCGGGTCGGCCGCCCGTACCGTCGTCCGCCTTGTCGAGCAGGACGTTCCCGGTCCGGTCGAGGATGCGCATCGCCTGGCGGCCCTCCAGGATGATGCCGCGAAACTCGTCCATCAATTCCGCTGCTCGCAGCGCCAGTTGGCCGTTGTAGTCGTGGATGTCGAGCATCCCGCCCTGCGTACGGTCCGTAGGAGACACCTCCGCCTCGTAGACCGTGGACGGGATGCCGTGTACGTGCAGGACGCGGGCCAGCGTGAGGCCGCCCATTCCGGCGCCGATGACCGCGACAGGGCTGTTCATGGTGGTGGTTCCTCCGGGATCGAGGCCGCCCGGTACGCTCCGGCCGGCCGCCTCTGGGATGTCGGACGCCCAGAGACTGACCCGGGCCGCTCACACGGGGCGCACACCGCACTGACAGCGATGCTCACGGCGCTGACACCGGCCCATACCGCGCCGACACCAGCACGCGTGAGCACCGACACCGGCTTGCAACGCCCGGACCGTCAGGCCGCCGCCCTGATTTGGGGACCGGACGCCGCGCACGCGAAGATCGGGGGATGGACGGGGATACGCGGCTTCGCGTCACGCTGCTCGACGCCTTTCAGGCATCTCGCGGGGACGCCGCCCTGCCCGTTCGGGGCGCGCGGTTGCAGGGGCTGTTCGTACGGCTGGCGCTCGCCGGCGGGCGTACGGTCGAGCCCGCGGTCCTGGTCGAGGCGATCTGGCCCGAGGAGCCGCCGGCCGGCCCGGCCCACGCCCTGCAAGCCCTCGTCTCACGGCTGCGCCGGGCCCTCGGCGCGGCCGGCGACGTCGCGCAGGCCGCGGGCGGCTACCGGCTGGCCGTGGAAGCGGCCGACGTGGACGCGCTGCGGTTCGAACAGCTCGCCGCCGCCGGGCGCGAACGGCTGCGCGCCGGCGACCCGAACGCGGCGGCGGCCGTACTCGGCGAGGCCGTGGCGCTGTGGGGCGACCGCCCCGGCGCCGAGCCCGCAGCCGTCGCCGCGGTGGCGCCCGCCGCCGCGACCCGGCTGGCCCACGCCTCGGTCGACGCCGTCGCTGACCTCGCCGCCGCCGAACTGTCCCTGGGCCGCGCCGACGCGGCCGCCGCCCGCCTGACCGCCCTGCTCGCCGAGCAACCCGTCCACGAGCGGGCGGCAGCGCTGCTCATGGACGCGCTCGCCGCCCAGGGACGCCAGGCCGATGCCCTCGCCCTGTACGAGCGGGTCCGCGAGACCCTGGCCGACAGCCTCGGCGCCGATCCGGGCGCAGCCCTCCGCGAACGCCACCTGAGCCTGCTGCGCGCGGAGCGGCCCGCCGCCCCGGCCGCCGACGTCAAACGGCCGTCTCCAGCCGTCGATACTGCGCCTCCGGCCCTCGACACGGATCGGACCGGCCCGAGCAACCTGCCCGCGCCGCTGACCAGCTTCATCGGGCGCGACGACGACCTCGCCCGGATCGACGCGCTGCTCGCCGCCGGGCGCCTCGTCACCGTGCTCGGCCCCGGCGGCGCCGGCAAGACGCGCCTCGCCGTCGAGGCCGCCCGCCGCCACCGCCACGAGTACCGCGACGGCGCCTGGATGATCGACCTCGCCTCCGTCACGGAGCCGGCCAAGGTCGGCGCGGCCGTGCTCGCCGGGACCGGGCTGCGCGGCGGCGCGATGTTCGAGGCCCGGACGCGGATCGAGGGCGATGAACTGGACGTACTCGCCGACCGGCTCGGCGGCCGGGAGAGCCTGCTGCTCGTGGACAACTGCGAGCACCTGATCGACGCCGTGGCCCACCTGCTCGCGGCGCTGCTCTCCCGCTGCTCCGGGCTGCGTGTGCTCGCCACGAGCCGCGAACCCCTCGCGGTCGACGGTGAGGCGCTCGTACCGCTCGGCCCGCTCCGGCTGCCCGGCCCGGACGACGGCGTCGAGGAGACCCGGGGGGCGGCGGCGGTACGCCTGTTCGCCGAGCGGGCCGCGGCCGTACGCCCCGGCTTCGAGGTGGACGGGGGGACGCTGGCCGAGGTCCGGCGGGTGGTCCGCGGCCTGGACGGGATGCCGCTGGCCCTCGAACTGGCCGCGGCCCGGCTGCGGACGCTGTCGCTGCCCGAGCTGGCCGACGGGCTGCCCGACCGGTTCCGGCTGCTCACCACCGGCAGCCGCACCGCGCTGCCCCGGCACCGCACGCTGCGCGCCGTCATCGCCTGGAGCTGGGAGCTGCTGAGCGAGTACGAGCGTACGGTCGCCGAACGCGTATCGATCCTGCCCGGCGGCGTCACGCCGGCCTCGGCCACCGCGGTCTGCGCGGGTACCGCGGTGCCGGCCGCCGAGATCCCCGAGCTGCTCGCGGGCCTGGTCGACCGGTCGCTGCTGCAACTCGCGCCCGAACCGGGCCGCTACCGCATGCTGGAGACGCTGCGCGAGTACGGCGCCGACCGCCTGGCCGATACGGGCGGCCTCGGGGCCGTACGCGACCTGGCCGCCGGGTACTTCGCCGAGCTGGTGGCCCGCTGCGAGCCGCGGCTGCGCGGGCCCGGCCAGCCGGCCGCCATGCGTGAGATCAGCGCCGAGTACGACAACACGCTCGCCGCCCTGCGCCGCCGGTGCGACGCCGGAGACGCCCCCGACGCGGTCGCCCTCGCCCTGAACCTGACCTGGTACTGGCAGATGTTCGACCGGCACTCCGATGCGGCCTACTGGCTGGGCGAGGCGCTGGCGGTGCCCGGCGGCGAGCCGTCGCCCGATCGCGACTGCGCCCGCGCGATCCACCTGCTCAACCGGCTCGGCCCCCGGACCGGGGCGTCCGCCGCCGAGGCCGCGGGCGACCGGGCCGAGCTGCACGAGCTGGCCGACCGGCTGCTCACGGACCCGGAGCTGCCCGGTCCGTACGGCGCGCTCATCGCGCTCCCGTTCGCGTTCCTGCAAGAGGAGAAGACCACGCCCGCGATCATCGAGCACCTGGCCGGGGGCGATGACGTGTGGCTCTCCGGACTGGCCCGCATGTTCCGGGCCAGGTTCGCCGAGAACGCGGGCGAGCTGGAGAGTACGCGTACCGACGTGGAGGCGGCCCTGGCCTGCTTCCGGCAGGTCGGCGACCTCTGGGGGCAGGCCAACGTGCTGCCGATGCGCGCCCAGCTGCGGCAGTACGACGGCGACCTCGACGGCGCGCTGGCCGACCTGCGCGAGGTCCGGGCGCTGGAGGGCGAGTTCGGCGCGCTCAGCCTCAGCGACGAGGCGTTCAGCGACCTGCGCTGGATCGACCTGCACCTGCGGCGCGGCGACACCGACCGGGCGACCGCGACGATCGACTCGGCCCGGGGGCGAGCGCTGCGCGCGAACATGCCGGAGATGCTGATCCTGGTCGACGTGTGGGAGGCCCTCCTCCTGGTGCGGCTCGGCGACCTGGACCGGGCGCGGGAACTGCTCGACGCCGCCGAACCGGGTCTGCGCGGCGCCGCGCCGTTCCCCGGCGACCACGCGCGGGCGCTGCTCGGGAGCGTACGGACCTCGCTCTGCCTGGAGTCGGGCGACCTCGCCGGCGCGCGGCGGGCGCTGGCGGCGACGTACGCGGCGGCGCTGGCGACCCGGGACATGCCGATCCTGTCGCTGGCGGCGGTGAACGCGGCCGCGCTCGCCGACGCGTACGGGCGGCATCACGAGGCCGCCGTCCTGCTCGGCGCGGCATCCCGGCTGCGCGGCGCTCACGACCGTACGGACCGTCAGGTCCGCGCCCTCACCCGCCGGGGGAGGGTCGCGCTGGGGGAGAAGGTCTTCGACGCGGCGTACGGGAGGGGATGGGGGCTGGACGGGAAGACGGCGGTGGGGGCGGTCGATCCGGTGCTGCTGGCACGGGAGTTGAGGGGGAATCAGCCGAGTCCCGAGTGACTCGACTCGACTCGACTCGGCTGGTTGGGAAGGGTGGCTGACGTCCCGTCAACATCGGGCCCCTTCTGCCGGCCCGCGCGCCCTCGGCCTGTTCGCGCCCGTGAGCGCCCCTCGCTCCCTCCGGCGCGCTGCTTGACGACGATGGCGCCAGGGAAGACTGGCTGCCGCGCGCCGAAACCTCAGCGTGCCGACATGGGGGCCGTCATGACCACGACGAGGACATCGGCGCACAGGCCGCGAGCGGGCGTCGTGCTCGCCGCGTTGACCACCATCGCGGCGGTGGCGGGCTGCGGCGGCCCGGGCGGGGGCGGCGGGGCCTCCTCGCCCCATCGGCAGCCTTCGAAGTCCACTTCCGAACAGCCCACCTCCGGGGAGGCGTCGGCGGCGGTGTCGGCGGCGGACGGGCGCGACGTCGGCGCTTGTGCAGACGGCGACTGCGAGATCGCGGTATCCGAGCCGGTGTCGTTCCGTTTCAAGGGCCCCGCGGGACCGGCGACCCTCTCCGTGACCGAGGTCGGCGTCAACAAGATCGAATACACGGTGAAATCGGGCAACGGCCGCATCGGAGGCGGGGCGACCGGCCGGGGGCAAGGGTGCCTCACCGTCGTCCGCAGCACCGGTGGCGGCAGCTCCTGCGGGGGCCTTGGGCCCGCGGCCCGGCCGAGCCCCCAGCCCCACGCCGTGGTGATCCAGGCGGCGACCGGCGCGGACGGTACGGCGACCCTCGACATCGTGTCCGGCTGACGGCCATTCAGCGCGGGCTGCCCACGACAAGTGCGTCGAGCACGTCGAGCGCGTACGAGCCCTCGGCGTCGGCGCGTACGAGCCCTCGGCCCGGAAGGGGACCCGGAAGAGGGCCCGGAAGGCGGCTCGATCCCGGACGTCCCGCGTCGGGCGCGTACGGGCGGCCCGGGAAACGGCTCGGCCTTGTGTGCCGACCTGTCATGGTCGGCACACAAGGCCGGTGACTCCTCCAGCGACTCCTGAGACGGACGTGCCGTAAGACTGACGTGCCCCACCTCGGGCCGGCGTGCCGCGCCTCAGGAGGACGCGCTGCGCCGCGGGCGGAAGTCCTCAGTCCGTGCCGGATTCCATCGCCACGCGGTCGAGGAGCTCCTCGTCGCCGGAGACCGCGCCGCGTGAGGCGATGGCCTCGGCGCCGCCCTGCGACATCGCGCCGATCAGCCCGGTCGAGGCCGCCTGGGCGGCGCCGACGAGCGCGGCCTGGCCGCTGCCGACCATGCCGAGGCCCGCGTACTGCTCCAGCCGGGCGCGCGAGTCGGCGATGTCGAGGTTGCGCATGGTGAGCTGGCCGATCCGGTCCACCGGGCCGAACGCCGAGTCCTCGGTGCGCTCCATCGACAGCTTGTCGGGGTGGTAGCTGAAGGCCGGGCCCGTCGTGTCGAGGACCGAGTAGTCCTCGCCGCGCCGCAGCCGCAGCGTGACCTCGCCGGTGACGGCCGCGCCGACCCAGCGCTGGAGCGACTCGCGCACCATCAGGGCCTGCGGGTCCAGCCAGCGGCCCTCGTACATGAGGCGGCCGAGGCGCCGGCCTTCGTTGTGGTACTGGGCGAGGGTGTCCTCGTTGTGGATCGCGTTGACGAGGCGCTCGTACGCGGCGTGCAGCAGCGCCATGCCGGGGGCCTCGTAGATGCCGCGGCTCTTGGCCTCGATGATCCGGTTCTCGATCTGGTCCGACATGCCCAGGCCGTGGCGGCCGCCGACGGCGTTGGCCTCCATCACCAGGTCGACGGCGGAGGCGAACTCCTTGCCGTTGATCGTCACGGGGCGGCCCTGGTCGAAGCCGATCGTCACGTCCTCGGCGGCGATCTCGACCGACGGGTCCCAGAACTTCACGCCCATGATCGGGTCGACGGTCTCGACACCCGTGTCCAGGTGCTCCAGGGTCTTGGCCTCGTGCGTGGCGCCCCAGATGTTGGCGTCGGTGGAGTACGCCTTCTCGGTGCTGTCCCGGTAGGGCAGCTCGTGGGCGAGCAGCCACTCCGACATCTCCTTGCGGCCGCCGAGCTCGGTCACGAAGTCGGCGTCGAGCCAGGGCTTGTAGATCCGCAGCTGCGGGTTGGCGAGCAGGCCGTAGCGGTAGAACCGCTCGATGTCGTTGCCCTTGAAGGTCGAGCCGTCGCCCCAGATCTGGACGTCGTCCTCCAGCATCGCCCGGACCAGGAGGGTGCCGGTGACGGCGCGGCCGATCGGCGTGGTGTTGAAGTAGGCGCGGCCGCCCGAGCGGATGTGGAAGGCGCCGCAGGCGAGCGCGGCGAGGCCCTCCTCGACCAGTGCGGCACGGCAGTCGACGAGGCGCGCGATCTCGGCGCCGTACGCCTTGGCGCGGCCGGGCACCGAAGCGATGTCGGGCTCGTCGTACTGGCCGATGTCAGCGGTGTAGGTACACGGGACGGCACCCTTGTCGCGCATCCAGGCGACGGCGACCGAGGTGTCGAGGCCGCCGGAGAAGGCGATGCCGACGCGCTCGCCGGTGGGCAGTGAGGTGAGGACCTTGGACATAGGAAGAGTATGCCTCACTATGCATGATCATGCAAAGCCCCGATCTGGTCTCCCGGTCGCGTCCGAGCGTACGGAGGGGCGGGGAGGGGGCAGGGGTGGGGGAGGGGTGAAAGGGGGGAGCGTCACCACTCCAAGGAGTGATGATGCTGCGGTCAACCGTTCATAGGGTGAATGTGCAGCCGGGGACGAGTCGAGACGCGTGCGGCGTTCCACCGCCGACCGGCTCGGACCGTTCCGACAAGCCGGACTCAGGAGGTCTTCATGCACAACACCCACGGGCGAGCGGCCGGACCGGGGGGCGGCGTCGACGACGGTGCGGCCTTCGACTTCATCGTGTGCGGCGCGGGCTCGGCGGGCTCGGTGGTCGCGGGGCTCCTCTCGGCCGACCCGGCCGCCACCGTGCTGCTCCTGGAGAGCGGCGGCGACGACGACTCGGACTTCGTACGCGACCCCGACCTGTGGCCCGCCAACTTCGGTACGGAGCGGGACTGGGCGTTCACGACGGAGCCCAACCCGCAGCTGAACGGGCGCCGTCTCGCCTACTCCATGGGGCGCGGGCTGGGCGGTGGCGGCAGCGTCAACGCCGGGGTGTGGGCGCGCGGCCACCAGGTGGACTGGGACGGCTACGCGGCCCGGGCCAAGGACGAGCGCTGGGGATACCGCGACGTACTGGCGGCGTACCGGCGCATCGAGGACTGGCACGGCGCCCCCGACCCCGGTCGGCGCGGCTCCGGCGGACCCGTGAGCGTACGGCCCTCGCAGGACGTGCACCCCCTGTTCTCCACCATGCTCGACGCCGCCGAGGCCCAGGGCATCCCGCGCTTCGACAGCGCGAACGGCGCCCTCATGGAGCAGGCCCGAGGGTGCTCCGTACGCGACGAGAACATCGAGGCCGGAGAGCGCCGGAGCCCGTACCGCGCCTACGTCGCCGACCACCTCGACCGCCCCAACCTCACCGTCCTGCGGAATACGACGGTCTCGCGCGTCCTCTTCGACGGCCGCACCGCCGTCGGCGTGGAGGCGGTGAGCGGGGACCGCGTCACGCGGTTCCGCGCCGCGCAGGAAGTCGTGCTCAGCGCGGGCGCGATCAACACCCCGGCCGTACTGCTGCGCTCCGGCATCGGCGACGAGGCCGGTCTGCGCCCGTTCGGCATCCCGGTCGTCCAGCACCTGACCGGAGTGGGCCGGAACCTGGACGACCACATCCGCTTCGGCTGCGTCTGGGAGACCCACGACATACCGATGCCGCCGCCCACGCGCAGCCAGGCGGTCTGCTTCTGGGAGGACGAGACGCGGCCCGGGTCGCCGGAATTCTTCCTGTACCTCTCTCCCACGGGCTCGGTGTCCCCCGAAAGCGCCGCCCAGTACCCGCTGCCGGAACGGGCGGTCACTTTCCTCCCTGGCATGCGGCAGCGCAGCAGGGGCCAGGTCTCCCTCGCGGGCACGGACCCGACGCTCTCCCCGCGCGTCGACACGCGTTTCCTCTCCGACCCCGACGACGTGACCTCGGCGCTGGCCTGCATCGCCATGGCCCGCGAGGTCGGCAACTCGACCGCGTTCGCCCCGTTCCTCAAGCGCGAGGTCGCACCCGCGAACTCGACCCGGGCCGAGGTCGAGAGCTTCCTGCGCAACGCGGTCGAGACCTTCTGGCACCAGTGCGGCACCGCGAGGATGGGCGTCGACGGCGACGCGGTCGTGGACGGGCGGCTGAGGGTGCACGGCGTCAGCGGGCTGCGCGTAGCCGACGCCTCCGTCCTGCCGCACGTCACGCTCGCCAACACGACGGCTCCGTGCGTCGTGGTGGGGGAGACGGCGGCGCGCATGATGCTCGCGGAGCACGGCGCCTGAGCCGGCTGCGTGCGCTCGGCGGTCTTACGGGCGCGGGTCGACCGTTGTACGGGCACGGGCCGACCGCTGTACGGGCACGGGTCGGCCTCACGCGTGGGGCCGGCCCGTGCCGTCGTGGCCGCTGCCACCCGTAACCGCTGGTCAGCGGCGTATGGCGCCGTACCCGTACCCGTACCCGTCTCCAGCGGCGTAAGCGGCCAGGCCATCGGCCATCCGCTGCATGAAGCGCGCCAGATACCACCGCCAGAACGGTCCCGAGAAGCGCGCCTTCGGTTCGAAGGCCGCCGACCAGACGATGTCGGTGCCGCCCTGCGGCGCCTGAGAGAGTTCGACGGTGCCCCGGTAGGACCGGAAGGGCCCGCTCTCGTTCTCGTACACGAACCGCCGGTCGGCGACGAGTTCGACGACGCGCTCGCGGGCGATCGCCTTGCCGGTACGGAAGACACGCACGTCGCCGACCTGCTGGGGGCCTTCGAGGACGCCGCCGCCCTCGGCCTCCGCGGCGTCGATCGCCGACCACGTCGGCCAGGCGGCCGCGTGGAGGAGAACGCCGAAGACGGCGAAGGGCTTCGCCGGCGACTGCGCGGTCACGGCATAGGTGCAGGGCTTGGTGAAAGGCATCGCCCCACGCTAGGACGGCACGGCCCGCTCGGGACATGCTCCGGATTGCGGACCTGTCGGCGAATTCCTGCGGTAGGCCGACGGCCGGACGCCGACGTGCGCGAGGAAGGCCGCGGACAGGCTGCCGGGGCCGGCGAATCCGCAGCGTCCGGCGATCTCCCCGATGGTGAGGCCGGTGCCGTCGAGCAGCCGCCGCGCCCGCTCGATACGCAGCCGCGTGAGGTACCGGTGCGGCGTCTCGCCGGTGGCTTCGCGGAACACGCGAATGAAGTGGTAGACGCTCAGGTTCACTTCGGCGGCGACCTCGGCGAGCGTCAGCGGATGGGACAGCCGCTCGCGCATGACCGCGATGCCGTGGCGCACCGCCGTGCGCTCGGGCCCCGGTACGCGCTGGTCCCGGCCTTGCGTCAGCAGGTGGGCGGTGAGGAAGGCCGCGGCCGACTCCGCGTACACGTCGTTCGCGCCCGTGGCCGCGGGCAGTGCGCGTACGACCTGTTCGACCAGCGCGTCGCCGGCCCCCAGCCCGGCAGCCAGCGCCTCGAAGTCCGGTCCCGGCAGGGCCAGTTCGGCCGCGACACGTTCCACGGCCGCGCGCGGGATGTGCACTTGGACGGTGTGCAGCGTGGACCTCGCGCAGTAACCGCGCACGGTCGGGCGGCCGGGCAGTACGAGCTCCAGCCGCCCGGCAACCCACCGCCGACGCGTCGCCCTCCCGCCGGCGCGCACCCGCATCTCCGCGTCCCCGCTCGTGCAGAGCACGAGATGCAGATCGGACACCCCGGGCAGCGGGAACTCCTCCGCCTCCCGGCTGTGCACGAACCGCTGTACCAGCAACGACCGCCAGCCGGCGTCCTGCCAGCTGCAGTAGGTGCGCCGGACGAACCTGTCCATGTCGATCCCGGCGTACGGCGCCAGGTCGAAGTCAGTCGTGTCGAACACCCCACAACCCTAGGCGCGCCACGCGGCGGAACGGCGGTTCAGGGCTTGGGCAGGGTGCGTTCCGCCGGGCATGGCGGTGCAGCGGTACGCGCGGGAGTGCCGGGCGTACGGAAGGGCGTTCCGGCCTCTCAGGGCGATTCGTGTCCTTGTTGGCGACGTCGGGGGCGATTACGTTGCGCGTGAATGAGGCCATGGCTTATCGCTGAGGAGTGCGTGTCTTATGTCTTCCCTGTCGATCGACGGCAAGTGCGACGCGGCGTTCGCCGATGTGCGCGAGGTGTTCGCGCGGAACTTTGCCGACGGCCTGGAGCTCGGGGCGCGGGTGGCGGTGGTTCTCGACGGGGTCGTGGTCGTGGACCTGTGGGGCGGGTACGCGGATCCGGGGCGCGGTGTTCCGTGGAGCGCTTCGACGCTGGTGAACGTGTGGTCCTCGACCAAGGGGGTGGTCGCGCTCGCCGCGCACCTGCTGGCCGACCGCGGGCTGCTCGACCTCGACGCCCCGGTGGCGCGGTACTGGCCCGAGTTCGCGGCGGGCGGCAAGGCGGAGCTGCCGGTGCGGTATCTGCTGAACCATCGAGCCGGCCTCGCCGGGCTGCCGGAGCCGTTCAGCGCGGAGGAGCTCTATGACTGGGGCGCTATGACGTCCCGGCTGGCGGCCGCCGAGCCGTTGTGGGAGCCGGGGACCGTATCGGGCTACCACGCCATGACGTACGGCCACCTGGTCGGCGAGGTCATCAGGCGGATATCGGGCCGGACCGTCGGGGAGTTCATCCGCGACGAGCTGGCCGGCCCCCTCGACGCAGACTTCCACATAGGGCTTGCCCCCGCTGAGGACGGGCGCGTCGCGACCCTGGTGCAGGCGCCGCCTCCGCCGGGAAGCGAACTGGAGGAGCTCTTCGCGAAGCTGAGCCCCATCGCCCTCGCCGCCCTCGCCGGCCCCGGTGCGGGCCCCGAGATCGCGAACACTCCGCAGTGGCGGCGGGCCGAGATCCCCGCCGCGAACGGGCACGCCACCGCGCTCGCGCTGGCGCAGCTCTACGGCGCCTACGCCGGCCGCTCCGCTGTGCTCAGCGCCCGGCAGGCCGACCTCGCGCGGCAGGGGCAGGGGCGCTGCCTCGACCTGGTGATCGGCGCCCCGCTCGGCCGCGAGTCGGAGTTCGGACTGGGCGTCATCCTGAGCGGGGAAGAGGGAAACTACGGGCCCAATCCGCGCGCCTTCGGATTCGACGGATACGGCGGCTCCTTCGGAATGTGCGACCCCGAGGCGGGCATGAGCATGGGGTACACCATGAACGTGATGGGCCATCACGTACTGAACGACCCGCGGAAAACCGGCCTGATCGACGCTGTTTACGCCGCGCTGTGAGCCGGCTGAATCACTGATTCCCGCCATTGAGCGAGAGTGAGTGAGAGGGGGCCGCCGGCCGGTGGCCCCCTCTTTTCACTGCCCAACAGTGCAGTGACCGCTTCCCCTTCGGGTACCCCGCTTGGCTCCCCTCCCGCCGCCCTACATCTTGTGGCGAGGACAGAGGTTTCGCGCGCTACGCCGGGAAACCGCCACACCCGCCAGGACCGGAAGGGGTCTTGTCATCATGGTTTCCGAGGCCGAGCCAACGCAACACATCTCACGCGACGACGTGCGCGACACGATCGGCCGGATCTGGAAAGAGGTCCTCCGCCTCGAAGAGCTCGGCGACGGCGACAATTTCTTCGAGCTCGGCGGGCACTCGCTCACGGCGTCGCAGGCGATCGCCCGCATCTCGCGCACGCTGCGCGTCGAGGTCCCGATGGCCGACTTCTTCGAGCGGCCCACCGTCGACGACCTCACCGACTTCGTGACGCGGCACCAGGAATCCGCGGCACAGGCTTCAGTGGCGCACGCCCCAGCCGCGCACGCCCCAGCGGCGCAGCTCGCCACGGTGCGGGCCGCCGCCGCGCTCGAACCCGCCGGGCTCACCCCCGCCCCCGCCCTCGGCCACGAGAAAGGCGCGTCCACATGAGCGCCGGCGCGCTCTCGGCGCTCTCCTCCGCCCAGCAACGCCTCTGGTTCCTCTGGCAGTTACGGCCCGACGGCAACGAGTACAACGTGCCGCGCGCCACGCGCCTGCGCGGCCCGCTGGACGTGCCCGCCCTGCGACGCGCCCTCGACCGGCTGGTGGATCGGCACGACGTGCTGCGCGCGACCTTCCCGACCGTGGACGGCGCGCCCGCTCTGCGAATCTCCCCGCGGGGCGGAGTGCCGCTGGCCCTGACCGATCTGAGCCGGTCGCCGGCCGCGGCACGGGAAGCCGCCATGGGCGAGGCGGTGACCCGCGCCGCCCTCGCCCCCTTCGACCTGACCAACGGCCCGGTGTTCCGCGCGGAGCTGATCCGGCTCGCCGACGACGACCACGCGCTGGTCCTCGCCTTCCACCACATCGTGGTCGACGGCTGGTCCCTGGGCATCCTCGACCGCGAGCTGTCCGCCCTGTACCAGGCCGCGCTGAGCGGCGCCGCCGACCCGCTGCCCGCGCCCGCACGCTCGTACCAGGAGTACGTGGCCGCCGAGCGGCGCCTGCTGGACGGGCCGCGCAGCCGCGAGGCACTGGACTACTGGCGCTCCGAACTCGCCGGCGCGCAGCTCAAGCTGCCGCTGCCGACCGACCGGCCGCACCCCGCCGCGCAGAGCTTCGACGGCGACAGCCGGCCCTTCGCCCTGCCGCCCGAGCTCGGGAAGCAGCTCGAAGCCGTCGCCTCCCGCTACCGCTCCACCCGGTTCATCACGCTGCTGGCCGCCTACGCGGTCCTGCTGTCCCGGCTGGCCTCGACGCCCGATCTGGTCATCGGCGTGCCGGTGAGCGGCCGCACGGAGCTGGAGGTCGAAGGCACTGTCGGGCTGTTCGTGAACATGCTGCCGCTGCGTGTCCGCTGCGCGCCGGACACGGCCTTCGGCACGCTCGTACAGCAGGTGCGCGACACGTTCCTCGCCGGTCACGAGTACCAGGACCTGCCCTTCCAACTGCTGGTCGAGGAGTTGCAGCCGGACCGTTCGACGGCCCGGCACCCGCTCTTCCAGACCGTGGTCACCTATGAGGACCTGCCCGAGTCGGGCGCGCTCCTCCCCGGGCTCGACTCCTCGCCGCTGCCGCTGCCGATGGAGACTGCCAAGTACGAGATTGCGCTGCATCTCGCGTGGCGCCGGCAGGGCGGCGCCGAGGCGTGGGTGGGCTACCAGACGGACGTCTTCGACGGCCGCAGCGCCGAGCTGACCGGCCTGCGGTACGTACGCCTGCTGGCCGCCGCGCTCGCCGCGCCGGAGGCCCCGATCGGGGAGCTGCCCGTGCTCGGCGCGGACGAGGAGCGGGCGCTGCTCACCGACTGGTCCGGCGCCGCGGACAGCGCGCGCGAGCCTTTGGGGGGCCGCGTCGACCAGCTCTTCCGGCGTCAGGCACGCGCCCACCCGGACGCCGTCGCCGTACGGACCGCGGAGGGCGCCCTCACGTACGCCGGGCTCGACCGCGCCTCCGACGAGGTCGCGGCCGGGCTGAGCGCGGCGGGCGCGGGGCCGGGCGCCCTGGTGGCGGTCTGCCTGCCGCGCGGCGCCGAGCTGGTGACCGCGCAGCTGGCCGTCCTCAAGTGCGGCGCCGCCTATGTCTCCCTGGACCCCGCGCACCCCGCGTCCCGGCTGAACGCGATCCTCGCCGAGGCGCGGCCGCCGCTCGCCCTGGCCGATGCCGAGCGCGCCGAGACCCTGCACGGCACGGGGGCCACGGCCGTCCGTACGCTCGACGCCGTCCGCGTGCCGGAAGCGGCGCCGCCGCCCGAGCCGCGGACCGGGCCCGGCGATCTCGCCTACGTCATGTACACCTCCGGTTCGACCGGCGCCCCCAAGGGCGTGATGGTCGAGCACCGCGCGCTCGCGAACCTGGTGACCTGGAGCCGCGAGGAGTTCGGCCTCGGACCCGGCGACCGCGGCACGCTCATCGCGGCCCCCGGATTCGACGCCTCCGTCTGGGAGATCTGGTCCGCCCTGACCGCCGGCGCCACCCTGGAGATACCCGACGCCGAGACCGTGCCGGACCCGCCCGCGCTTCGCGCCTGGCTCGTCGAACACGGAGTCACCAGCGCTTTTCTGCCGACGCCGCTCCTGGAGCGGATGCTCGGCACCCCGTGGCCCGCCGGGTCGGCGCTGCGGACGGTGCACGCCGGCGGCGACCGGCTGCACGGAACGGGCGACCACACGCTGCCCTTCCGTCTCGTCAACAACTACGGCCCCACCGAGAACACGGTCATCGCCACCTCGGGAACCGTCACACCGCAGGGCGAGGCGCGCGGAGCGCTCCCCGGCATCGGGCGGCCGATCACCGGGACCGAGGCGTACGTGCTCGACGCCGAGCTGCGGCCGGCGCCGGTGGGCGTGCCCGGCGAGCTGTACCTGGGCGGCGCGGGCCTGGCCCGCGGCTATCTCGACCGGCCGGCGCTGACCGCCGACCGGTTCGTGCCGCACCCGTACGCGTCGACGCCGGGCGCGCGGCTGTACCGCACGGGCGACCTGGTGCGCTGGCGGGCCGACGGGAGCCTGGACTTCCTGGGCCGCAACGACCACCAGGTCAAGATCCGGGGCGTACGCGTCGAACTGGGCGAGATCGAGAACGTGCTCCGCGCCCACCCGGGCGTACGGGAAGCGGCCGTCATCGCCACCGCCCCGGACAGCCCCGCGGGAACCGGACTCGTCGCCTACCTGGTGCCCGCCGACGGCTCGCCCGCACCCGAACTCGCGGACCTCCACGACCACATGGCCCGGCGCCTGCCCCGCCACATGCACCCGCGCGGATACCTCACCCTGCCGTCGCTGCCGCTCACCCCCAACGGCAAGATCGACCGTACGGCGCTGCCCCAGGACGCCCTGGAACTCGTCGCCCCGCCCGCCGCCCGCCGCCGCCCCGAGGCGCCGCTGGAGCGCCGGATCGGCGCCGTATGGGCCGAGGCGCTCGGCCACGAGTCCTTCGGGACCGACGACAACTTCTTCGACGTAGGCGGCCACTCGCTGCTGCTGGCGTCGGTCCGCGACCGGCTCGCCGAGGAACTGGGCAGCCCCGTGCGGATCGCCGACCTCTACGCGTCCCCGACCATCGCCGCCCTCGCCCGGCAGCTGACCGGCGCCGGAACCCCCGCCCCGGCTCGTACGGGCGGCGAGAAGCGCACCGCCGGGCGCCGCGGCGCGGCCCGGCTGACGGCCATGCGGGCGCGCACCTCCCACGGAAGGGCTGAACGACAGTGACGACCGCCGACCAGGCAGACAACAACACCGACCCCCACGCCGCCGACCCTCATGCCGCCGACCCTCATCCCGCCGACCACCCCGCCGCCGACCACCTCGCCGAGACCGACGACACCCACATCGCCGTCGTCGGCATGGCCTGCCGCTTCCCCGGAGCCACCACCCCGGAGGAGTACTGGCACAACGTGCTGAACGGCGTCGACGGCGTACGGACCCTGACCGACGCCGAACTGGCGGCGTGGGGCGAGGACCCCGAGCGGGTCAAGGACCCGCGCTACGTGCGCCGGCACGGCGTCGTGGAGAACATCGGCGACTTCGACGCGGACTTCTTCGGCATCACCGGCCGCGACGCCGACCTGCTCAACCCCCAGCACCGGATCTTCCTGGAGTGCGCGTGGGAGGCGCTGGAACGGGCGGGGTACGACCCGCGCGCGGTCCCGGGCACCACAGGGCTGTTCGCCGGGGCCGGCCGCAACGGCTACGCCTCGGTCGTACGGGCCCGGCCCGACCGCTTCCCCGGCGTCGACGACCTCGCCCTCAGCCTCGCCAACGACCCCGAGCACCTGTGCACCCGCGTGTCGTACCTGCTCGGCCTCACCGGCCCGAGCATCGCCGTCATGACAGCGTGCTCCACCTCCCTGGTCGCCGTGCACGAAGCGGGCCGGGCGCTGCTGGCCGGTGAGTGCGACACGGCGCTGGCCGGCGGCGTCACCGTGCGGGCCCCGCTCCTCGGCTACGCCCACCGCGAGGGCGGCACCCTGTCGGCCGACGGCTACTGCCGCACGTTCTCCGCCGACGCGCGGGGCATCGTCGGCGGCGACGGCGCCGGGATCGTCGTACTGCGGCGGCTGCGGGACGCGATCGAGGACGGCGACCACGTGCACGCGGTGCTCCGCGGCTCCGCCGTCAACAACGACGGGCGCGAGCGCGCGGGCTACACCGCCCCCGGCGTACGGGGCCAGGCGGAGGTCATCCGCCGGGCGCACATCGCCGCCGACGTGTACCCCGGCGACATCTCGTACGTGGAGGCGCACGGCACCGGCACCCCGGTCGGCGACCCCATCGAGGTCACCGCGCTGACCCAGGCGTTCCGCGAGGGGTACGCCGAGGACGAGACGGCCGCGAACGGAACCGTGGGGCTGGGCTCGGTCAAGACGAACATCGGGCACACCGACACCGCCGCCGGAGTCGCGAGCCTCATCAAGGCCGTACTGGCGCTGGAGGACCGTACGCTCCCGGCCACCCTGCACTTCACCGCGCCGAACCCCGCCATCGACTTCGAGAGCACCCCCTTCAGCGTCAGCACCCGCACCCGGAAGTGGGAGACGACCCGGCTGCCGCGACGGGCCGGCGTCAGCTCCTTCGGCATCGGCGGCACCAACGCGCACGTGGTGCTGGAGGAGCCGCCGGCACCCATGCCGGCCCATCAACTCAGCGCCCCTGCCGCACAGTTGCTGGTGCTGTCGGCCCGGACGCCCGCCGCGCTCGACGCCATGGCCGAGCGGCTGGCCGAGCACCTGCGCCGCCGCCCCGAGCTGCCGCCGGCCGCCGTCGCCCGGACGCTCCAGACGGGCCGGCACGCCTTCGAGCACCGCCGGTACGTCGTCTGCTCGGACCACGCGGAGGCGATCGAGGCACTGTCGGCCCCGCACGAACGGGGCGACGGCGCCGCCGAGCCGCCGACCGTCTTCTCCTTCCCGGGCGGCGGCGCGCGGTACGTCCATGACGCCCGCCCCCTGTACGCCGCGCTCCTGGCCTTCCGGGACGCGGTCGACGCGTGCTGCCAGGAACTGCCCGCGCGCCTCGGCCCCGACGTGCGGCGGCTGCTGACGCCGCGTACGGACACCGGGCCCGACACCGCGCCGTCCCCGGAACTGGTCCACGCGACCGGCTTCACCGTCGAGTACGCGCTCGCCCGCACCCTCATGGACTGGGGCGTCGCCCCCGCGACCGTGACAGGGCACGGCCTGGGCGCGCTGACCGCCGCGACCGTGGCCGGCGCGCTGCCGCTCGCCGACGCGCTGACCATCGCCGCCGCGGCGGCGCGCGGCGAAGCCGCCCTGCGCGACGCGGTCGCGTCGGCCCAGTGGCGGACCCCGGCGACCGGCTGGACCCACGCCGCCTCCGAACTGCCCGTATCGCCGCGCGAAGCGGCCGACCCCGGCTTCTGGGCGGGGCTTCTGGACGGGAGCGCGCCGCGCCCGGACAGCGCGCCGGCCGCCGCCGGCCGGCACCTCGTGGAGATCGGGCCGGAGGAGCCGGGCGGCGATGTGCTCGCCGCGCTGCTCGACGCCGCGGGGCACGCGTGGACCGGCGGTGCGACCATCGCCTGGGACCGCCTGCACGACGGCACCGACCGGAGCCGGGTGCCGCTGCCCACCTACCCCTTCGAGCGCCGCACCCACCTCGTGCGGCCCGAGCCCAGCACCGGGGCGGACACAACCGCACCGGTAGCACCGGCCGCCGCGCCCGCGACGGACGGACCGGCCGACGTGGACGCGGCCCTCCTCGTCCTCTTCCGCCAGGTGCTCGGCATCGACGAGGACGTCACCGACCCGGACTTCTTCGAGCACGGCGGGGACTCGCTCGCGGCCGTCGAACTCGTCTCCCTCATCGAGAACGCCTTCGGGGTCGCGCTGCCGCTGGAGGACGTGTTCGAGACTCCGACGGCCGGCGGTCTCGCCCGCGCCGTCGAGGAACTGCTGGCCGCCGCCGACGCGTCGGCGACCGAAGCCGGGGGACTCGCGGGCGGCGGCCAGGCCGGAGGGCTCGCATGATCGACCACGCCACCCTCCCGACGGGACCCACCGGCCCCGCGGAAGCCGTCCGACCCGGCTCAGTCGCCCAGCCCGCCGAAACCTACGACGCGGCGCGCACGTACAAGATCCTGCCCGCGTCCTTCGCCCAGCGGCGGCTGTGGTTCCTGGACCAGCTCGACTCCGGCAACAGCGCCTACAACTTGGTGGCCGCCCTGCGGCTGCGCGGCGCGCTCGACCTGCCGGCGCTGCACTGGTCCCTCAACCGCATCGTCGACCGGCACGAGGCGCTGCGCACCGTGTTCCGGGCCGACGCGGCGGGGGAGCCCCAGCAGCACGTGGCGCCCGGCCTCACCATCCCGCTCCCGGTCACCGACCTGACGGGGGAGCCCGAGGTCGGACGCGCCGAACGGGCCCGGACCCTCATCGAGACGGAGACCGAGCACGTCTTCGACCTCGCGCGGGGGCCGCTCGTCAAGACCCTGGCGGTGCGCCTGGGGGAGCGGGACCACGCCCTGGCC
This sequence comes from Streptomyces sp. NPDC050610, assembly GCF_040654875.1. Taxonomy (NCBI): domain Bacteria; kingdom Bacillati; phylum Actinomycetota; class Actinomycetes; order Kitasatosporales; family Streptomycetaceae; genus Streptomyces; species Streptomyces sp. NPDC050610. The sequence continues at coordinate 51,538 of NZ_JBFAIV010000003.1, read as the reverse complement.
GTCATCTGCCACCACACCGTCTGCGACGGCTGGTCCATGGCCCGCCTCTTCGAGGAGCTGTCCGAGCTGTACGCGGCCCGAACGGCCGGACGCGAGCCGGACCTGGCACCGCTGCCCCTCCAGTTCGGCGACTACGCGGCCCGTCAGCACCGCGACCTCGCGGGCCCCGAGGCCGAGCAGGCCCTAGACCACTGGCGTACCCGGCTGGCCGGCGCGCCCGCGCTGCTGGAGCTCCCCACCACCTACCCGCGGCCCGCCGTGCAGGGCTTCGACGGTGCGTCGCACACCATGACGATCAGTCAAGAGACGTGGCAGGCAGTACGGTCCGCCGCGCGGCGGCACAAGGCCACGCCGTTCATGGTGCTGCTGTCGGTGTTCGCCCTCCAGCTCTCCCGGCTGTCCGGCGCCGAGGACCTCGTCGTCGGCAGCCCCAGCGCCGGGCGCGCCCGTTCCGAACTGACCCCGCTGATCGGGATGTTCGTCAACACCCTGCCGCTGCGCGTCGACTTGACCGGAGACCCCTCGTTCGACGATGTGCTGCGCCGGGTCCGACGCGGTGCGCTGGACGCCTTCCCCCGCCAGGACGTGCCGCTGGAACGGATCGTCACCGAGCTGGGCCCGGAGCGCGAGCGGAGCCACGACCCGCTGTTCCAGGCGATGTTCGCGGTACAGCAGCCGCTGACCACGCCCGATCTGGTCGGCCTGGACGCCGACGTCTTCCCGGTGAGCCCGCGGACGACCTTCACGGACCTGTGGCTGGAGATCCGGCCGCACGACGACGGCGCGGACTGCATATTCCGCTACCGCACCGAGCTGTTCGACGCGGCCGCCGTCCGGCGCATCGCCCGGCAGTACCGGCACGTCCTGCGCACCGCCCTGGACGAACCGGGCACACCGCTTTCCCGCTTCTCCCTGGTGGACGAGGACGAGGCCGATCTGCTGCTCGCCCAGTGGAGCCGGGGCCCGGCCGCGTACCCCTGGGACGGCCCGGTGCACGAGGCGATCGACCGTCAGGCGCGGCGCACCCCCGACGCGACCGCCGTCGCCTTCGAGGGGGACCGGCTGAGCTATGGTCAATTGGCTTACAGGGCCATGCAGTTGGCGCGACATCTGGTCGAGCGCGTCGCGGGTGCGGATGCCCCGGTCGCCGTCTGCCTGCCGCGCGGCCCCGGCCTGGTGACGTCCGCCCTGGCGGTCCTCGCCGCCGGGAGCGCCTACCTGCCGCTGTCCCCGGAGGACCCGCCCGCCCGGCTCGTACAGATGCTGCGCGCGGTCGGCGCGGCGCACCTGCTCACCACCGGCGGACTCGCCCCGCTCCTCGCCGACGCCGGAGTACCCGCCACGGCCGTGGACGCGTTCTCCTGGGCGGACGGGCCACGGGACGGCACGCCGCTGGCGAGCGGCCCCGTCCGGCCCGACCAGCTCGCCTACGTCATCCACACCTCCGGCTCCACCGGCACGCCGAAAGCGGTGGGCGTACCGCACCGGGGCCTGGCCAACCGGGTCCGCTCCATCCAGGCCACCCACGGCCTCGACCCCTCGGACCGGGTGCTGCACAAGACGCCCTGCACCTTCGACGTCTCCGTCACGGAACTGCTGTGGCCGCTGACGACGGGCGCCGCCCTCGTCGTGGCCGCGCCGGGCGGGCACCGCGACCCCGCGTACCTCGTCGAGCTGATCGAACGGGAGCGGGTGACCACCGCGCACTTCGTGCCGCCGCTACTGGAAGCGTTCCTCGAAGAGCCCGGCCTCGACCGCTGCGCGTCGCTGCGGCGCGTGCTCTGCAGCGGCCAGGAACTGCCCCGCACGACGCGCGACCGCGCCCTCGCCCGGCTCCCGGCACGGCTGTACAACGCCTACGGGCCGACGGAGGCATCGGTCGAGGTGACCGAGTGGGAGTGCTCGGCGACGGCCGCGAACGCGGGCGGGGGCGCGGGCGCGGAGCTGGCCGAGGACGTACGGGTGCCCATCGGGCGGCCCGTCGCGGGGGCCGAGACGTATGTGCTCGACGGCGAGCTGCGGCCGGCGCCGGTGGGCGTGCCCGGCGAGCTGTACCTGGGCGGCGCGGTGCTCGCCCGCGGCTATCTGGGCCGGCCCGCTCAGACCGCCGACCGGTTTGTGCCGCACCCGTACGCGCCGACGCCGGGCGCTCGTCTCTACCGTACGGGCGACCTTGTGCGCTGGCGGGCCGACGGGAGCCTGGACTTCCTGGGCCGCAACGACCACCAGGTGAAGGTGCGGGGCGTGCGCGTCGAGCCCGGCGAGATCGAGAACGCCCTCCGCGCCCACCCGGGCGTACGGGAAGCGGTCGTGATCGCCACGGTGCCGGACGGCGCCGGCGGGACCGAGCTCATCGGCTACTGCGTACGGCAGGGGGCGGAGCGGGCGGGAGGAGCCGCCCTCGCCCACGGCGCTTCCGTCGCCTCCTCCGCCGACGACGCTTTCGTCACCGCGCTGCGCGCCGAACTGCGCGACCGGCTGCCCGGATACATGGTTCCGGCTCATCTCGTGATCCTCCCCGCCCTGCCGCTCAACGCGAGCGGCAAGGTCGACCGCGCGGCCCTGCCCGCACCCGCCGCGGGCGCCGCCGCGCCGGACGCAGTCCCCGCGCACGACCGGGTGGGCCCCAGGAACGACACCGAACGGACGCTCGCCGACATCTGGGCGCAGGTGCTGGGCCGCCCGCAGACCGACGTCGACGAAGACTTCTTCGCCGTCGGCGGGGACTCCCTCAAGAGCATCCAACTGGTGCACCGGGCCCGTGAAGCCGGGATCGTCCTGCGCGTCGGCGATGTCTTCCACCACCCCACGATCAGCGAACTCGCAGACCACGTACGGCAGTCCACCGCGTCGCGCCCCGCGCCGACCGAAACCCGGGAGGCCCGGTGAAGAGCCCCTGGCTGCTGCGCTTCCCACCGCGCCCCGACGCGAAGGTGCGCCTGGTGTGCCTGCCGGGGGCGGGCAGCTCGGCGTCCATGTACTACCCGTGGTCGACGGCGTTTCCCCCGGAGGTGGAGGTCTGCGCCGTACAACTCCCGGGGCGTGGCGGACGGTTGCGTGAGGAGCCGTACCGGCGCATGGAGCCCTTGGCCGACGCGCTGGCCGAGGTGGTGCGCGCCGAGTGCGACCGGCCCTTGGTCCTCTTCGGCCACAGCCTCGGCGCCCTCATCGCGTACGAGGTGGCCGCCCGACTGCGCGACCGGCACGGCGGCGGCGCGGCCGCCCTCATGGTGGCCGCGCACAAGGCGCCCCACCTCGGGAGCGCCCGCGTGTCCGTGAACGATCTGACGGACCATGACCTGCTGGCCTTCATCGACCGGCTCGGCGGCACGTCCCCGGCGGTGCTGGCCCGGCCGGAGATCAGAGCGCTCGCGCTGCCCGCTCTGCGCGCCGACTTCGAGCTGGACTACACGTACGCGTACCGCGAGCGGCCGCCTCTGGCCATTCCGGTCAGCGCGTTCGGCGGCACGGCGGACGCCATCGTGTCCGAGGCCGAACTGGCGGCCTGGGAGCCGCTCACCACCGGCGCCTTCACCCACCGTCAGCTGTCCGGCGACCACTTCTTCCTCACGGCGCCCGAGGGTGCGGCGATGCTGTCGCTGATGCGTGGGCAACTGCTCGAACTCGCCGGGTGCGAGCAGGCTCAAGTACCTGATCACCCCGAAGGGATGGCGCGTTCCGATCGGCCGGGGTATCCCGACCGATCGGGACAGGCCGATCGACCTGAACCTCACGAATGGCCCGTACGGCCGGACTCCGGCGCCGCCCTCGGCGACCGGCTCAGCAGAGAGGACCGCGTTTCCCATGTTCGAGGATGACGACCGCCGCTACACCGTGGTCCGCAACCACGAGGACCAGTACTCCATCTGGCCCGAGGACCGCGCGGCCCCCGACGGCTGGGAGCCCGTGGGCGTGACCGGCCCCAAGAGCGAGTGCCTGTTCCACATCGACGACGTGTGGACCGATCTGCGGCCCCTGAGCCTGCGCCCGTAGCGCCCGTTCGTTCCGCCCCTTCGCCCGCTCGCTCCGCCGCGAGTCGGCGAGGCGGCGGCGAAGCACCGTACCGAGCCGTAACGAGGAGGAAGGCAGCACGTGTTCGCACAGCTCACCCTGCACCGCCTATTCGAGGAACAGGCCGCGCGCACCCCCGAAGCACGAGCCGTGACGGATGGTCGGGGAACCCTGACGTACCGACAACTCAATGACCGAGCAGACCGGTTGGCGTCCGCCATCACTCGGCACGCACCCGCCCCCGGCACCCGAGTGGGCCTGTATCTGCGGCGCGGCAACGACGTGGTGGCCGCCGCCATCGCCGTCCTGAAGGCCGGCTGTTCGTACGTGCCGCTGGACCCGGCCTACCCGCCGGAACGGGTGCGGTACATGGCGCGCGACGCCTCCCTCGACCTGGTGGTGGCGGACCAGGACGCCTCGGCGGTGCTGCCGGACGCCACCGTCATCGATGTCGAGGACGCCTGCCGGCAGGCCCCGGCCCCGCGCACCGGGCAGCCGGCCGTGGCCCCGGACGCACCGGCCTACGTCATCTACACGTCGGGATCGAGCGGCGACCCCAAGGGCGTCCTGGTCTCCCACCGGAACGTCACGGCGCTGCTCGACGCCTGCGACCAGGTCTTCGACCTGCGCGGCGACGACGTGTGGACGCTGTTCCACTCCCCGTGCTTCGACTTCTCCGTATGGGAGATGTGGGGCGCCCTGGCCCACGGCGCCCGGCTGGTCGTGGTGGAGCCCGACACCGCCCGTTCACCCGACGCGATGCTCGATCTCGTCGTCGCCGAGGGCGTCACCGTCCTCAACCAGGTTCCCTCGGTGTTCCGTTACCTCTCGCGGTCGGCGGTGGCCAGAGCGGAGGAGACGGGCGAAAGGCCGGAACTGCCGCTGCGCTACGTCATCTTCGGCGGCGAGGCGGTGGACCTCGAAGCGGTGCGCGCCTGGCGCCGCGTGCAGGGTACGGGGGCCGAGTTCTTCAACATGTACGGCATCACCGAGACCACCGTGCTCGCCACCTGCCGTCGGCTGCCCGAGAACGAGATCGACGCGCTGCCGGAGCGCTCCGGGGGCGTAGTGGCGGCGTCGGCGGACGGGCTCCCCGCCGCCGGAGTCTCCCCCGACCCGGAGCTGAACATCGGACGCCCGCTGGACGGCTTCGAGGTGGTGCTGCTCGACGAGTGGGGCGGCCGCACCCCGTTGGGACGTATCGGTGAACTGTGTCTCTCCGGCGAGCAGTTGGCCATCGGCTATCTCGGGCGCCCGGAGCTGACCGACGAGCGGTACCCCCTCCTCGACCTCGCGGGCACCGGGGAGTTCCGGCGCTACTACCGCAGCGGCGACCTGGCCGTCGCCCTTCCGGACGGTACCTGGGAGTTCGCGGGCCGGGCCGACGACCAGGTGAAGATCAACGGCTACCGGATCGAGACCGGCGAGATCGAGAGCGCGCTGCACGGCACCGAGGGCGTACAGGACCTCGTGGTCCTGCCGGTCACCAGCCGCATCGGCGAGCGCATGCTCACCGCCTTCTACGCCCCGGTCCCCGGCGCCTCCGACGGCGATGACGAGGGTGGCGACGAGGGCGAGGCGGGCACCGGCGGCGGGCGGGACGTGCTGGCCGAACGGCTCACGGCCCGTGCCAAGGAGTCGCTGCCCGCCCACATGGTGCCGCGCCGCTTCGTGCGGGTGCCCGCGCTGCCGCTGACCCCGTCGGGCAAGACCGACAAGCGCGCGCTCACCGCGCAAGCGTCATGACCCACGGCTGGAGGACGACCCATGGCTGACACGACCGACGACCGGCCGCACGGCCGCCGCACCGGGTGGGCCGCACCGCAGGACGAACTCCCGCTGTCCGCCGTACAGGAGGCCATGTGGATCGCCTGGCAGCGCGATCCCGAGCGGTGGGAGCACATCATCCCGCTGGCCCTCGACGTCAGCGGAGACCTGGACGCGGATCGACTGCGTTCCGCTGTCGGGGAACTGACGCGACGTCACCCCATGCTACGGGCCCGAGTCGTCGAGACCCGCACCGGAACCCGCCTGTCCTGGTCCGGCCCGGACCGCCCCGTTCCCTTCGCTGTCCGCACGGTGACCGCCGGGCGTTATGACGCCATCGTGGCGGCACGGGCCCCCTTCGACCTGAACCGAGGGCCGCTGGCACGGGTGGAGGTGCTGCACGGGCCGGACTACACGCTGCTGCTGCTCACCGTCCACCACCTCGTCCTGGACGGAACCTCGGTCCCCCTGCTCCTCGACGAACTGCGCCGGGCCTACGGCGGGGAATCGCTCGGCGAGCCGGACGCCCTCGGCCCGTACATCGCCCATGCCCAGCGCTCGTGGGAACTGGCACTCGGCGCTGAGGGCGAGTCGCTGCGGGACCACTGGCGCACCGCCCTGACCGGCGACGCCCCGGCCCGGCCGCTGCCCGTACGGGCCGGGGCGGACGGCTACCGGCAGTTTCCGCAGCCCATCGACCCGCAACTGTCCGGCCAGGTACGAGCCTTGGCGCGACGACTGGGCGTCACCTACTTCACCGTCATGTTCGCCGCGCTCTTCGTGACGCTGCACCGCCACACCGCCTCGGACGACCTGATCGCGTCGGCGCCCTACCACGGGCGTTCGGACCCCGCCCTCGGCGGGCGCGTCGGCTTCTTCGTCAACGTCCTCCCGTTCCGGCAGCGCGTCGACGGCTCCCGCACCTACGCGGAGCTGGCGCGCGATCTGCGAGAGCAGGTGCGCGCCGGGGCCGACCACGGGGACCTGCCGCTGCCCGCGATCCTGCGGGCGGCCGGCCTGTCCGGTCCGGCGGGGAGCGACCGTACGCATCAAGTGGTCCTCCAGTACTTGCAGTTCGGCCACTTCGAGGACGGCGCCTGGCGCGGCGGGCCCGATGTGGGGCGGTTGCGGTTCGACGGCGGGGAGGCGCCGTGCGAGCTGAGGCTGCTGGACCTCACGGACGTACCGGACTACCGGCTCACCGTTCTGCTGATGGAGGACAGTCACGGCAGCCGCATGCTGTGGAAGGACCGGGACGGCTCGCTCGGCCCGGAATTCCTCGCCTCGCTGGCCCGTGACCACCTGGCCGTCGTGGCGGACATGGTCGCCGCCCCGCACCGCACCGTGGCAGAGGGGCTGGCACTGCTGCCCGCCGTCAGTGTGCCGCCCGCGCAGACCGAGGCCGCCGCGCCGGCCCCGTCGGTACGGTCCTCCGTCAGCGAGCGGCGCTCGCCGGACGTCACCGCCCCCGCCGCCTCGCCCGCGACGGCGCGCGGTCTCACCTCGCCCACCGCGGTCGGGCTCGCCATGATCTGGCAGAGCGTGCTGGGCGTGCCGGTGGCCTCGGCAGACGACTCCTTCTTCGAGCTGGGCGGGCACTCCTTGCTCGCGACCACGCTGCTGACCCGGGTGGGCAGGCGCTTCGGCGTCGACCTGTCGATCCGCGACCTCTTCACCCACCCCGGTTTCGGCGAGCTGGTGGGAGTGATCGACCGCGCGGCCGCCGAAGCGCCGCCCGCCGTCCCGGCTGACACCGCCCCGGCCCGCCCGGAGTCCGACGGCGTCTTCCCGGCCTCCAAATTCCAGGAGAGCATCTGGCTCGCCCAGCGCCTGGACCCGGTCCACGCGACGTACCACGTGCCGCTGTCCTGGGAGGTGGACGGAGAGCTGGACCCGGCGGCGCTGCGCGACGCCCTCGCCGCCGTAATCGGCCGGCACGAGATTCTGCGCACCCGCTTCCTGGACCGCGACGGCCGGCTGTTCCAGGAGGTGACGCTGCCGTGGACCCCCGAGATCGAGCGGGCCGACCTCACCGGGCTGACCGGGCCCGAGCGGGAGGCGCGGCTCGGTGCGTGGGCCGACGAGGCCGCGTCCGCCCTGATCCCGGCGGACGGACGGCTGCTGCGCGCCGCGCTGTTCACCGTCGGGCCGCGGCGCCATGTCCTGTCCCTGTGCGTCCATCACCTTGTGCTCGACGGCGAGTCGGTGCCGGTTCTCATACGGGAGTTGGAGCGCTGCTACGCGCCGGCCGACCCGGACGCGGTTCCGCCGCCGCCCCCGCGCCAGTACCGCGACTTGGTGGCAGCCGAGAACCAGGAGACGGGCGCGGCCGACGATGTGGCGTACTGGTGCCGCCAGTTGAAGGGCGCTCCCAGCACCCTAGGGCTCAACGCACCTGCGATTTCCGAGCCGTTGGGGAACCTCGGGCTGGCTATCGAGCCCGAGGCGGCGCGCGAGCTGCTGCCCGTACAGGGTGCGGAGAAGGTCTCGGCGTTCATGATCCAGTCGGCCGCGGTCGCCGCGGCGCTGCACCGCTGGACGGGGCTGACGGACCTCACCTTCGGCATCCCGGTGGCCCATCGCGGGCCGGCCGCTGCGCAGGACGTCATCGGGCCGTGCCTGAACACGCTGGTGCTGCGCTCCCGGTGCGCCCCGGACATGACGCTCGCCGATCTGCTGCGCGTGCTGCGGGAGGAGATCATCGATGCCTTCGAGCACCGGGCGGCCTCGTTCGAGGACGTGGTGCGCGGCCTCGCGCCGAGGCGGTCCCCGGGACACACCCCCTACGCCGACGTCCTGCTCAACAGCGTCAGCCTGACCAACTGGTCGGGTTGGCTGGGGGACGCGCGGATGAGCCCGGTGGATTTCGTCGCGCGGCGCACGGAGACCAGCAAGTTCCCTGTGACCATCACCTTCGCGGAACGGGACGCCGCCCTGCGGGGCTCCTTGGCCTACCGCGGCGACCGGGTCGGCGCCGACGCCGCCGGACGGCTGGCGGACGGGCTCTCTACAATCCTCAACCATTTCCGGACGCTGCTGCCGGAATCGGTATTCGGCCACGACGTCGGCGAGTCGGCCGCAAGGAACGGAGCGAACTCATGAGGAAATTTCGGTTCGGCGTCAATCTGAATTCAGCCACCAGCCACCAGGAGTGGACGGACAAGTGCCGTGCCGCGGAGTCGCACGGATTCGACGTCCTCACCGTTCCGGACCATCTCGGGGTGCAGGCGCCGTTCCCCGCGCTGGTCGCCGCGGCGGCGGTGACGGAAAGCGTGCGAGTTTCAACTTTCGTGCTCAACAGCGCTTTCTGGAACCCGGTTCTGCTGACTCGCGAGGTCATGACAACCGACCGGCTCACCGACCGGCGGCTCGAAGTGGGGCTGGGCACCGGATATGTGCGTTCGGAGTTCGACAAGGCGGGTTTGGACTGGGGAACGGCCGGCAGTCGGGTGGACGGATTGGAGCGGACTGCCGCCGAACTGACCCGGCTGCTGGCCAACCCCCGCGAACTGGGGGACACCCAGCCGCCGTCCCGGCCACCCCTTCTCATCGGCGGCAACGGCGACCGGGTGCTGGGACTGGCCGCGCGCCACGCCGACATCGCCGCGTTCACGGGCGCCGTACTCAAACGCGGCGCTACGCGCGGCACCCTGCAACTTCTCGACGCGGACACGGTCGCGGAGCGGGTGGCCTACTTCGAGAAGGTCGCAGGCGACCGCGCGTGCGAGATCGAGCGCAACATCCTGGTGCAGGCCGTGGTGGTGACGGACCGGCGGCGGGAGGCGGCGGAGACGCTGAGCCGCCGGATGCCGCACCTGACGGCCGATCAGGTCACGGACGCGCCCACGGTGTTGATCGGAACGGCGAAGGAAATAGCGGAACAACTGCTGGAACGCCGGGAGCGCTACGGATTCTCATACGTAAGCGTGCATGAATCAGCTATGACGGAGTTCACACCGGTGATGGAGTCGCTTTCCGGACAGTGAGTTTTGGACAGCGAGTTTCCGGACGGCGCGTTTCAGGGTAGGGAAGTGGGGCCAAGGCAGGGCGTGGTACGCGCTTCTTCGTCGGCCGGGTATCGCCCGGGGCGCTGAATATAGGCACCCTGACGCGGCATCTCAGGGCAAGACTTGACACTCTGTATATGGAATACAGGATTCCATCGGGTTACGTTGAGCGGGCCATGTGATCCGTGCGTGCCTGGGAGTGCAGTCTTATGCCCGTCGAACAGTTATCCCCTTGTGTTATGACACCGTCCTCCGCAGAGGGCCGTCCTCCCGCAGGGGACGACGGGCGGATTGCGCAGGGCGCGCGTAAGGGGAGTCCTTGAGAATGTCGATTGCCGTAGCCGTGCTCGCCGATGACCCGATAACCGAAGAAGGCGCCATCGTGCGCTTGAACTCTTATGACGAGATTGCCGCGCGTTCCCTGGATTCGCGCCACGCCGCCGATGTCCTGCTCGTGCTGGCCAGCGAGGTGACCGGGGACATGCTGACCAGGGTGGCGCGAGTACACCGGGAGAGCGGGGGCGGAGGGCGCAGGCTGCCCGTGGTGCTCGTGGCCAACGAGTTCCCGGAGCACTCCATGCTCCGCGCGATCAGCCTCGGGCTGGTCAGCCTGTTGTACCGGAAGGAGAGCAGCTTCAACGCCATCGCGCGCGCCGTCGTATCGGCCGCGCGCGGCGGCGCGAAGCCCGGCGGCGACGGGGTGCAGCAGCGGCTCATCGGCCAGATCAAGTCGATCAGGGACAACGCCCTCCTCCCGCACGGCCTCAACGTCGCGGGCATCGGAGCCAGAGAGGTCAACGTGCTGAGACTGCTGGCCGACGGACTGAGCACCAAGGAGGTGGCGGGCCGGATCGGCTGTTCCGAACGCACCATAAAGAGCGTCATCCACCAGCTCGTGGCCCGCCACAACCTCAAGAACCGCACGCACGCCGTGGCGTTCGCGCTGCGCACCGGAGTTCTGTAACGCGCAGGAGTCACCCCCCACCCGCGGCCGGCGCCGGCCGCGGGTTTTTCGCGTGCCGCGAGGGCTTGCCGCCGCTAGGACTTGCCGGAGTCCGTCAGGCCGCCCAGGAAGTCGATCAGCGCCGCGTTGACCTCGTCGGGCCGCTCCTGCTGGGTCCAGTGACCGCAGCCGGGAAGCAGCACGCTGCCGCGCAGCTTCGGCGCGACGGCGGTCAGGTTCTTGAGGTACGCCTCCATGCCGTGGAAGGACGTCACCATGTCCCGGTCCCCGTAGACGTACAGCGCGGGCACCTCGATGCGCAGGCCCCGGAACGCGGCCGTCAGCTCGTGGTTGCGCTCAATGTTGCGGTACCAGTTGAGGGGCCCGGTGAAGGCGCTGTCCCCGTGTTCGGCGTAGTCCCGCGCGAACGCTTCGATGTCGTCCGGCGTCAGCCAGTCGGGCAGCCGCTCCGGCTCCGGGATCGTGTCCAGCAGCGAGGCGCCATCGGGAACGACCCAGGGCCGCGGCACTGCCGTGCCCGGATTGTCGCCCGACCCGCTGAACAGGATGCGGCGGAACGTAGAAGCGGGATCCCGCGCCAACTCGGCGTCCGCGACGCCTGGTTGCTGGAAGTAGAGCTGATAGAACCCGTCGCCGTATTGCTCCCGGCTGTCCTCCAGCGACCCCAGCCCGGCAGGCGGCGCCGGCGGCACACTGAGCCCGGCGACACCGCGTACGACATCCGGCCGCAGCAGCGCACTCGCCCAGGCGACCGGCGCCCCCCAGTCGTGACCGACGACGACCGCCCGCTCCTCGCCGAGCGCGTGGATCAGGCTGATCACATCGCCGGTGAGATGCAGCAGGCTGTACGCATCGACGTCCTCGGGCTGCTCGCTGCGCGCGTACCCCCGCTGATCGGGAGCGACCACCCGGTAGCCCGCCGCGGCCAGCGGCGCGAACTGGTGCCGCCAGGAATACCAACTCTCGGGAAAGCCGTGCAACAGCACGACGAGCGGCCCCTGCCCCTGCTCGGCGATGTGCAGCCTGACTCCGTTGACCTCGACAAAACTGTGCTCGACCGTGGAGCTCACGCATCCTCCAAACGTCCCAAAGGGGCTTGGACTTTACCCGGCACGGCACACGGTCGGCGAGGGGGGTGCGTGTACGGAGGCGAGGGCCTACGGCTCGGCGCTCACCCCGTCACGTACGCGGTCCTGCGCGACCATCAGCTTTCAGCGGCGTACCGCACGAATCGCGCCCAGTTGTGGGGCTTGATGGTGAGGTGGGGGCGGGTGGTGTTCTTGGAGTCCCGTACGCGGATGGCTTGTTCGGTGGCGGCGACCTCGATGCAGTTATCGCCGGCCGTGCCGCTGTGGCTGGACTTGAACCAGGCGGGTTCGGTCGTGGTCATGGTGCTCCTCCGATCTGCTCCGCTGAGCCCACGGAGCCCAGGTGGGCTCGGAATGGAGCGCCGCGCACTTGCGTGACTGTCAGGCTTCGGCGGCGTACCGCACGAATCGTGCCCAGTTGTGGGGCTTGATGGTGAGGTGGGGGCGGGTTGTGTCTTTGGAGTCCCGTACGCGGATGGTCTGTTCGGTGACGGCGACCTCGATGCAGTTGTCGCCTTCGGTGCCGCTGTAGCTGGACTTGAACCAGGCCGGTTCGGTCGTGGTCATAGCGCTCCTCTGATCCGCTCCAGCAGGCCACGCAGTCGGTAGGGCTGCCTGTGAACGGAATGTCGCGTACGGCTACCGTACGTGCCTTCAGGCGGAGGGTTTCCGCCAGCGGCCGGCTCAGTGGCCCAGTCGCGCCAGTGCCTGTTCCGGGTAGCGGCCGCCGGCTACCGCGTCGGCCGGGACGGTGGCTCGTAGCAGGGTGATCTGTTCGGGCGACAGGGACACTTCCGCCGACGCGGCGTTCTCTTCGAGGTAGCGCGTGCGCTTGGTGCCGGGGATGGGGACGATGTCGTCGCCTTGTGCCAGGAGCCAGGCCAGCGCCGCCTGGGTGGGGGTGCAGCCGATCTGGGCCGCTACCTCGCCGATGGCGCGCACGAGCGCCAGGTTGCGGTCGATGTTCTCGTCGGAGAAGCGCGGCCAGCGGCGGCGGTTGTCGTTCTCTCCCAGGTCCGCGCGGGAGGCGACGGAGCCGGTCAGCATGCCGCGGCCCAGCGGGGAGTACGCGACGACCGCTATGCCCAACTCCCGGCAGGTGTCCAGGAGTTCGCCCTCCACCACGTCGCGGGTGAACAGGGAGTACTCCAGCTGGATGGCGCTGATCGGGTGCTCGGCGTGCGCCCTGCGGAGGGTGTTGCTGTTCACCTCGCTCAGGCCCAAGTGGCGCACCTTGCCCGCCGTCACCAGCTCGGCCATCGCGCCCACCGTCTCCTCGATGGGGACCTCGGGGTCGCGGCGGTGGACGTAATAGAGGTCGAGACGGTCGGTCCCGAGGCGGCGCAGCGAGGCGTGGCAGGCCAGCGGTACGTACGCGGCCGAGGTGTCGACGCCGTCGACCCGGCCCGTCTCCGGGTCGTGGCGCAGGCCGAACTTGGTCGCCAGCACCACCTTGTCGCGCCGCCCCGCGCCGCCGCCCAGCCAGCGGCCCACCAGCTCCTCGTTGGCTCCGCGGCCGTATGCGTCCGCCGTGTCCAGCAGGGTGACGCCCAGCTCGGCGGCCCGGTCCAGGGTCCGCTGGGACTCGGCCTCGTCGGGGACCCCGTACGCGATGGACATGCCCATGCAGCCGAGGCCGATCGCCGACACCTCCGGGCCGTCGGTTCCCAGCGTGCGGTACCTCATCGCGTGCTCCTGTTCTCCGGGGATGCGGGATTCTCGTCGTCTGTGTGGTCTGTTCGGTCGGTGGGGGCGGTCGCGTCCGCGGGGGCGGCCGGCTCCGGCGGCAGCGACCTGTACGCCCGTGCCACGCTCAGCAGCCACGCCACCTCGCCCGCGTAGTCGCCCTCCTTCGCCGACGACGGCTCCGGGACCACCGGGTGCGCACCGACCGGCGCGTTGTCGTGCTTCGCGCGCAGCGCGGCCTGTACCGCCGTGGCGTGCACGGTCGCGCGCAGCTCCTCGCCGGACAGGCCAGCCCGTTGGGCGGTGCGGCCCGCCGCGGCCATGGCGGCGGGTTCCATGTACGGGCGCAGGACGAGCAGCCCGTCCTGGATCTCGATCACCTTGCGGTAGAGGCGGTAGTTGATGTCACGCGGCACGAAGCGGGACAGCCGGGCCAGCCGCGTCGGCGGCTCCGGGCTGAGGGCGATGTGCGGCAGCGCCCCGTACAGCGCCTGCCACAGCGGGTGCAGCCGCTGGTAGGACCGGAAGTTGCGCACCAGCCGCCGCCAGTCCGAGAGCCGGGGCCCCCAGGACGGCATGGTGAGCCCCGCCACCAGGAACGAGATGCCGATGCCGTTGGCCACCGGCGTCAACAGCTCCCAGTCGAGCGGTTCCAGCCCCGACTGCACGGCGATCAGGGACGCCGCGCGGTTGAGGCAGTAGATGAGGCACGCCCCCGCGCCGATGCCCGTGCTGAACAGGCCCCGGCGCAGCCACTGCCGGCCGGCGACCCGCCCGTACCGCAGGCACAGACGCATGATCTCGACCATGCCGGAGCCGAAGGCGCTGACGTAGAGCAGGAGATAGCCGGCGACCAGCGGGCGGTGCGCGTTCTGGAGCAGGTAGTGGGCGCTGCGGCCCTGGGACTGGGACCCGGCGACCGCCCACAGCGTCAGCATCGCGGCCGCGCACAGCGCGGCGATCACCAGCCGCACCAGCGCCCGCCGGCCCGCCTCCTCGCGGGGGTAGACCCAGTAGACGATGGCGATCAGGAAGGCCGCGCTGGAGCAGACGCCGCCCAGCAGATGGATGCCGAGCGCGCCGAGGTTGGGGACGCCCAGCGCGCTGTCCACGGTCGCCGAGACGGTGGGGGTGGACAGCGTGAAGGAGATCCCCTTGCAGGAGAAGGCGATGATCAGGGCGATGAGCGCCGGGTCCCGCCGGTGGTGGTGCACATCGCGGAGCTTGTAGAGCAGAGCCAGCGCGCAGAGAGCGGCACACGCCGGGAACACGACACTCTTGACACCAAGCAACAGGTCCTCCGGGCCGTCACAACACTGCCATCGATAATGCGCCGCAAGGCGTCGTGCGCGGGCTCAGTCCGGCGGATTCAGCGAGTTCTCGATACGGGCGACCGCGTCCGCGTGATCGGACGGCACGGCCCAGACGGACTCGACCGGCGGTCGGGTGACGCGCTCCAGAATCAGCGAGGCGACCATCTCCGCGGCCTGCTCCTCCTCGGTGGTGTAGCTGGTGCGGCCGAGCACGTCCCGTACCCGCTGCGGGTCGAGGTGCGGCACGAACGACTCGATGCCCATCGAGTCGGCCCCGGCGGCATCCGAGTGGCAGCACAGCATGTGCGCGAGCTCGTGGGCCACGATGTGGTCCCGGTGGAGCGCGCTGACGTTCGCCTCCACGACGATGAGGTCCATATCGTCCATGGCCAGCCACATGCCGCAGGGGCTCTGCGCGCCCAGGGCGACCGACATGAGCTGGATGGGCCGCCCGCGGTCCCGGCTCAGTTTCTCGGTGAGCGTGGCGATCGTGCACCCGTCGGGCAGGTCCAGACGCGCCAGGTGCGCTTCCGATGTGCGACGGAGTTCCTTATAGTCCTTGTGACCCTTTTTGCGTGGCCTGCCATGGGCCTTGGAGGGTTGCGAGTCCTGCGACATGCGTCCTCCTCGAAGCCGCCGAAACCGATGCTCCACCTGCCGAGCGATGGTAACTACCCCAGTCGGCGCCCGGACAATGGTCTTGGCCGAAAGCCCATGTTGGCCGGAACCGCCCGCCGCGCTCCTGGGACCCGGCCGGAGCACGGTACATGAAGGTCGCCGGGGTGTCCCGGCCCCATGATCGGTGGCCGGTCCGGGCCGGCCCATGGACCCGACTGTCTTAAAGAGACGCTTCGGCGGGGGAAGGGTGGTTGCGGCCGGAGCGGTGTATGTGCTCCCAGCGTCGCACGCACCGCAAGGGGCGAGGTCCGAAGCGCCCGTTTCCGCCGTGTGAGGGTCCGATCTCGGAGCGTCTGTTGCCCGCCGGGCGGGGGCCCGGCCCTGGAGCGCCCGTTTCCGTCATACGTCGCCCTGCCCCGGAGCCCGCCCTACCCCCGCGCGTCCTCCTTCACCATGTCGGCGCACCTCTCGCCGATCATCATCGTCGTGATGCACGGATTGACCGCGGGCAGAAACGGCATCACGGACGCGTCGGCGACCCGCAGCCCCCGTACGCCCTTCACCCGCAGCCGCGGGTCGACGGCCGCCGCCGGGTCGTCGGCCGCGCCCATCCGGACCGTGCCCGCCGGGTGGTAGACGGTGTTGTGGGTCTTGCGGAGGTAGTCCAGCAGCTCCTCGTCGGACGCCGCGCCGGGGCCGGGGGCAAGCTCCGCGCCCGCCCAGCCGGCCATCGGCGCCTGGGAGACGATCTCGCGGGCGAGCCGCAGCCCGTACGTCATCACCCGCACGTCGTGCTCGTGCGTGAAGTACCGCGGATCGACCCGCGGCTTGTCCCGGAAGTCGCGGGTCCGCAGCCGTACGGTGCCCATGGAGCGGGCCCGGGTGACGTTCGGCGTGAGGCAGAAGGCGTTCTCCGAGGTCGGATAGCCATGCCGGTACGTGTTCATGTCGAACGGCACCGAGCCGTAGTGGAACATCAGGTCCGGGCGGTCCAGGCCCGGCTCGGTGTCGGCGAAGACGCCGATCTCCCACCACTGGGTGGAACGGGTCACCATGGGCTGCCGCGCCTCCCACATGACCAGGCCCTCCGGATGGTCCTGGAGGTGGGAGCCGACCGCGGGGGAGTCGACGCGCACCTCCACGCCCGTCTCGCGCAGGTGCCCGGCCGGGCCGATGCCCGAGAGCATCAGCAGCTTCGGGGAGTCGATGGCCCCGCACGCGACGACGGTCTCGCGCCGCGCCGCGACCGTACGGGTCCGGATCAGGTCCGGCGCCAGGTACTCGACCCCGATGCACCGCAGCTCGCCGTCACCGCCACCGCCACCGCCACCGCCGTCGCCGTCCAGGACGAGCCGCTTGGCCTGGAGCCCCGTACGCACCTCAAGATTCGGCCGCTTCCCCAGGACCGGGTGCAGGTACGAGACCGAGGCCGACGAGCGCGTACCGTCCTCGCGGGCGTTGATCTGGAACCAGTTCGCGCCGCGCACCACCGTCTTCCCGGTGTTGAACGGGGTCGTGGGGATGCCCGCGTCCGCGCAGGCCGCGAGCAGTGCCGAGCCGCAGGGGTCGTTCGGCGGCACCGTGCGGATGGTGACCGGGCCCGTACGGCCGTGGTGGTCGCCGGGCGCGTCGTTGCTCTCCAGCCGCCGGTAGAGCGGGAAGCAGTCCGCCGCGCTCCAGCCCGTACAGCCGCTCGCCGCCCACTCGTCGAGGTCCTCGGCCGGGGCCCAGAAGGCGATGCAGGAGTTGTGCGAGGAGCAGCCGCCGAGCACCTTGGCGCGGGCGTGCCGCATGAAGCTGTTGCCGTTCTCCTGCGGCTCCACCGGGTAGTCCCAGTCGTAGCCGGATTCCAGCAGCCCCATCCACTTGTCGAGCCGCAGGATGTTCTCGTCGCCGACGTCGGACGGGCCGGCCTCCAGCACGCAGACGGTGACGTCCGGGTCCTCGGACAGCCGCGCCGCGACGACCGCCCCGGCCGTGCCGCCGCCGACCACCACATAGTCGAACTCGTCCGGGGCGTCATCCGGCCCCACAGTGTTCTCTCGCCGCATGGCCGTACTCCTGATCAAGTGGTGGTCGGGGCGGCGGGCCCCTCGGCGGCGTGCCCGGCGAGCACGCCCGTGCGTTTGCGCTGGACGAACCAGTAGTAGGCGAAGCCGCCGACGGCGACCACGCCGATGAACAGGAACGCGCCCCAGCGCAGATACCAGTGCTGCGGGCCGGTCGCGTTGTAGACCGCGGCTCGCGGCCAGGCGAGGTTGAGCGACATGGCGCCGCCCCACAGCACGGCCAGGACGTTCACCGGCATACCGAACTTTCCGAGCGAGAACTTGCCCCGGGCCGGCTCCCACCGGCCGCGCAGTCGCTGGATCAGCATCGGCAGGGTGACCAGCAGATACGCCAGATAGATCATGATGATCGCGATGCTGGTGATCACCGAGAAGATCTGCGGCTGGTTCACATTGATCACCAGGATGGCGACCGCGATGATCCCGATGACGACCGCCGGCAGCACCGGCGTCTGGAAGCGCGGGCTGACCCGGGCGAGCAGCGAGGCGGCGGGCAGGTTGGTGTCCCGCGCCATCGCGAACGCCAGCCGGATGCCCGCGGTGTGCACGGCCAGCGCGCACACGGTGATCGCGATGACCACGCACCACAGCACGATCTGCCCGATCGTCGAGCCGAGGGTGCTGAGCACCACGTACTGGAGGCCGTCCACGGAGAGCTCCCGCGCGTGCAGGTCCGGCACGGCGAGCAGGGCGAAGAGCAGGATGAGCCCGCCGATGAGGAACGAGGCGAGGAGCGCCCGCAGGATCGCGCGGGGCGCGTTGCGGCCCGGGTCCACGGACTCCTCGCCGAGGGAGGAGGCCGTGTCGAAGCCGTACATGACGTACGCGGAGGCCAGCGCTGCGGTGAGGAACGCGCCGAGGTAGCCGAGCGAACCGCCGCCGCCCAGCCCGTTCGTCTCGGTCACGGCGGCGGGGCCGCGGGTGATGTGCGCGGCCAGCAGCACGATCAGCGCGACGGCGGCGATCAGCTCGATGGCGACGCCCGCCGAGTTGATCTGAGCCATCAGTTTGACGCCGAAGGCGTTGACGATGGTGGTGAACGCGATGAGCACGGTGCCCAGCAGCACGGCGTTGGCCGCCGCGTCCGTCTTCCCGGTCCCGTCGCCGATGAACTGGAACCAGCCGGAGATCTGCGGCAGCGTGACCTGGTAGGCGAGGGCGACCGCGGCGAGCGACACCATGGTCGCGGTCATCATCATCCAGCCGCCGAGCCAGCCGACGTGCGGGCCGCCGAGTTTCTTCGCCCAGTTGTAGACCGACCCCGCGACGGGGTAGCGGGCGGCCAGCTCGCAGAAGCACAGGGCCACCGTGAGCTGCCCGCAGAAGACGATCGGCCAGGACCACCAGTAGGCCGGGCCGCCGTGGCTCACGCCGAAGTAGAAGAGCTGGAAGGTGCCGGTGAGGATGGAGATGTAGCTGATGCCGGCGGCGAAGGTGTGGAAGTTGCCCAGGGTGCGCTTGAGCTCGGGGCGGTAGCCGAGTTCGGCGAGCGAGTCGTCGTCGTGGGAGGCGTCGTGCAGGTCGGCGTGCGGGTCGTGGGGGCCGTCGTGGGGATCCCCGTGTGGGGCGTCCTGCGGGTCGTCGTGCGAGTCGCTGTACGTACCGCCGGGTGAGCTCACTCGAACCACCGCTGTGGGCGGGGCGCCGTGTTCCGCCAGATGTGCTTGGCCTCCTGGTACTCCGCCAGCCCGGCCGGGCCCAGCTCCCGCCCCACCCCCGACTGCTTCATGCCGCCCCACTCGGCCTGCGGTACGTACGGGTGGAAGTCGTTGATCCACACGGTGCCGCACCGCAGCCGCGCGGCGACGCGGTGCGCGCGTTCGGCGCTCTGCGTCCAGACCGCGCCGGCCAGGCCGTAGACGGTGTCGTTGGCGAGCGCCACCGCCTCCTCCTCGTCGCGGAACCGCTCCACCGTGAGCACCGGGCCGAACGACTCGTCGCGCACCACCGACATCCCCGGAGCGCACTCGTCCAGGACGGTCGGCGGGTAGTAGAAGCCGCCGCTCAGCGCCGGGTCCTCGGGGCGCGCGCCGCCGAGGCGCAGCACCGCGCCCTCCGCCAGCCCCGCCGCCACGTACGCCTCGACCTTGTCCCGGTGCGCGGCCGAGATCAGCGGGCCGGTACGGGCGTGCTCGTCGAACGGGCCGCCGAGCCGGATCTCCCGCGCCCGCCGCACCACCTCGTCGACGAACTCGTCGTGCAGGGAGTCCTCGACCAGCAGCCGCGCCCCCGCCGAGCAGACCTGCCCGGAGTGCAGGAACACCGCCATCAGGGCGTAGTCGACGGCGGTGTCGAACTCGGCGTCGGCGAAGACGATGTTGGGGTTCTTGCCGCCCAGCTCCAGGGCGATCTTCTTCACCGTCGGCGCGGCCGCGGCCATGATGCGCCGCCCGGTGACCAGGCCGCCGGTGAAGGAGACCAGGTCCACCCGCTCGTCCGAGGTCAGCGGCGCGCCTGCGGTGTCCCCCGCGCCCAGCACCAGGTTGGCGGCGCCCTCGGGCAGCCCGGCCTCGGTGAGCGCCCGCATCAGCAGGATCGCGGTGTGCGGGGTCAGCTCGCTGGGCTTGAGGATGAAGGTGTTGCCGGCGGCGAGCGCCGGGGCCACCTTCCAGGCCGTCTGGAGCAGCGGATAGTTCCAGGGCGTGATCAGCGAGCAGACGCCGACCGGCTCGTGCACCACCCGGCTGTCGGTCTCCGGGCTCCCGGCGTCGACGACCCGGTCGGTGCCGCCGGCGGCGCCGAGGTTGCCGAAGTAGCGGAAGCAGTTCGCGATGTCGTCCATGTCGTACTCGCTCTCCACGAGCCGCTTCCCGGTGTCCAGGGACTCGGCTCTGGCGAACGCGTCCTTGTCGCGTTCGAGCAGGCACGCGACGCGCAGCAGCAGCCGGCCGCGCTCGGCGGCCGGGGTGCGGGGCCAGGGCCCGCGGTCGAACGCCTCGCGGGCGGCGGCCACGGCGGCGGCCGCGTCCTCGGGGCCCGCCTCGTCCACGGTCGCCACCAGGGTGCCGTCCGCCGGACAGCGAATCTCGCGCGTACGGCCCTGGGCGGCCGCGGTCCACTGACCGCCGATGAACAACTCCGGCATGGGGTCCCTCCGGGCTCAGGTCGCTGTGCACGGCTCATACCGATGCGCACGGTTGAATCGATACGCTCGGTTATGTTGATGTGTACTTGACACATGCGTCGAATGGGGCGGGTGCGGGCGGGGACGGCTGTGACGGGTTCACGCTGAGCCTAAGCGGAGCGGGACGCACACACACGGTGTGCGCCGCCGTTCGGTCGACGGGCACCGGCCCCGAACGGCGGGCCTCGGGCGTACGGCTCGTCCGGGGTCCGCTTGGCCCGGGGGCCGCCTGTCCCGGTCCGGATGATCCCTAAGGGGGTCCGGCGCCTCCCGGGATCCCGATGATCACCCAAGCGGTGGGCGGTTGCGGGTGGACTAAAGATGGGTCGCCGCCCGGATTCGTACTGCCGAAAGAGTAGGGGCAAGTCCCTCCGTGCGGACGACGCAGGAAGCACCGGCCGCGAGTCATTGTTGGAGGTATGAACGATGACCGACGGACCCGGCGAGGCGAGACATGAGCCCACTCGTGCTCTCGGTACTGCTCTGCGTGGTCTCCGCCGTCTGCTACGCGGCCGGAGCCATCGTGCAGGAGCGCGTCGCCGCCACCGGCCCGAACGGTACGTACGCGCCGCTGGCCCAGCCCCGCTGGTGGGGCGCGGTGGTCCTGACCGGCGCGGGGGCCGGGCTGCACGTGGCGGCGCTCGCGTACGGGCCGCTGAGCCTGGTGCAGCCGCTGGGAGCGCTCACGATCGTCTTCGCGCTCCCGATGGGCGCCCTCGTCGTCCGCCGCCGCGTCGCCGCCGCGGGCTGGCGCGGCGCGATCCTCGCCTCCGTCGGGCTGGCCGGACTGATGTCGCTGACGGGCGAGGCGCGCGCCGGAGAGTCCCTGGACACCGCCGAGCGGCCGGTGCTCGCCGTCGGCGTGCTCGTCGCGGCCGCGCTGCTGGTGCTGGGGGCGCGCTGGGTGCGCCGCCCGGTCGTCCGGGGCGTGGCACTGGCCGTGGCGGCGGGCGCCGTCTTCGGCATGGCGTCCGTGTTCACCAAGACCGTCGCCGAGGGCTGGGGCGACGGCGACACGTTGTCGGTCCTCGCGCCCAGCATGGCGGCCGTCGCGGTACTGGCGGTGTCGGGGCTGCTGCTCTCGCAGGCCTCCTACCGGGGCGCGGGGCTCGCGGCGCCGCTCGCCACGGCGACGGTCGTCAATCCGGCCGTCGCGGCGGCCGTGGGGATAGTGGCGATGGGGGAGCGGTTCCGGTACGGGCTGCCGGGCGGCCTGCTGGCGCTCGCCGCCGCCGCGGTCGCGGCGACCGGAGTGGTCATGCTGACCGTCGAGGGCAGCAAGCACGGGCCGGAAGATGCGGAAGGGCCGCGCGGGCCGCAGGGGCCGGGCGGGACGCGCTCGCGGACATCGGTGCCCCGGCCGGCACGGGAGCTGTCGCAGGCTTCCGCCTCTGCCGTGCCCGGGCCTGGGACTGCGCCTGGGGTCGCGCCGTCCTCCGCGCCTTCGGCGGCGCGCAGGTCACGGCTCCGGCTGCCGCGCGGTGAGCGGCTGCCCGCGCACAAGGAGTCGGCGAACGGGGAGCAATCGGCGAACGGGGAGCAGCCGGCGAACGGGGACGGCACGGGCCTGGTGGCGGCCGGCTCGAAGACCGCCTCGAAGTAGCTCGACGTAGCAGGCAGCCGGCCTCGAAGCAGCGGCAGTAGCGGCGCCCGGCGGGACGGCGGCACCGTCCGGGCCGAGCCGCCGCGGGGCCGCCGCGGGCTCGTCCGGGCCGGGTTCCGGAGGCCGTCATTCCATGATCAAGATTACGGAATTGTCACTGCCGACCCGTATGTTGATCCGCATGAAGCACCGGAAAACCAAGGGGCAGGGGCAGGGGCTGGCGCGCTCGTCGGCGCTGATGGCGGTGGGCACGGTGATCTCCCGCGCGACGGGGATGATCAGGCTGCTCCTCCAGGCGGCGGCGCTCGGATCGGGGCTGCTGGCCAGCACGTACACCACGGCCAACACCGTGCCCGCGAGCCTCTACTTCCTCATCATGGGCGGGGCGCTCAACGCCGTGCTGGTGCCGCAGCTCGTACGGGCCCGGCTGGAGCAGCCCGACGGCGGGCGGGCGTACGAGCAGCGGCTGGTCACCCTCGTGGTGTGCGTGCTCGTGGCGGGGACAGCGCTCGCCGTGTGGGCGGCCCCGGAGATCGTCAGCGTGTATATGCGCGACACACCGGACCAGCACGCGGCGTACGAGCTGACCGTGGTCTTCGCGCGGTTCCTGCTGCCGCAGATCTTCTTCTACGGGCTGTTCGGCATACTCGGCCAGATCCTCAACGCGCGGGGCAAGTTCGGCGCGATGATGTGGACGCCGGTGCTCAACAACCTCGTCCTGATCGCCATGTTCGGCCTCTACCTCGGCTTCGTCGCCGCGCCCGACAGCGTCCAGGACATCACGGCCGCGCAGGTGCGGCTGCTGGGCATCGGCACCACGGTCGGCATCGCGCTCCAGGCGCTCTCGCTGATCCCCTACGTGCGCGAGGTGGGCTTCCGGTTCCGCCCCCGGTTCGACTGGCGCGGGGCCGGGCTGCGCAAGAGCGCCGCCGCCGCGCGCTGGACGCTGCTGTTCATCCTGGTCAACCAGGTGGCCATGACCGTCGTCACGAACTACGCCAACGCCGCCGACCTGGAGAGCCCGCAGGGCGGAGTGGGCAACTCCGCCTATTTCTACGCACAGAACATCTGGACCTTGCCACAAGCGGTCGTAACGGTCTCAGTGGTCACGGCCTTGCTCCCCCGCCTCACGCGTGCCGCCGCCGAAGAACGGCTCGACGACATGCGCGACGACCTCTCCCGCGCGCTGCGCGTCAGCGGCGTCGTCATCGTCCCCGCCGCGTTCTTCTTCCTGGTCTTCGGCCCCCAGCTGGCGGCCCTGTTGATCGGCCACGGCACCGGGGACGCGGCCTCGGCGGAACCGGCGGGCAACATGCTCCAGGCGTTCGGCCTCGGCCTGATCCCGTTCTCCGCGCAGTACCTGCTGCTGCGCGGCTTCTACGCCGTCGAGGACACCCGTACGCCGTTCTGGATGGCCGTATGGATATCCGGCGTCAACGTCGCCCTCGCCACCGCCTGCCACCAACTGCTGCCCGTGCGCTGGGCCGTGACCGGCATGGCCGCCGCCTACGGGGTCTCGTACGGCGTCGGCCTCCTGATCACCGCGCTGCTGCTGCGCCGCAAGCTGGCGGGGCGGCTCGACGGCAAGCGGCTGTGCCGGACGTACGGCAAGCTGACGCTCGCGGCACTGCTCGCGGGCGCGGCCGGACTCGCCGCCGCCCACATCTCCAGCGGCCCCGCACTGGCGCTGGCCGCCGGGGGAGTGGTGATGGCCGGCTTGTTCGTGCTGCTGGCGAAGGCGCTGCGGATAGGCGAACTGCGCAGCCTGCCCGGCCTGGGCTGAGGTGTCGGCGGGGGGCGGGCCACCGCAACGGGCCGCCCCCGCGCCTCTGGCGCACCCGCGCCCGAGCGGTTCGGCCCGCCCGGCGGTGCCAGCCCATTGCAGCGGTGCCGGCCCTTGCAAAGGGCGGGCCCCGCGTCCGGCGGGCGGGCCCGGGCCTCGCGCCTGGTGGATCGCCCCGGTGGACGGGTCTTGCGCCGGGCGGACCGGTGGACCGGCCCCACGCTTGACCGGTTCGGGCCCGGTGGACCGATCCCGCGCTTGGCCGGTTCGGCCCGGCGGGCTGGCCCCGCGCCAGCCGGTTCCGCCCGCGTGGTGGTGTCGGCGTCGCGGTGGTCTGCCCGGTCCCTGTCAGGGGCGTTCGGCCGGGTTCAGGTGGTCAGGGGGCGTCATCGGCAGGGTGAAGCCGATCTCGGCGCCGCCGCCCATGCGGTTCGCGGCGTGCACGGTGCCGCCGTGCGCCGCCGCGACCTCGCGGACGATGGCGAGGCCGAGCCCCGAGCCCGGGAGGCTGCGCGCGGTGGAGGCCCGGTAGAAGCGGCTGAAGAGGTGCGGGAGGTCGGCCTCGTCGATGCCGGGGCCCCGATCCCGTACGTCCACCCGGCCGCCCGAGACCACGATCTCCAGCGGATCGGCCCGGTCCTGGTCGAACTTGGCGGCGTTCTCCAGCAGGTTGGAGATCGCCCGCTGGACGGCGGGCGGCCAGCCCAGCACGGTGGCCGGGGCCGCCGTCCGCACGGTGACCGTACGGCCGGTGCGGCGGCGCGCCAACGCGGCGGCCCGCTCGGCCGCCTCGCCCAGCGCCACCGGCACCGGGTCCCCGGCCTCGCCCTGCCCGGCCGCCAGCTCCACCAGCTCGTTGACCAGGTCGGTCAGCTCCCGCGCCTCGTCCGTGAGGTCGGACAGCAGCTCGTCGCGGACGTCCGGCGGCAGCTGGTCGTAGCGGCGCAGCGTGGAGAGGTTCGTACGGAGCGACGTGAGCGGCGTGCGCAGCTCGTGACCGGCGTCCTGGACCAGCCGGCGCTGGTCCTCCTCCGAGTGCGCGAGCCGCCCGAGCATGTCGTCGAACGCCCGGCCCAGCCGCCCCACCTCGTCCTGCCCGCCGACCGGCACCTCCATGTCGAGGCGCCCCGTCGCCGCGACGCCCTCGGCGACGCCCGTCAGCCGCACCAGGCGGCCGGTGATGCGGCGCGCCAGCCACCAGCCGACGATCGAGGACGCGGCGATCAGCGCGGCCACGAAGAGGACGGTGCGCTTCTGGAGGTCGTTGAGCAGGTCCTCGGTGTCGCTGAGCTGCTGGGCGACCTGCACCGCGCCCCGGCCGCCGCCGAGCGAGACGGTCGCCTGGCGGTAGTCGTCGCCCTCGACCTCGCCCCCCACGAACCGGACCACCCCGGCCCGGCGGTTCTCCGCCAGCGCCCGGTCCGTGGCGGACACCGGCAGCGTCGGCTGCCCCGTGTCCGCTATCCGCCCCTGGGCGCCGAGCACCTGGACGACCGTACGGGTGGGGCGGATCAGATCGTCCCGCGGGCCGTCGTGGTCGGGGTCCCCGGAGACGTAGTCGGCGGGGAAGAGCGCCTTGTGCGTGACCTGCTGGCGCAGGTCCTGGACCACCTGCCGGAAGACGGACTGCTGGTCGACGCGGACCAGATGCGCGGCCGCGTCGTAGCTGAGGAACCCCACCAGCCCGGTGACCACCGTGGTCACCAGCGCGAAGGAGGCGGCGAAGACGGTGCGCAGGCTCGGGCGGGGACGCGGCCGCAGACGCAGGTTCACGGGTCAGGAGGCCCGCAGGGTGTAGCCGACCCCGCGCACCGTGTGGATCAGCGGGGACAGCTCGGGCAGATCGACCTTGCGGCGCAGATAACCGATGTAGACGGCGAGGTTCTTGGAGCCCGGACCGAAGTCGTAGCCCCAGATCCGGTCGTAGATGGTCGAGTGGTCCAGCACGATCCCGGCGTTGCGGACCAGCAGCTCCAGCAGGTCGTACTCGGTCCGGGTCAGCTCCAGCTCCCGCCCGGCCCGCCACGCCCGCCGCGCCGACGGCTCCAGCCGCAGATCCGCGACCTCCGGCACCGCCCCCGCGACCGTGGGGCCCGGCGCGACCCGGCGCAGCAGCGCCCGCAGCCGCGCGAACACCTCGTCGACGTCGAACGGTTTGGCCACGTAGTCGTCCGCGCCCGCGTCCAGCCCCGCGATCCGGTGCGCCGTCTCCACCCGGGCCGTCAGCATCAAAATCGGCGTCCGGTCGCCCTCGGCGCGCAGCACGCGGCACACGTCCAGCCCGTCCACGCCCGGCATCATCACGTCCAGCACGATCACGTCCGGCCGGCTCCGGTGCACGGCGGCCAGCGCCTCCACGCCGTCGGCCACCGCCGTCACGCGGTACCCCTCCAGTGCCAGGGCGCGCTCCAGCGCGTGACGGATGGCCCGGTCGTCCTCGGCGAGCAGCACGGCGTAATTCACCGGGCCAAGTCTGCCAAGGCGGCGACGGGCGATCGGCGCTGCCCCTGTCCGTCGCGTCCCGTACGCCCCTGTCGTTCCCCTTCTCTTACCCGTTCTCTTACCCGGCTCTTAATGCGGTCACGCTGCCGGCTTACCTGCCTGGGCCACCGTGAGCACGGTGCCGGGAGCGCCCCGAAGAGCCGTGCCGGGCTCCTGACCACGTAAGACTCCCGATCACGCAAAGGCCCCCGATCACGCAGAGACCCCCGACCGCGCGCGGCCGCCGACCACGCGAGGCTCCCGACCACGCGAGGCTCCCGATCAGGCGAGGCCTCTGACCCCGTAAGGCTCCCCGACCACGCAGACCGCTCGGCAGACCCCGGAAAGACACCGCATGAAGATCGCATTCCTGCTGCACAACGCCTACGGGATCGGGGGCACCAACCGCACGACCTTCAACCTGGCGGCCGCCCTCGCCGACCGGCACCAGGTGGAGATCGCCTCCATGACCCGGCACCGGGACGAACCGGGGCTCGCGCTCGACCCGCGCGTACGGATCGTGCCGCTGGCCGACCTCCGGCCGCCGGGCGGCACGGACCAGGCGGCCGGAGCCGACGACGCGTGCACCGAGGGGGCCGGCCCGGCCGCCTTCGCCGCCGAACGCCACCACGGCCCGTACAGCAGGCTCGCCGAACGGCGGATCGCGGACTACCTGCGCCGCTGCCCGGCCGACATCGTCATCGGCACCCGGCCCAGCGTCAACATCCACCTCGCCCGCTTCGGGCCCCGCCGGGCGCTGCGCATCGCACAGGAACACCGCTCGCTCGACGCGCACCCCGAGCGGCTGAGGCGCGAACTGGCCCGCCACTACCGCTCGTTGGACGCCCTCATCACGACCACCGAAGCAGACGCCGCCGCCTACCGGGAACGGATGCCGCTGCCGGGCGTACGGGTCCTCGCCGCGCCCGACAGCGTCCCCGAACCGCCGGGCGCGCCCTCCAGCGGCACCGCGAAGGTCGTCGTGGCGGCCGGACAACTCGCCCGCGGCAAGCGGTTCGACCTGCTCATCGAGGCGTTCTCGGCCGTCGCCGCCAAGTGCCCCGACTGGCGGCTGCGCATCTACGGCGGCGGCGCGGAGCGCGACCGCCTCGAACTGCTCGTCGCCGGGCTCGGACTCGGCCGCCACGTCGAACTCATGGGCCCGCACGCCCCGATCGAGGCGGAGTTCGCCAAGGCGTCCATCGCGGCCTTCGCCTCCGAGACCGAATCCTTCGGCATGACGATCATCGAGGCCATGCGGTGCGGGCTCCCCGTCGTCTCCACCGACTGCCCGCTCGGCCCCGCCGAGATCATCCGCGACGGCGTCGACGGGCTCCTGGTGCCCACGGGCGACGGACAGGCCCTCGCCGCCGCCCTCCTCGACCTCATCGGCGACGCGCCCCGTCGCCGGGCCATGGCCGCCGCCGCGCTCGACGGCTCCCGCCGCTTCGACCCCGCCCCGATCGCGCGCGGCTACGAGCGGCTCTTCGCCGAACTCGACGCCACCCGGCGCCGGCGCGCCGTGCGGCGCGGCTACGCGGCGGCCCGCGCCACGTTCCGGGCCATCGCCCGGCGCGGCACACGCCCGCGGACGCCGGGGGCCCCGACGCCCGGACGGGCAGCGGCCGGTGCCGAGGGCATGGGACCCGCGCGCCGAACGGACAGCGGCCATACCGACAACAGCGGCACGGCCCGCGGCGGCGGTGGCGACGCGCCTGCACCCGGCGCGGCCTCGCCTCGCGGCACCGCCCTCCGGTGGGCCGCACCCCAGCCGGGCGAGCGGCGATGCGCCGCCGCTGCCCCTCCTGCGACCGCCCCGCGCCGCCCCGCGCGCCGCATCGGCGTCCGATGGTCGTCCGCCCAAGGCCGGGCCGCCCGCCGCGCCGCCGCCGACGGCGCGACGGCCGCGGCACAGCGCCGAGCCGCCGCGCGGGCCGCCCGGCAGAGTGCCCGGCAGAGCGCCCGCAGAAGGGGTCGCGCCACCGGGGCGACGACGGTCCAGCCGACGGACGTACGGGTGAACGGGCCCCGCCGGGGCGCCACTTCGCGGCTGCGTACGCGCCGGAGGGCCGTTTCACCCACGGGCGCGCGCTGGGGGAACGCCGCACGGCTGAGTACGCGTCAGGTGAACGTCCCATGGATGAGCGCGCGTCGGGGGAACGCCTCACGCATAGGCGCGCGCCGGAAGGGCGTCTCACGGGCGGGTACGCGCTGGCGAGCCGCCCTGCCCGCGCGCACGCCCCGAGGGGCTGTCCCGCGCATGGGCACGCGCCGGGAAACGGCCTGGCGCATGGGTACGCGCCGGGTCGCCGAGCGGCTGTTCGCCCGCCGCCGGGCAGGGGCGGTTCGGCGGGCCGCTCGTCGGGGGACCGGGCCGTGGGGCGCTGGTCTGCCGTTCGGCCCGCGACGGGGCGGTGCGCCGGCGGTTCTTGCCGTAAGGGGGCGGGCAAGCCGGTTCGACGTACGGGCGGCCACCGTGGAGGGGAACGGGCTGTGGGCCGGTCTCGTCGCGTGGTTCCTCGCACGGCCCGGAATGGGCGGCCGTACGGCCGCCGACGCCGTTCTCGCGGACCGCGTCCGCCCGGCCTTCCCGCGATTCGGCGGGCAGCCGACCGGCGGCCTCTGCGGCAGGCTCGCCAACCCGCGCTTCCCCCGCCCCTTCGGCGGTCCCGGCGCCGGGGCGTGCGGAGAGCCGGGGTGAGCGGTGACAGCGGCATACGGCCGGGGGCCGCTCCGTGAACTGGCTGCACGCTGCCGCCTTCGGGGCGGTGCAGGGGGTAACCGAGTTCCTGCCCATATCGTCCAGCGCGCATCTGCGGATCGCCTCGGCGCTGACGGGATGGCACGCCCCCGGCAGGGGGTTCACCGCGGCCACCCAACTGGGCGCGGAAGCCGCCGTACTGGTCTATTTCAGACGTGACATCGGCGCGATGGCGCGGGCTTGGGGGCGTTCGCTCGTACGGCCCGCCGCCCGCGCGGACCCCGACGCGCGCCTCGGCTGGAGCATCGCCCTCGGCAGCGTCCCCATCGGCGTGCTCGGCCCCTCGCTGCACGACACGATCGCGCCCGCCTTCCACGACCTGCGGTTCGTGGCGCTCGGCCTCATCGTCCTGGGCATGCTCCTGGCGGTCGCCGACCACTGGGCGCGGGGCGACCGGGCCGCGCCCGAACCGAGGTTGCGCGACACCGTCCTCATCGGCCTCGCGCAGACCCTGGCGCTGGTGCCGGGGGCTTCGCGTACGGGCGGCAGCCTGGCGGCCGCGCTGTTCGCGGGGTACGGGCGGGTGGCGGCCGTGCGTTACTCGCTGCTGCTCGCCGTCCCCGCCGTGCTCGGCTCCGGGGCGTACGGGCTGGTCCGCGGGGCTGCCGCGCACAGCGGCGGGTACGCGCCGGGCGCGGTGGCGACGGCCCTGTTCGCGGCGGCCGTCGCGGGGGCGGTCGGGCACGCGGCGCTGACCTGGTTCATGAGGTTCATCCGAGGGCACACCTTCGGCGGGTTCATGGTCTACCGGACCGCCGCCGGGTTCCTGCTCCTCGCGCTGCTCGCCGCAGGTTCGCTGCCGGTCATGGCCTGACGGATGCGGGCTTACGAGCCCCGAATGTGCTGTGGGGCAAGAGCGGTGGCCGGAGGCGGCCGCCATGGATTGTCAGTGGTCTCTGGCACGCTCGGACCATGACTGAGATCCCCGTCGAAAACTACGCGCGGACCTGGGGCGACGGAGCGCGGGCCGAGCCGCCGCTCACCGGCGACGAGCGCACCGCCTTGACGTCCTCCCTCGACTGGCACCGCGCGACTTTCGAGCTCAAATGCTCCGGCGTGCCGCTGGACCGGCTCTCGGAGAAGGGAATCCCACCGTCCGGGCTGAGCCTGCACGGCCTGGTCCGCCATCTCGCGGCGGCCGAACGCTGGTGGTTCCGCATCCAGTTCGCGGGGGAGCGGGTGCCGCAGCTCTACTACTCCGACGACGAGCCGAATCAGGACTTCGACGACCTGGACGGCGATGTCAATGTGGCCTTCGCGGTCTGGCGCGCGGAGTGCGAGTGGGCCCGCGAGATCGTCGCCGAGGCGGATTCCCTGGACGCGACCGGCATCCGCCGGCGCACGGGCGAACCCATCTCGCTCCGCCGGATACTCGTGAACATGATCGCCGAATACGCCCGCCACAACGGCCACGCCGACCTGTTGCGCGAGCGGATCGACGGCGCCACGGGCCACTGAGGCGCCGGACGGCCCCGGTCGTCCCGGCGCGCTCCAAGACCTCCGGGCCGCGGGTGATATGGCGCGCTCGCGACGCGTGACCGCGACGCGTGACCGCGACTGCGCAGCGGCGCCGCCGAGCCCGAGCCGTAGCCCGCTTCCGGGGTGGACCGCTTATGGAGTCGCCAGCACCCGGCTCGGGGGGCGGTCGCAGGCTCGGACCGGACGGTGCGGGGAGGGGCTTCGGCGGACCGCCAGCAGCGCCATGTCGTCGGACGGCGGACCGCCGACGTGCCATCGCACATCGCGAAGGAGGTGGTCGAGCAGTTCCTCCGGAGCCGCGCCGCCGAACCGGGCGAGGCGGGCGGCCGGGTCGTAGAACGCGCCGCGGGCGTCGCGCGCCTCGGTCACGCCGTCGGTGAGCAGGAGCAGGGTCGCACCGACGGGCAGCGGCAGCGTCTCGGTGGCCGCGGGGCCGGGGCTGAGCGCGCGCAGCCCGAGCGGCAGGCCGCGCCGCCGCGGCTCCAGGCGCCGTACAGTCCGGGGGCCGAGCAACAGGGGCGCGGGGTGGCCGAGGTTGAGCAGCCGCACTGTCGCGCCGTCCGCCGGGATCTGCGCGAGGACGACGCTGGCGAAGTGCTCGCCGCTGTCCCCCGCACCGGCACTGTCACCCGTACCGGCACCGGCCCTGTCACCGGCAGCGGAACGCCCGCTGCCGGCCCGGCCCGTATCGCCATCGCTCATCGCCCAGGCGCGCCCCGCACCGGCTGCGTCGCCCGCGACATCTGCCTGTACCGGTATCCCGAGGCCCTTGGTGTCACCCCACCCGGGCGCCGTCTCCAGGGCGTCGGCCAGCGCGGCCAGCGTGGGCGCCTCACCGGCCGCGGCGTCGAAGGCCGCCAGCAGCGCCGCGGCGCCCGCGGCGGCGCGCGGCCCCTTGCCGCGTACGTCGCCGATCAGCAGCCGGAGCCCGTACCGGGTGACGCGCGCGGCGTGCAGATCGCCGCCGGAGCGCGTGGCCCGGTCGGCGGCGACATTGCGTGCCGCCGTCGTCAGCGAGGTCATCGCCGTGCCCATCGCCTCAGGCGTCCCGCAGCAGCGCCGCGAGATCGCTGTCGACGTCGAGATGTCCGCTCTCGGTGCCCGCGGGCACCAACTCGTAGGAGTGCCGCAGGAATAGGCGCAATTCCGTCGTATCGATCTGAATCATCGCCATGCCCTCCAGGGCATGGAATTCCAGCACGGTGCGGTCCGCGCCGCACGGCCATACGTGGACATCGCCTGCGCCGACCGGCTCGTTCAGCCCGGACGCCAGCAGGTCACGGGCGAAGGTCCAGGCCACTTCCGCGCCGTCGAGCGACGCGGTGGCCGGGAAGGTGATGCGTACGGCGAAAGGGTCGGCGGGCTCGTACCGCAGGCCGGCGGGGATCGCCCGCTCCAGCGGTGCGGACGCGATAAGGCGGACCTGGACGGCTTGGTTGATGACAGTGGACAACGCCTGCTCCCTTGCTTTTGGTGCGGGTCCTTGTCTCTACGACCCCTAAGACGGCCGCTTCATTACGCCAGTGCACACGATTCCACTGTGACCTGCGTCACCCCCAATTATTGGATGGGATATTTCCCCTTTACGCTTACGAACTCGATGCAAATGCCTCCAAGCCCGGGCGGACCTGTCATGCACTCCCGTCCCCAGGAGAGGCACCGACAGGGGTGTTTCACCATGACCGACGGTTCCATATCGCTGGACGAGGACGGCTACACGCGGCTGTTCGAGCAGGAGCACCCGAGACTCGTCGCCTACGCGCGTACTCTCACTGGCAACTCCTGGCTCGCCGAGGACCTCGTGGCCGAGGCCCACTTCCGCATCTGGCGCCGGCTGCGGGCCGGGCATGTCATCGACAATGTCCCCGCGTACCTCACTACCACCGTCAGAAACCTCTCCACCACCGTCGGTCGGGCGAACCGTGAGATTCCGCAGGACCCGGAAGACGGGCACGCCTGGTCCGAGGAGCCCCGGACGGCCGAGGACCCGATGCAGCGCGTCGCCTACGTCGACCTGCTGGCCAAGGTGATGGAACAACTGCCGCGCCGCTGGGTCAAGGCCCTGTGGCTGGCCGAGGCCGAAGACCAGCCGCTGGAGGCGGTGGGCCGGCAGATCGGCGCGGGCAGCGGGGCGACGGCGGTACTGCTGCACCGGGCCCGCGAGGGCATGCGCCAGGCGTTCCTGCGGACCATGCCGGGCACCCCGTCGAGCGCGTCCTGCGAGGGGCACTGGGACCGGATGCCCGCCCACGTACGGGGTGCGGCGTCGGCCAAGCAGGCGGACGGGCTGGACTCCCATGTCTCCAATTGCCCCGACTGCCGCGACCGCATGGCCCTCCTGATGCGGGCCAACACCCGGCTGCCCGCGCTCGTCGGCCCGGCGCTGCTGGCCCTGCTCGCGGGCGGCACGGCGAAGTTCCTGGTACCGCTCGCCGGTGCGGGCGCGGCGGCGGCCGCCGCGGGGCAGAGCGGTCAGCAGACCGGGGCGGGCGCGGCGAAGTCCGTACGGCACCTGCTGCGCGGCCAGGTCGGGCAGGCCGGGCCGGTCGCGGCCACGGTCGCCGGGATCGGGGTGGTGGCCGTCGCGGGCGTCGCCGTCGCGGCGGGCATCGCCCTGACCGGCGGGCCGGGGACCCTGCCGCAGCAGCGGGCGGCGGCCCCGTCGGCCAGTGCGGCACCGGGGCAGGGCGCGGGCGGCGGCGGTGGGGACGGTACGGGAGGGGCTTCCGGCTCTGACGGGTCGGCCGGCGATGCCAGCGGCTCCGGCGTTTCCAATGGAAACGGTGGAAACAGCGGTACCGATGGCTCCGGAGAAGAAGAGCGGGTGAGCGGCGGGGCACGGGCGAAGCGCCCCCTGCCCGCGCAGCGCACCCCCGGCAGCGGCGAGCGGACCGGCGGCATCCCGGGTCCGACCGGCCCCGCGCCCTCTTCCTCCGCCGTCGTGCCGCCGTCGACCCTACCGGCGAGCGCCTCTCCGACGCCGACGGGGACGCCGACCGGGACACCCACCCCGACCCCGACCCCGACCCCGACCCCGACCCCGACCCCGACCGCGACGGGGACGGGTCCGACGCCCACGGGGTCGCCCTCGCCGACCACCGCGCCCCCGACCCCCACGGCCCCTCCGACCACAGCGCCGCCCACGACGGCCCCTCCGACGACGCCGCCGCCCACCACCGAGCCGCCGACCCCTACGCCCACGCCGAAGCCCACCCCCACGCTTCACTGCGAGTGGTACCACCTCGGTCACTGGAAGGTGAGGGTCTGCTGGTACCAGTAGGCAGCCGGGCGGTTCCCTTGTGTGCGTCGGACGTGCCCCTCGGCCCATGGACGGGTGCCCCCGGCGTCGGCTAGCTTCCCGGGCCATGAGGGCCATGGGGATGTTGAGACGTGCAGTGATCGCAGCGGTCTGCGGGACGGCGGTGTCGACAGCCGCCACGGCACCCGCCCAGGCCGCACCCGCTCCGACCGCACCCGCCCAGGCCGCTCCGGCCGCGCGCGGCGGCGGCCTGGACAAGGCGGGGCCGCTCTCGTGGCGGGCCACTCCGAGCGGCACCGACGCGCGGCTGCGCGGGCTCGCCGCCGTCAGCCGCACCGCCGCCTGGGCGGCCGGGACAAAGGGGACCGTGCTGCGGACGCTCGACGGCGGACGCCACTGGCGTGATGTCTCGCCGCCCGGCGCGGGCGAGCTGGAGTTCCGGGACATCGAGGCGTTCGACGCCCGCCACGCCGTCGCGCTGTCCATCGGCGAGGGCGCGGCCTCGCGCGTCTTCCGTACGGACGACGGCGGCGCGACCTGGACGGAGAGCTTCCGCAACGCCGACCCCAGGGCCTTCTACGACTGCATGACCTTCTTCGACCGCCGCGACGGCATCGCGCTGAGCGACCCGGTCGACGGCAAGTACCGCGTCCTCGCCACACACGACGGCGGCCGCAACTGGCGCGTCCTGCCCTCGGACGGCATGCCCCCGGCCCGGCCGGGCGAGGCAGCGTTCGCGGCGAGCGGCCAGTGCCTGGTCTCCGCCGGCAGCCGCGACGCGTGGATCGCCACCGGCGGCGCGGCGGCCTCCCGCGTCTTCCACTCCGCCGACCGGGGCCGCACCTGGACGGTCGCCGAGGCCCCCTTGCCCGCGGGCGACCCGGCGCGCGGGGCCTTCGCGCTCGCCTTCCGGGACCGCACGCACGGCATCGCGGTCGGCGGCGACTACCGCGCCGGGCAGCCGTCCCCGAAGGCGGCAGCCGTCAGCCGGGACGCCGGCGCGACCTGGGCGTCCGCCGCACGGCCGCCGGCCGCCTACCGCTCCGGCGTGGCCTGGCTGCCGCACACCCGCACCGTCGCGCTCGCCGTCGGCCCGGCCGGCAGCGACATCACCGTGGACGGCGGACGCACCTGGCACGGGTTCGACTCCGGCTCGTACGACACCGTCGACTGCGCCCCCGACCTCGGCTGCTGGGCGGCCGGGGAACGGGGGCGGATCGGCCGGCTCGCGCTGTCGGCCCGGTAGTCCCCGGTAGTCGCGGAGGCCGTGGCGGGTTACGGCAGCTGCTGCCGGTACGCGTCGAGCGCCGGAGCCGTCTTCGTCATCACGAACTCCGTGATCTCGTACTCGCACACCCCGGCCACCACGAACGGGTCGCTCGCGGTGATCTCCGCCATCTTCCCGCGGTCCTCCCCGACGGCCAGGATGATGCCGCCGTCGCGCGGCTGCTTGCGGCCGGAGGCGATGAAGACACCGGACGCGTAATGCGCGTCGAGCCAGGCAATGTGCTCCTCCAGCGCGGCGTCGATGCGCTCAAGAGGGGCCGTATAGGTCAGTTCCAGTACGAACATGAGGCCACGCTACTGGACCGGCCCGCGGCCCGGCCGACCCCCGTCCGGCCGGGCCGCGGCGCCGAGGACGATCTCCAGAAGGTCTTCCGGCGCCTCGGCCATGACGTCGTGGCCGGTCGGCAGGGTGTGGGTATGCCAGCCGGGTTGGGCGCGCACCCGCCCGTAGAAGCGGATGAAGGGGTTCTGCGGATCCTGCGTGAGCAGCACGTAGTCCCTGCGCCGTGCCTCGTCCGGGGCCGCGGCGAGGCGGACCGGCTGGAGGAACGAGGCGAGCGGGTGCCTGGTGGTCCGCGGGCCGAAGAAGGGCGGCGGAGCGACGGACCAGCCGTCCGCCGCGGCCCCCTCGATGTACCACTGGCGCTGCACCTCGTCGCCGAGGCTCCAGCAGGAGTCCCCGTCGCCCGGTACGAACGCGTCCACGTACATCAGGGCGGCCACCCGGCCGGGAACCCGGTCGGCGGCACCGGATATCACCATTCCCGCGTAACTGTGGCCCACGAGAACGGCGTTGTCGATCTCCTCGTTCCTCAGCAGGGCGACGACGTCCTCGATGTGGGTGTCGAGGTTCACCGAACCGCCCAGCAGATGGCTCCGCTCGCCGAGGCCGGTCAACGTCACCGCGTACGCCTCGTGACCGTGCTCCCGCAGCCGCCGGGCCAGCGGCTGGAACCACCAACCGCCGTGCCAGGCACCGGGGACGAGGACGAATACCGCCATGGCAGGGCCCCCTTCCGTCTTCTCCTCAGCCTGCCTCGGGGCGGTCGAGGATACGCAGCCAGCTGCCGTCCGGCTGACGGCGCGCCACCTGGGCCCGGCCGCCCGTGCCGTCCGCCGCGCGGGTCGAGGTGAGCGCGAGGTCGCCGTTGAACACGGTGGGCATGGACTCCTCCAGGTCGAACCGCGGGCGCGGGGCGAGCAGTCGCTCAAGGGCCGCGCGGATCGCGTCCCGCCCCACGGTCTGCCCGCCGGGCGGGAAGGCGAGCACCGCGTCGGGCTCGTAGAGCGCCGCGACCCCCTCGACATCACCCGCGTTCGCCCGCTCCACGAACATCCGGGCCAGGTCCTCGGGATGGGTGGCGATCTCGCGTGCGGCAGTCATGTGCGTTCCCTTCGCGTCCGGTTTCTCGGGCTCACCGGGCTTGCCGCCCGGCGGGCTGATACGTCAACGGTCGTCCACCGGCAGTCAGAAGTCCAAGAGCTGGATCGTCTGACTACTAGAATCAGCACTTATGGAACTGAGGCAGTTGGAGTACCTCGTGACCGTCGTCGAAGAGGCGAGCTTCACCAAGGCCGCGGCCAAACTGCACGTAGCGCAGCCAGGCGTGAGCGCCCAGGTCAGACAGCTCGAACGAGAGCTGGGCCAGAGCCTGCTGGACCGCTCGGGACGCACGGTGCGTCCGACCGGGGCCGGCGCCGCCGTCCTCCCGTACGCGCGCGCCGCGCTCGCCGCCGTCGCAGGTGCGCGGCACGTCGTCGATGAACTCACCGGGCTGCTGCGCGGCCGCGTCGCCGTCGGCATGGTCACCTCCTGCGCGCCCCTCGGCCTGCCGGACCTGCTCGCCGACTTCCACGAGGACCACCCCGGCGTGGAGATCAACCTTGTCGAGGACAACTCCGACCGGCTGGTCGCCGCGCTCCGCGCCGGCCGCCTCGACACCGCGGTCATCGGGCTCGCCGGACCCACCCCGCAGGGCATCGGGACCGAGACCGTCGCCGACGAGCCGATCGTCGCGGCCGTCGGCCACGGCGATCCCCTCGCCGGGCGGACCGGACTCGCCCTCGACGCCCTGCGGGACCGGGCGCTGATCAGCCTCCCGCGCGGTACGGGCCTGCGGACCTGCCTCGACGAGGCGTGCGCCGCCGCGGGGTTCGCGCCGCGCATCGCCTTCGAGGCGGGCGACCCCAACGTCCTGGCCCAGCTCGCCGGCCGGGGCCTCGGCGTGGCGATCCTGCCCGGCTCCCTCGCCGCCTACCACCGGGCGACGCTGCACACGATCACCTTCACGGGTCCCGAACTG
Source organism: Streptomyces sp. NPDC050610 (assembly GCF_040654875.1). Taxonomy (NCBI): domain Bacteria; kingdom Bacillati; phylum Actinomycetota; class Actinomycetes; order Kitasatosporales; family Streptomycetaceae; genus Streptomyces; species Streptomyces sp. NPDC050610. The sequence continues at coordinate 13,935 of NZ_JBFAIV010000003.1, read as the reverse complement.
CGCGGCCGGCTGGCCCTGGCCTGGCGGAGCGAGGGCCCCGCCAGCCCGGCGGCCCGAGCCCTGATCGACCGCGCCCGCCGGGCACTGGGCCCGGCGCGGCCCTGACGCACTGTCAGGTGGGTGTCGCGTCAGAGTGCGGGGAGTCTCCACCGGGGATCAGACGCGGCGCGTCTCCACCAGGGGTCAGGTGTGGCGCGTCTCCACCGGGGGTCAGGCGCGGCGCGTCTCCACCAGGGACCAGACACGGCGCAGCTCCACGAGGAATCAGGCGCGGCGCGTCTCCACCAAGAAGCAGCCGAACTCCACCGCCCGTACGTGCACGGCCGCCACCAGCGGGTTCTCGTACAGTTCGGCCAGGCCGCGCTCGATCGTCAGGCCGGCGTCGGCTCCGGCGCTCTCGCCGTCGATGAGGCGGCCGCCCAGGATGGAGCCCTCCGCGGTGTAGGCGCGCAGGACGCGGCGGGTGCCGCGCATGGTGTCGGGGAAGGCGTCGCCCGCCCAGCCCCCGCAGTCGCCGGGGTGGATGAAGACCGGGCCGACCTCGTTGTACGGGCCGGGCTCGGCGGCCGTCTCGTGCGCCCAGCGCCGCAGCGGCGCGTACGACACCAGCGCCAGGCTCTCGCCGGGCTCGCTGCGGCCCAGGCAGCAGCGCAGCGGGTTGCCGCCCTCGCCGTCCTCGGTGACGGGTCGCGGCGCGTTGCCCGCGTCGTCGCGGACGCGGAGCTCCTTGAGGGTGTGCGGGTCGATGGCCCGTATCTCGTACTGATCGCTCATGCCGCCCATGCTGCGTACGGGTTCGCGCGAGCGCCGGCGGATATCGGCCGGAGTCCTGGAGCCTTCGGCGAAGTGCTCGAAGGCGCGCCGACGCCGCACCGAAAACCTTGACAGTAGACCGGCCCTGGGTCAGATTCAGCCTCAGAGGTAGGACGTCCCATGTCCCTGAAATGGCGGTATTACGGAACTCATCCACCACCCCTGAATTCCGCCGCCCCGTATCCCCCACCCCTCCACATCCTCCGATGCCGATGCCGATGCCGATGCCGATGCCGATGCCGATGTCGATGCCGATGCCGATGCCGATCCCCGGTCCTGATTCCGATCCCTCCGAATTTCACCGTCCCCCGAATCCCCGCCCCTCCCCGAATCCCGCTGCTCCATATCCGCCGCCGTTTTCCAACGCCCCCGCCTCCCACCGGAAAGCTGGACCTCGCGATGCGCCTCCCCACCCCCCTGTCCGGCATCGTCCCTCCGCTCTGCACCCCTCTGACCCCGGCCGGCGACATCGACACCGCGTCCCTCGCCGCCCTGGTCGACCGGACCGTCGGCGCCGGAGTGGACGCCGTCTTCGCGCTGGGCTCCAGCGGGGAGACCGCCTATCTGAGCGACGCGCAGCGCCGCACCGCACTCGCCACCGTCGTCGCGGCGGTCGACGGCCGGGTGCCCGTATTGGCCGGGGCCGTCGACATGACCACCGCCCGCGTCATCGACCAGGCCCGCGCCGCGGCCGGCCTCGGCGCGGACGGGATCGTCGCCACCGCACCCTTCTTCACCCGTACGCACCCCGCCGAGATCTCCGGCCACTTCCGACGCCTCCGTGACAGCGTCGACCTGCCGCTCTTCGCCTACGACAACCCCGCCGCCGTGCACACCAAACTCACCGCCGCGACGCTCCTGCCGCTCGCCGAGGACTCCACCCTCGCCGGTCTGAAGGACAGCAGCGGTGACGACGGGGCGCTGCGCCGCTTCCTCGTCGAGGCGGGCCGCCGAGGTCTGCGCGGCCGCTTCTCCGTCCTCACGGGCTCCGAAACCACCGTCGACGGGGCCCTGTTGGCGGGCGCCGACGGGGCCGTACCGGGGCTGGGCAACGTCGATCCGGCCGGTTACGTACGGCTCTACCGGCAGGCCCGCGCCGGCCGGTGGAGCGAGGCCGCCGCCGAACAGGACCGGCTCACCGCCCTGTTCGCCATCACCGACGCGGGCGATCCGGCGCTGATGGGCGGCAGCTCCGCCGGGCTCGGCGCGTTCAAGGCCGCGTTGCATCTGCTCGGCGTCATCGACTGCCCGCTCACCGCCGCGCCGCAGATCCCGCTGCCGGCCTCCGCCGTCAAGTCCGTGCGCCAACTCCTCGACGAGGGCGGCCTGTCGTGAGGGCGCGGCCCTGGTACCGCGAGGTGTCCGGGGCCCAGTGGAAGTCCCTGGCCGCGGCCTGGACGGGCTATCTGCTCGACGGGTTCGACTTCGTCCTGATCACCCTCGTGCTCACCGAGATCGCCGACGAGTTCGGGCTCTCCGGCGTCGAGGCCGCGAGCCTCGTCTCCGGGGCCTTCATCACCCGCTGGCTCGGCGGGGCGCTGCTCGGTGCGCTGGGCGACCGCTACGGACGAAAACCCGCCATGATCGCCAGCATTCTGCTCTACTCCCTCGGCACCTTCGCCTGCGGCTTCGCGTGGGGGTACAGCAGCCTGTTCATGGCGCGGCTGCTGATCGGGATGGGCATGGCGGGGGAGTACAGCGCCTCCGCCACGTACGTCCTGGAAAGCTGGCCCGTCCGGCTGCGCCACCGCGCCTCCGGCTTTCTGATCTCCGGCTTCTCGGCGGGCTCGGTGCTGGCCGCCGAGCTGTACCAGTGGGTGGTGCCGAACTGGGGCTGGCGCTGGATGTTCTGGATCGGCGTGCTGCCGGTGTTCCTCGCGCTCTGGCTGCGGCGCGCGCTGCCGGAGGCCGCGGAGTGGCACGCGCGGGTGGGGGAGCGGGCGGCGGCGGGTGCGGCGCGGCCCAATCCGTTCGGCGCGCTGTTCACCGGCCGCCGCCGCACCGCGCTCAACCTCGCGTTGACGGCCGCCGCCGGGGGATCGCTGTTCTGCGTCTTCACGCCCGTCGGCGCGGGGCTGGTGCCCTGGCTGGCGGTGGTCGCGGCCGGTTCCCTGCTGGCCTTCGGCGCGCAGCTCGGCGGCCGTCGGCGCTGGATTCTGTACGTGTCTTTGATGATCACTGTGTTCTGCGCCTTCCTCTACAGCTGGCCCATCCAGGCGCTGCTGCCGACCTACTTGAAGACGGAACTGGGCTACCGGCCCGGGCAGGTCGCCGACGTGATGTTCTATGCCGGTTTCGGCACGATGGCCGGGTGTGTCCTCGCGGGCTTCGTCGGGGACTGGATCGGCACCCGGCGCGCGTACGCCTGCACGCTGCTCGCCTCGCTGGTCTTCGTCTTCCCCGTCTTCGCGGTGCGGGGCAGCCTGGTGGGGCTCGGGGTGCTGCTGTTCTGCCTGCTGGCGCTGAGTCAGGGCATCTCCGGGATTCTGCCGAAGTACATCGCGGGACACTTCCCGACCGAGAGCCGGGCCGCGTCGCTCGGCTTCGTCTACAACACGGGCGCGCTGGGCGGCGCGGTCGCGCCGGTGCTCGGCGCTCGGCTGGCGCAGGGCATGGAACTGGGCCGGGCGCTCGCCGTGCTCACCTTCGGGCTGACCCTAGTGGTGATCGTGCTGGTCGGCTTCGGGGTGCCGAGCCGGCTGGCCCGGCTCACGGACCGGGCGGGCGGCCAGGACCACCTGGTGCCCGACGCGCCGCGGGCTCCGGCGGGCGGCGGGCTGGAGCCGGACGCGGGCTGACGGGGCGTTCGCCGGGCTGACCAGGCAGGTGTCGCGGGAGTCGGCCAAGGCCGCAACCGGCGGCGGGATTTCGCCGTACGCGCGGTGGCCGGGGCTTGTGGAAAGTGGAACGCGTTCTTAACATCGCAAGTGTTACAGCAGTTGTGTCATATGGCTGGGGGCTGGATGACAGCGACACACAGCGGCCCGTTCGCCGGTCCGCTCGCCGGAGTGCGAGTGGTCGAGCTCGCCGGAATCGGGCCGGGCCCGTTCGCCGCCATGCTCCTCGCCGACCTCGGCGCCGACGTCGTGCGCGTCGACCGCCCCGACGGCGCCGGCCTGGCCATCGACCCGGCGTACGACATCACCAACCGCAACAAGCGCTCCGTGATCCTCGACCTCAAGACGGCGGCCGGCGTCCGGGCCGCCCTCGAACTCGCCGAGCGCGCCGACGTGTTCATCGAGGGCTACCGGCCAGGCGTCGCCGAACGGCTCGGCGTCGGCCCCCAGGACTGCCTCGCCCGCAACCCCCGGCTCGTCTACGGCCGGATGACCGGCTGGGGCCAGCAGGGCCCCCTCTCCGAAACCGCCGGACACGACATCGGCTATATCGCCATCACCGGCGCCCTCGGCATGATCGGCCCCGCCGACGGCCCCCCGGCCGTCCCCGCCAACCTCGTCGGGGACTACGCGGGCGGCTCCCTCTACCTCGTCATCGGCGTGCTCGCGGCCCTCCAGCACGCCCGCACCACCGGGGAGGGCCAGGTCGTCGACGCCGCCATCGTCGACGGCACCGCGCACCTCACCGCGATGATCCACGGCATGCTGGCGGCCGGCGGCTGGCAGGACCGACGCGGCGCCAACCTGCTGGACGGGGGAGCGCCGTTCTACGGCACGTACGAGACCGCCGACGGCGGATACATGGCGGTCGGCGCGCTGGAGAAGCGCTTCTACGCCGAGTTCACGGAGCTCCTCGGCATCGCCGACCAGGCGCCCGCCCGCGACGACCCCGCCCGCTGGGCCGAGCTGCGCACCGCCGTCGCCGACCGGTTCAGAGCCCGTACGCGCGCGGAGTGGACCGCCGTGTTCGCCGGCTCGGACGCGTGCGTCGCCCCGGTGCTCTCGCTGCGCGAGGCCCCCGCCCACCCGCACCTCGCGGCCCGCGGCACCTTCGTGGACCACGGCGGCATCACCCAGCCCGCGCCCGCCCCGCGCTTCTCGGCCACGCCCGGCGCCGTACGCAGGCCGCCGTCCCGGCCCGGCGCGGACACCGCCGACGTGGCGCGCGACTGGGACCTGCCGGACCTCGACCGGCCTTGAACGACTGGGGGAGGGTGAGCACCGACGGCCGGATTCAGACGATCGACGGCGGCACCACCGGGACCATGACGGCGGCACCACCGGGACCGTGAAGGACACCGTCGGCCGGTCCCCGTCCGTCCGAGGCTCTCCCGAGCTCTCCCGTCTCCCGAATCCTCTGGAACCCTGAGCCGTCCCGAGCCCCCTGATCCCCATCCCTCCCGAAAGGCCCGAGACCTTGAGCACCGAAGCGTACGTATACGACGCGATCCGCACCCCGCGCGGCCGCGGCAAGGCCAATGGCGCGCTGCACGGCACCAAGCCCATCGACCTCGTCGTCGGCCTCATCCACGAGCTGCGCCGCCGCTTCCCCGGCCTCGACCCGGCCGCCGTCGACGACATCGTGCTCGGCGTCGTCAGCCCGGTCGGCGACCAGGGGTCCGACATCGCCCGGATCGCCGCCGTCGCCGCCGGGCTGCCCGACACCGTCGCGGGCGTACAGGAGAACCGCTTCTGTGCCTCCGGGCTCGAAGCCGTCAACATGGCTGCCGCCAAGGTCCGTTCCGGCTGGGAGGACCTGGTGCTGGCGGGCGGCGTCGAGTCGATGTCCCGGGTCCCGATGGCCTCCGACGGCGGTGCCTGGTTCGCGGACCCCATGACCGGCTTCGCGACGGACTTCGTGCCGCAGGGCATCGGCGCCGACCTCATCGCCACCGTCGGGGGGTTCTCCCGGCGCGACGTCGACTCCTTCGCCGCGCTGTCCCAGGAACGTGCCGCGGCGGCCTGGAAGGACGGCAGGTTCGACCGCTCCGTCGTGCCCGTACGGGACCGCAACGGCCTCCTCGTCCTCGACCGCGACGAACACATCCGGCCGGGCACCACCGCCGAGTCGCTGGCCGCGCTCAAGCCGTCCTTCGCGGCGATCGGCGACGCGGGCGGCTTCGACGCCGTAGCGCTCCAGAAGTACCACTGGGTCGAGCGGATCGACCACGTCCACCACGCGGGCAACTCCTCCGGCATCGTGGACGGCGCGGCCCTCGTCGCCATCGGCAACCGCGAGGTCGGCGAGCGGTACGGGCTCGCGCCCCGCGCCCGTATCGTCTCCGCGGCCGTCTCCGGCTCCGAGCCCACCATCATGCTCACCGGCCCCGCGCCCGCCACCCGCAAGGCCCTCGCCAAGGCGGGCCTGACCATCGACGACATCGACCTCGTCGAGATCAACGAAGCCTTCGCGGCCGTGGTGCTGCGCTTCGCGCGCGAGATGGAGCTGCCGCTCGACAAGATCAACGTCAACGGCGGCGCGATCGCCATGGGCCACCCGCTCGGCGCGACCGGCGCGATGATCCTCGGCACGCTCGTCGACGAGCTGGAACGGCAGGACAAGCGGTACGGCCTCATCACGCTCTGCGTCGGCGGCGGCATGGGCGTCGCCACCGTCATCGAGCGCCTGTGAGCGCCGGCGCCCGGCCCCCGGCACGGCGCTGACCGCCGCCCGCCCCCCCCGAACCTCATACGGAGACCGTGACATGAGCCAGAGCAGCACCATCCGCTGGGAGCAGGACGGCGACGGCGTCGTCACCCTGACCCTCGACGACCCCGCGCAGTCCGCCAACACCATGAACGCGGCGTTCCAGGCGTCCCTGCACGCCGTCGCCGACCGGCTGGAGGCCGAGCGGGAGACCGTGCGCGGCGTCGTCTTCACCTCCGCCAAGAAGACCTTCTTCGCCGGCGGCGACCTGCACGACCTCATCGCCATCACGCCCGACGAGGCGCAGCGGGCGTTCGACACGAGCATGGGCATCAAGCACGACCTGCGCCGCATCGAGACCCTCGGCGTCCCCGTCGTCGCCGCCATCAACGGGGCGGCCCTCGGCGGCGGTTACGAGATCGCGCTCGCCTGCCACCACCGCGTCGCCCTCGACGCGCCCGGCTCCAAGATCGGCCTGCCCGAGGTCACCCTCGGGCTGCTCCCCGCCGGCGGCGGCGTCACCCGCACGGTACGGCTCCTCGGCATCGCCGACGCGCTCCTCAAGGTGCTCCTCCAGGGCACGCAGTACACGCCCAGGCGCGCGCTGGACGCCGGGCTGATCCACGAACTGGCGGCCACCCCCGAGGAACTGCTCGCCAAAGCCCGCGACTTCATCGCCGCCCACCCCGACTCCCAGCAGCCCTGGGACGTCAAGGGCTACAAGATCCCCGGCGGCACCCCGGCGAACCCGCGCTTCGCCGCCAACCTCCCGGCGTTCCCCGCCAACCTGCGCAAGCAGACCGGCGGCGCGCCCTACCCGGCCCCGCGCAACATCCTCGCCGCCGCCGTCGAGGGCTCCCAGGTCGACTTCGAGACCGCGCAGACCATCGAGGGCCGCTACTTCGTGGACCTGGTCACCGGCCAGACCGCCAAGAACATGATCCAGGCGTTCTTCTTCGACCTCCAGGCCGTCAACTCCGGCGCCAGCCGCCCGGCCGGACCGGCACCGCGCACCGTCCGCAAGGTCGCCGTGCTGGGCGCCGGGATGATGGGCGCGGGCATCGCCTACTCCTGCGCCCGCGCCGGCATCGAGGTCGTACTGAAGGACGTCACCCCCGAGGCCGCCGCCAAGGGCAAGGCGTACTCCGAGAAGCTGCTCGCCAAGGCGCTCTCCCGCGGCCGTACGACCGAGGCGAAGCGCGACGCGCTCCTCGCCCGCATCACCCCGACCGCCGACCCGCAGGCCCTCGCCGGGTGCGACGCCGTCATCGAGGCCGTCTTCGAGGACGCCGCCCTCAAGCACAAGGTCTTCCAGGAGATCCAGCACATTGTCGAGCCCGACGCGCTGCTGTGCTCCAACACCTCCACGCTGCCCATCACCGACCTCGCCGAGGGCGTCGAGCGGCAGCGCGACTTCATCGGACTGCACTTCTTCTCGCCCGTCGACAAGATGCCGCTCGTCGAGATCATCAAGGGCGGCCGGACCGGGGACGAGGCGCTGGCACGCGCCTTCGACCTGGTACGCCAGATCCGCAAGACGCCGATCGTCGTGGGCGACTCGCGCGGCTTCTTCACCTCGCGCGTCATCGGCCAGTTCATCAACGAGGGCGTCGCGATGATCGGCGAAGGCGCCGACCCCGCCTCGGTGGAACAGGCCGCCGCCCAGGCCGGCTACCCGGCGAAGGTCCTCTCCCTGATGGACGAGCTGACCCTCACCCTGCCCCGCAAGATCCGCGACGCGACCCGGCAGGCGGTGGAGGAGGCGGGCGGCGCCTGGACCGAGCACCCCGCCGACGCCGTCATCGACCGGATGGTGGACGAGTTCGGCCGGCCCGGACGGAGCGGCGGCGCGGGCTTCTACGACTACGCCGACGGCAGGCGCACGGGCCTCTGGCCCGGCCTGCGCGAACACTTCGCCCGCCCCGGCGCGGCCCCGATCCCCTTCGAGGACATGAAGGAGCGGATGCTGTTCTCCGAAGCACTCGACTCCGTCCGCTGCCTGGAGGAGAACGTCCTGACCTCGGTCGCCGACGCCAACATCGGCTCCATCCTCGGAATCGGCTTCCCCGGCTGGACCGGCGGCGTACTCCAGTACATCAACGGCTACGAGGGCGGCCTCCCCGGCTTCGTAGCCCGCGCCCGCGAACTCCAGGAGACGTACGGGGCCCGCTTCGCCCCGCCGGCCCTGCTGCTCGCGAAGGCGGAGGCGGGGGAGCGGTTCACGGACGAGTAGCGCGGCCCGCCCGCGTCCACCGGCGGGCCGTCGAAGCGCCACGGATAGCCTGCGCGCATGCAGCGGATCCAGCGAGCCGCCGGGACGGTCATCGGCTCAGCGGTGGGCGACGCCCTCGGCGGCCCCTTCGAATTCGGCCCCCGAGGAGCGTTCTCCGCACGGTTTCCCGTGCCCGGCGCCGGCGACGAGATGAGCGGTGGCGGCGGCTGGGACCCGGGCGAGGCCACCGACGACACGCAGATGGCCGTCCTGGTCGCGGAGTCACTGCTGGAGCGGGGCGGGCTGGACCTGCCGGACATCTTCACCCGCTTCCAGCGGTGGGCGGCGTCCGAACCGAAGGACATCGGCCTGCAGACCGAGGACGTCCTGACCAACGGAGAGCCCTGGGACCTCGCGGCCGCCGCCCATTTCCGGGTCAACCGGCGAGCGGCGGGGAACGGCTCTCTGATGCGGGCCTCGACCGCCGCGGTCCACTTCGCGACGGCCGGCCGAGAGGCCACCATGGAAGCGGCCCGCCGCATCGCCGCCCTCACCCACGGCGACCGCGCGGCCTGGGAAGGAACCGCCGTCTTCCACGAACTCATCCGCGTCGCGCTCGACGGCGCCGACCCCCTCACCGCGCTCCCGGACGCCCTGGCTCTCGTTCACCCCGACCACCGCGAGCACTACGCCTCGAACCTCGCTCCCGACTGGCACCCCGACGACGCGACCGAGTTCAACGGCGCGGTCTGGCCTTGCCTGGGCTCGGCCGTCTGGGCTCTGCGCACCACCGGCACTTTCGAGGACGCGATACGCGCGGCGATCGACCTCGGCGGCGACACGGACACCGTCGCCGCGGTGACCGGAGGTCTGGCGGGGGCGTACTACGGACTGGACGCTGTCCCCGCACGCTGGACCCGGCAGCTGCACGTCCCCCTCCCGGGGTTCGGGGGGCGGGTGCTGCACCTGCCGGATCTGCTCGGCCTCGCCCACCGTCTCGGGGGCTGAACCGGCTCCTCGGGTCAACGCCGGCATGCCGCATGGTTCACGCGGGCTGTGGTCGGGCCCGGCGGCGTGCCATGAGGAGTTTCACGCAGGGTTTCTCCACGTAGGCGTGGAGGAGGACGGCGCTTACGAAGGAGATCGCCATGACCAGGGCGCCCTGGGCGAATGGTGACAGGGGGTGGGGGGCCAGGAAGTAGTTGAGGCCGAATATAACCATTTCGTGAGTGAGGTAGAAGGCGAAGGAAACCTCCCCCAGGTACACCAGGACGGGGTGGCGGAGGAGGGACCGTTTTCCCCTGACGTCGTTGCGGGCCAATGCGGCTATAAGGAAGGTGTAAGGAATCACGGTGCACGCGTTCCAATGGAATACGTAGGGAACGGCGAGCGACAGTACGAAGACGGCTATGCCGGAGAGTACGAGGCTGACGACCGTTCCGGGGCCGCGCCAGTGACCGCCCTTGACGAGGAGTGCGAGGACGATGCCGATCGCGAACTCGACCAGGCGCACGGGCGGCAGCATGTAGATGAGGTACTTCGAGTTCCAGCCCGTCGCGCCTTCCAGGAAGTTCGTCAGGAACGGGAACAGTATGACGGCGAGGTTGCCGGCGATCAGCGTGGTCCACAGGCCGCGGACGGAGAGGCGGCGGAGCAGCGGGACCAGGAACGGGAAGCAGAAGTAGAAGAAGAACTCGCAGCTCAGTGACCAGGAGACGCCGTTGAAGCCGAACCACCAGTCAGCGCGGTTCGGTATCCACGCCTGGGTCAGGCTCAGGTTTCCCAGGGCGATGGACGAGATCAGCGGCTTCCCCTCCCATACCAGCAGCAGCGCGGCCACGAGGAACGTCACGGCATGGCTGGGGTAGATGCGGGCGAACCGGCGTCTCCAGAAGCTGCCTGGTCTGTCGCCGATCCGTGCCGACCAGACCAGTACGAATCCGGACAGAATGAAGAACAGTGAGACCGCGGAAGGACCGCCCAGCGTGATCTTCTTCAGTATCTCGGCGCGGTGCGCCGAGGTGGTGTAACCCGACTCGTGGGCGAAGTGGTAGCAGAAGATGAGCAGCGCGGCGTACCAGCGCAGCCCCGTGAGCGAATCCAGTCGCGTCTGCACGACCGCCTGCGTGACGGGTCTGCTCGGAGCGGTGTCGGTTATCGGGGTCATCGGTGGTCCAGGGGGAAGGGAGGAACGCGAGCGGGCCGTTCCTCCGCGCTGCTGTGGCGACAGAGGTGGAGCGAGAGGGAAGCAGGCGGTCATCAGCCGGCGCTGAAGAGGACGGGTGTACCGGCCGTCGCGTCACAGGTCCGCGCCCACTTGTTGCGGGAGCGCTCCCGTGGCGCCGTCGGTCGCGGCCGATTCGCCGAAGCCGGAGTCGATGCCGCGCGTCAGGAGAACTCGGCGGCCCGCAGGTGGGGATGGGGACGGTATCCGGCTTCGGCCGGGGGTGCGCCGAGGTTTGTGACGCGAATGCCGCGCGCGCGGCGTATCGACGGAAGTTCCTTCCTGATGGCATGCGGACACGGCGAGATCCGCGTGCTGTCTGCAGAATAGTGCGCAACACGTGAAGGAATCTACATCGCGCATCCGCAATTAACCGAATGACGCCCTATTTAAAGACTCGGCAAAGGGTTTTCCATGCGTGCAACCTCCACGTCATTTCCATACGTAGGGCCGCGAAGTCGCCGACCAGGAATGGGGATTTCCCGTTGCCGTATTGACCGTCCGCTCACTCCTCCGCGTATGTCGCGCGGAGTTCCTCTTTCAGCGACCTCTGGAAGGCCGTCACCAGCGCCTGGACCACCAGCGGCTGCATATGCGCCGACAGCGACTTCATCGCCGCCACCTGCTCCGCGTCCGGCTCCGGCTCCCGCTCCCGGTACGGGCCCCACACCTCGTCATGGAAGAGCCGCGTCAGCTCGCGCGCCGTCGAGCGGGTGTGCTGGAGCAGGACCGTACGGGCCGCCAGGATCGTCTCCAGGGCGATCGGTACGTCCAGCAGCCGCACCCCGAGGTGCAGCAGCCCCGGATCGACCTGGAAGACGTCCGGTTCCTCGGTCCGCACCAGCACGCTCATCGCCGCGAGGCGGTCCAGGTCCTGCCCGGTCAGCTCACGCCCCACCCGGCGCTCCAGTTGGCGCAGCGTCGCCTTCTCCGCCTGGTCGGGCGCCCAAGTGGCGACCAGCGCCCGGTGGATGGCGAGATCCTGGGCGCTGAGGTCGGGCGGCAGCTGCCGCAGATAGCGCTCGATAGCCGCCAGCGTCATGCCCTGGTGCTGCAACTCCTCGATGAGCGCCAGCCGGGAGAGGTGGTCCGGACCGTAGCGGCCGATGCGGCGGGGGCCGATCTCGGGCGGGGGCAGCAGTCCGCGCGTGCTGTAGAAACGGATGGTGCGGACCGTGACGCCCGCGCGGGCGGCGAGCTCGTCGACGGTGAGGTCGGTCGCGGACTCATGCATGTTGAACAGTATTGCTGTCTCACCAGAGTTGTGAAAGAAGACCTGCGCCGAGAGCGTGCAGGCGGCAGCGGGTGCCGCGGTCATCGTGGCGCCGCCCGGGCTTGAGCCGCCCTTGAGGTTCCGCGCATCCGATTCTCGACATATGCGCGCAAGCCAGTGAGCGTCCCGCCGCAGTGTGATCCAGCACACAGACAGGTGCGCGGCTACAGGGGGAAGGTGTGCCGCTGACCCGCCCCGTGTGACGCGCGGGGCACGGGTGACAGCACGACATCACCTGACCGAAGGCGAGACACCACAGTGCGCACCGAAACCGTCCAGGACGACACGCCACAACCTCCGGACGGGGGAAGTGCGCCCCCGGTCGACGCCGGGGACGCCGGATACAGCAAAGGGCTCAAGCACCGCCATGTGAACATGATCGCGATCGGCGGCGCGATAGGCACCGGCCTCTTCCTCGGCGCCGGCGGCCGGCTCGCCTCCGCCGGACCCGCGCTGGCCATCGCGTACGCCGTCTGCGGCCTGTTCGCCTTCTTCGTCGTGCGCGCCCTGGGCGAAATGGTCGTGCACCGCCCGTCCTCCGGCTCCTTCGTCAGCTACGCCCGTGAATTCCTCGGCGAGAAGGGCGCGTACGTCGCCGGGTGGATGTACTTCCTCAACTGGTCGACCACCGGCATCGCGGACGTCACCGCCATCGCGCTCTACACCCACTACTGGTCCCTGTTCACCAGCATTCCGCAGTGGGTGATGGCCCTCATCGCCCTCGCCGTCGTCCTCGCGGTCAACCTCATCTCGGTGAAGATCTTCGGTGAGCTGGAATTCTGGTTCTCGATCATCAAGGTCGCGGCCCTCGTCGCGTTCATGTGCATCGGCATCTTCCTGCTGGCCACCAGCCACAAGGTCGGCGGACACACCCCGGGCCTCAGCGTCATCAGCGACAACGGCGGCATCTTCCCGGTCGGCCTGCTGCCGGTGGTGGTCGTCCTGCAAGGCGTCGTCTTCGCCTACTCCGCCGTCGAGATGGTCGGCGTCACCGCAGGCGAGACCAATGATCCGAAGCGGATCGTGCCCAAGGCCGTGCGCTCCATCATGTGGCGGGTGGGCGTCTTCTACGTCGGCTCCGTGGTGCTGCTCGCGCTCCTGATGCCGTGGAAGGGGTACTCCGCCAACGAGAGCCCGTTCGTGACCGTCCTGTCCAACGTCGGCGTGCCGGCCGCCGGCGATGTGATGAACCTGGTCGTACTGACCGCGGCGATGTCCAGCCTCAACTCCGGCCTGTACTCCACCGGTCGCATCCTGCGCTCCATGGCGATGTCCGGCTCCGCCCCGAAGTTCACCGGCGTGATGAACCGTCACCAGGTGCCGTACGGCGGGATCCTGCTCACCTCGTGCGTCGGCGTGCTCGGCGTCGGGCTCAACTACTGGCTGCCGAAAGACGCGTTCGAGATCGTCATCAACATCGCCGCGCTCGGCGTCGTCAGCGCCTGGTGCATGATCATGCTGTGCCACCTGGCCTTCGTGCGCCAGGCCCGGCGGGGCCTGCTGGAACGGCCGAAGTTCCGCCTCCCCGGCACGCCGGTCACCGACATCGTCACGATCGCCTTCCTGCTCGGCGTGATCGTGCTCATGTGGTACGACGGCGGCGTCGGCCGGCGCACGGTCATGATCATCCCGATCCTCGCCGCCGGCCTGGTCGCCGGCTGGTTCGCCACCCGCGGCCGGGTCGCCGAGGCGGCCGCCGAGCGCAAGCGCCTGACCGAGAACGGCGGCTGAGGGCTGCACGGCCTCACCGGCCGGGGTGCGGGTGCTGCGCGCCGGGTGCGGGGTGTGGGTGCTGCGCGCCGGGTGCGGTGCCGGGTCGGGTACGGGGCGGTGGGGTCCCTACGGGGCTGCATGATTTACGGGCCCGTG